>NZ_JAIBNX010000333.1 GCF_026130045.1 Micromonospora sp. CPCC 205371
CCGTCCGCGGCCCTCGGCGCCCGGTACCCTGACCCGGGCGGCGTCTCCACATACGTGCGCCAGGCGTCCGGCCCGCGCGCCGCGGCGGTCGTTGGCTGGTGCTTCTACTTCGCGATCCCAGCCGGCGCGCCCGCGGCCGCGATATTCGCCGGCGCGTATGTGTCGGCAGCCGCCGGCGGCGGCACGCGCACGACGCTCATCACCGGGATGCTGCTGATCGCGTTCGTGACCGCCACCAACGCGGGCGGGCTGCGGATCTCCGGCCGGCTCCAATTTGGACTCGCCGCGCTGCTGGTCGTCCTGCTGGTGACCGCCACAATCACCGCGCTGCCGCACGCGCGCCTTTCCAACCTCCAGCCGTTCGCGCCGCACGGCTGGCTCGCCATCGGGCCCGCCGCCGCCCTACTCGTATGGGGTTTCGCCGGCTGGGAAGCGGTCACCCACCTGGCCGCCGACTTCCGCCGCCCGGCACGCGATCTGCCCCGCGCCACAGTCATCGCCGTGGCCGTGGTCGGCCTGCTGTACTTCGCCATCGCCGCCGCGAGCGTGCTGGTACTCGGCCCCGCCGCGGGCACGTCCGGCGCGCCGCTCGCCGAGTTGCTCGCCATCGGGGTCGGCGGCGAGGTGCGGGTACTGGCCGCCGGGGCGGCACTGCTGCTGACCCTCGGCGCCATGAACGCCTACTTCGCGGGCGCCGCCAAGCTCGGTGCCGCGCTCGGCCGCGATGGCGCGCTACCCGCCTGGTTCGCCCGTGGCAGCGAGGCCGGCACGGTACCCAGGCGCAGCCTCGCGGTCGTCGCTGGACTATCCACTGTGTCGCTCGGAGCGGTCGCCGTCACCGGCGTCGACCCGCGTCCCTCCGTGCTGCTGACGACCGGCTGCTTCGCGACGGTATACGTGCTCGGCATGGCCGCCGCCCTGCACCTGCTGCCCAGGGGAACGTGGGCGCACCGGATGGCGACGGTGGCGCTGGTCGCGGTGGTGGTGCTGCTGTTCCTGACCGGCCGGTACATGGTGTGGGCGCTGGCGATCGCCGCCGCCGCGCTCCTCTACGACGCCCGTGCGAGGGGTCAGGGGAGGGCCGCCGCGGCCTCGGCGTTGTCCAGCCGGAGGTAGAGCTCCCGCGCCTCGTCGAAGACCGCCTTCGCGGCCTCGGGGTCGGTCACGGTGTACGCCCTGCCCAGCTGCGCCAGGGCGCCCGCCAGGAACGACAGCCAGCCACGGGTGCGCCACAGCGCCACCGACTCCTCCAGGTGCTTGGCCGCCTTGTCGGGCCGGCCGGCGGCCAACTCGATCTCGCCGAGCACGCCCAGCGAGTCGGCGACGTGGTGACTCATGGTGTATTCGCGCCCCAACGCGAGCGAGGTCTCCGCCGCCGTCCGCGCCCTCGGGTCGCCCCGGCGCAGGTACAGGCGGGCCAGCTCCAGCATGGTCAGCACCTCGGTGTAGCTGTCGCTCAGCCTTCGCGAGATCGCGAGCGAATCCTCCAGTACCCGCTCCGCCGAGTCCAGGTCGCCGGCCCGCACGTACCCGATGCCCATGAACTGAAGGACGGCGGCCTCGTAGCGCGGGTTGCCCAACGCGCGTATCCGCTCCAACGCCCGCGTCAAATGCGTGAACGCGGCCATGAGGTCGAGTTGCTCGCTGCGGGCGACCGCGATCGCGACGTGCGCGCGGGCCTCGCCCCCGATGTGCCCGGTCTCCTCGGCGAGGCGCAGCGCCCGCAGGCCATGCTCCACCGCCTCGGCCGGGGCACCCCTCGCCGAGGCGGCCCACGCGCAGTTGTCCTCGGCGTCGGACATGCCGCGCCGCTCACCCAGCGCCTCGAACATCGCCACCAGCTCGTGCGCCTCGGTCTCGAACCGGACCATCGCCTCGCCGGTGTGGTCGATGGTGTTCCAGGTGATGACCTCGGTGAGGCCGCGCCGCATGACCGCCTCGCCGCGCAGGTTGCCGCTCGCGCGGCACACCTCGATGACCCGCGTGTTGATGGCCTGCCATTCGGTGTACATGCCGCGGATGTCGAAGTACTTCTCCATGCACCCGGCCAGGTCGAAAGCCAGCTCGTCGAGGCCCAGCGCGCAGGTCTGGCGGATCGCGGCGATCAGCACGCTGCGCTCCGCGTCGAACCACGTCAGCGGGTCGCCACCGTCGTCCTCCCAGGCGAGAGCGGGCCGTGGTGCCGAGCCACTGATCGGCGCGAAGGGCGGCCCCGGTACCCGAGCCGCCAAACGCTCGGCGACGGCGAGCCATCCCCCGAACCCGCGCGCCAGCGCGGCGGACCGGTCCTGCTCGCTGTCTTCGCGCTCCGCGCGCTCGCGGGCGTAGAGCCGCACCAGGTCATGGAAGCGGTACCGGTTCTGGCCGGCCTCGTCGGTGCCCGTGCCGCTCAACAGCTGCGCGTCGACCAGCGCCTCCAGGTGAGCGGCGGCGTCATCAACGGGCCGTTCCAGGACGGCGGCGGCCAGCCAGGCGGAGAAGTGCGGCACGTCGAAGAGGCCGAGCAGCCGCAGCAGCCGCCTGGACTCGCGGTCGAGCGCCTGGTAGCTGAGGGCGAGCGACGCGCGCACCTCGAGGTCGCCGGTCGCCAGCCGGTCGAGCCGCTGGCGCTCGTCGCCGAGCAACCGGGCCAGATGCGCCAGCCGCCAGGTCGGCCGGGCGGTCAGCCGCGCGCCGGCCACCCGTACCGCCAGCGGCAGCCCGCCACACAGCCGCACGATCTCGGCGGCGTCCGACCGCTGCGCCGTGACCCGGCCGTCGTCGGCCACCACCGCCAGCAGCTCGATCGCCTCGCCGGGGCTGAACACCTCAAGGTCGATCCAGCGAGCGCCCTCGACGCCGGTGAGCCGGGCGCGGCTGGTGATCAGCACGGCACAGGTGGGCGCGCCGGGCAGCAGCGGGCGGATCTGCTCCTCGGACGCGGCGTTGTCGAGCACGACCAGCACGCGACGGCCGGCCACCCGGCTGCGGTACAGCTCGGTGCGCTCCACCAGGTCGTGCGGGATGGCGCGGTTGTCGACGCCGAGCGCGCGCAGGAACCTGGCGAGCACGTCACCGGGGTCGAGCGGGCTCGACTGAGCACCACGCAGGTTGACGTAGAGCTGGCCGTCCGGGTAGGCGGTCGCGGCGAGGTGCGCCGACCGTACCGCCAGGGTGGTCTTGCCGACGCCGCCCATGCCCGCGATGCCGGCGATCGCGAGCGCGGTGGGCTGGCGAGTCTCGGTCAGCAGCCGGTAGACGGCGTCGACCTCGCCGGCCCGCCCCGTGAAGTCGGGGATGTCGGGCGGCAGCAGGGCGGGTGTGGGCGGGAGCGGCAGAGCGGGCACGGCCATCTGCGCCCGCTGGGGCGCCTCGGGCAGCTCCGCCCGCAGGATCAGGCTCTCCAGGTCGGCGATCTCGCGCCCCGGGTCGAGGCCCTCGTGCTCGGCGAGCAGCGTGCGGTACGCGCGGTAGCTCTGCAGCGCCTCGACCTGCCGGCCGCTGCGGTACAGCGCGGTCATCTGCCGGGCCCGCAGCCGCTCCCGCATCGGGTACTCGTCGACGAGCGGCGCGATCTCGGTGACCACCGCCTCGGCGCGCCCAAGCTCCAACTCGGAGTCGGCCAGGTCCTCGTACGCGGTCAGCCGGCGCTCGACGAGCCGGGCGCGCGCGGCGTCGACGTAGGACCCGCTCGCGTCGGCGAGCGGCGCACCCTGCCACAGCGCGAGGCCCTCGCGCAGCAGCGCGGCGGCCTCGTCGTGGCCGCCCGCGCCCGCCACCTGCCGGGCCTGGCGGGCCTTCGCCTCGAACGCCGCCGCGTCGACCTGGTCGGGCTCCACCAGCAGCTGGTATCCGGACGGCCCGCCCACGAACACGTCACCGGCGCCCAGCTCGGCGAGGCGGGCCCGGATCACAGTGATCGCGTTGTGCACCTGCGACTTGGCGGTCGACGGCGCCGCACCGCCCCACAGGGCCTCGATCATCGCTTCACGGGACACCCGCTGGCCGAGGTTGAGCAGCATGTATGCCAGCAACCCGCGGGTCTGCGCGCGCGGAAGCCGGTGCTGGTGCTCCGCGGTGACAACCGTCACCGGTCCGAGCACCGTGAACCGCATCCAACCTCGCAGGTGTGTGGGGCGTGTATGAACGTTTGTATCACGGGGTCCGACAGGCTGGATTTCGTCCACGGGGTTCCCGCGTAAGTGCCCGCCAGCCACACCGTTTGCGATACGCACGGGGGAGCGTGAGCTTGAGTGTGGCCGATGGTCACCACATGGGGGCGTGGGAACCCCGCTCGGACCGCTAGTTGTAGTAGCTGGCGCCCTGCTCCAGGGCGATCAGCTCGTCGCGGATCTCGTTGCCCAGCTCTCGGGCCTCGCCCGTCGCCGTGTCGTCCAGCCGGATCACGCACGAGGCATTGAGGGGCATCTCCCGGTCACCGCCACCCGGCCGCACCCGCACCGCGATCGTGAACGACGCCGGCCGGAACTCCTTGACGCTCGCGGTGACCACGACGTCTTCGGGTCGGCCGAGCAGCGCGGCGCTGGGCAGCGCGGCCGTGCGGTGCCGCAGCGCCACGCCAGGCTCCCGCCCGGCGGCGAGCAGGGTGGGACAGCCGTCCAGGTACGCCTCGCGCGCGGCGTCGACCCAGCGCGCCAAGGCATCGTCGCTGACCGCACCGGCCGCGTCGAGGTCTCGCTCGCCGACCTGGTGCTCCTGAAGGACAGCCCACTTCGTCATAATCCCGCTCATCGGGCTCCACGATAGGGCCTGCATGATGGTTGCCGTGACACTATTTCCGCGCCTTGCCGACCCGCTCCTGAGCGACCGGCCGGCTCTGCGCTTCGGCGACGAGGTCACCACCTACCGAGAGCTCGATAGGTGGACCGCCGAGGTGGCCGGCGCGATCGCCGGGGCGCGCCGGGTCGCGGTGTGGGCCAGGCCGCACGTCGAGACCGTGGTCGCCGTCGTGGCCGGGCTCCGCGCCGGGGTGCCGGTGGTGCCGCTCAACCCCAAGGCCGGAGAGCGCGAGGTCGCGCACATCCTCCGCGACAGCGAGCCTGATCTGGTACTGGACGAGTCCCTTCCGGTCACTCCCGGTGCCGAGCTGGCGCCCGTCCCGCCTGCGGCGCCCGCCCTCATCGTCTACACCTCGGGCACCACCGGCCCGCCCAAGGGCGTGGTCCTCCCCCACAGGGCCATCGCTTCGAACCTCGACGCGCTCGCTTCGGCGTGGCGGTGGACGGCCGACGACACGGTGGCGCACGGGCTGCCCCTCTTCCACGTGCACGGCCTCATCCTCGGGATGCTGGGCCCGCTGCGGCTCGGTGGCACGGCGTTTCACATCGGGCGCTTCTCCCCCGCTGCCGTGGCGGCGGCGCTGCGCTCATCCGCGACGGTCCTCTTTGGAGTGCCCACGATGTACCACCGGCTCGCCGAGGCGGCGTCGGTGGACCCCTCCGTGGCATCGGCGCTGGCCGGCGCCCGGCTGCTGGTCTCCGGCTCAGCGGCGCTACCGGTAGTCGACCACGAACGCATCGCGCGGGCCACGGGGCAGCGCGTGGTCGAGCGGTACGGCATGACCGAAACCTTGATGAACTGCGCCGTACGCGCCGACGGCGACCGCGTCCCCGGCACCGTCGGGCCCCCGCTGCCCGGCGTCGACGTCCGGCTGGTCGACGACGAGGGGCGCGACCTGCACACGGCCGGCGAGGTGGGCGAGATCCTGGTCCGCGGGCCAAACCTCTTCCTGGAGTACCTCAACCGCCCCGACGCGACCGCCGAGGCGATGCGGGACGGCTGGTTCCACACGGGCGACGTAGCGACCTGGACCGATGACGGCGCGATCAAGATCGTGGGGCGCCGCGCCACCGACCTGATCAAGAGCGGCGGGTACAAAATCGGGGCCGGCGAGATCGAAAACGTGCTGCTGGACCACCCGGCGGTCGCCGAGGCGGCGGTGACTGGTGCCCCCGACGCGGATCTCGGCGAACGGGTGGTGGCCTGGATCGTGGCCGCGCCCGGCGCCGTGCCGGACACCGAGGAACTGGCCGAGTGGGTGGCCACCCAGCTGGCCCCCCACAAACGCCCCCGCGAGATCCACGTCTTGGATGCTCTCCCCCGCAACGCGATGGGCAAGGTCCTGAAGAACGCCCTCACCTAGCGCCTCCGGCCCGCGACCCAGCAGCCCACCGCGCCCGCAACACCGCGCCGGCGCGGCGCGACGGCGCGGCGCCCCCTCACGGGGCCGCCCCCCCCACCGCGCCGGCCCCCCCACGGCGCGCCCCCCCCCACGCCGCGGGCCCCCC
>NZ_JAIBNX010000334.1 GCF_026130045.1 Micromonospora sp. CPCC 205371
GGGCCGAGCTGCGGGCAGCCCCCGCCCAGGAGGGGCGCCGCCCGGCCGGGGTCCGGCAGCGAGTGTCCAGGGAGGACACTCGGGCGGATGGCTTCGTGAGCGGCCCCGAAGACCGGGCCGCGGCGGCGGAGGCGGGGCGGCGCATCGACGACGCGGCCGGCACGCCGAACGCCGTGACCGTCGGCACCCGCTGGGGTGAGGGCGAAGACGAGATCGGGTTCGCCGGTCGGGTGGCGTTCGAGGTCGTGGCGCGCAAGGGGCACGGCGCGGACGGAAACATCTGCGGCACCCGCGGCGTGCTGGTCGGTTGGCTCGCCGGGCAGGCCACCCCGCTTGCCGCCGAGGGATTGCGCCAGGTCGACGCCAACAGCACAGGCGGGGTTTCATTCTCCGACCGGAGCTTCAACGCCTTCACCTCGGTGTCCGACCGGGAGATGGCGGTGGCGCTGGCGCTGCTGAAACGGCCGGCCGCCGAGGTCGCCGAGACGGTCAAGCGGTCATGGGCCGAGCTGAGCGCAGCCGGCACACCCACCGAGCGCGCCGGTGAGATCTTCGGCGTACCGGTGCCCCCGCCGCCGCCCGCGGAGGAGCGCGGCACGTGTCTGGCGTGACCGCTCGGGTAGTACCCGCGCTGCTGGCACCGACCGCACGGGCGATGAGCTGGCCGCCGTTCCTGGCGGCGGCCGGCTTCGGCCTGGTGATCGTCGCCGTCCCGGCGGCCATGACCGTCGTGCTGTCCGGCGAAGATCTGGTGCGGCTGCTGCGCCTCACCGCCCTGTGCGGCGCCCTCGGCGTCGCCTTCCTGCTCGACGACCCGGCGGCCCGCATGGCCGCCACCGCGCCGACGCCCCGCGTGGTCCGGCACGCCGTGCGCGCGGCGGTGGCGCTCGCCGCGGCGGCCGTGTGGTGGGCGGCCGTCGTCGCGATCACCGTCGTTGGCGCCGGCAAGGAGGTCGCCGCCCGCCTGCCCCTGTGGGACGCCAGCCTGGAGGCGGCGGCCTTCGCGAGCGCCGCGCTGGCGTTGGCCGCCGCCCGGTCACGCAACGGCTCGGCCGGCGCGGGCGCGGTCGCCGCACCGGCGGCCCTGGTCCTCGCGCTGCTGCTCAGCCGCCTGCCCGAGCGGCTCGCGATGCTGGTCGCGCCCGGCGATCCGCGCTGGGAAGCCGCCCACGACCGTTGGGCGGCGCTGCTGGCGGCGGCGGTCGTCGGGCTCCTCTGGGCCGGCCACGAGCCGGTCAGAGCACGGCGTTCCCGTACATCTCGCCGAGCGGGTCCGCGATCAGTTCGACCCGGGCGCCGTCCGGGTCCTTGAAGTACATCGACGTCCCGCTCTCCAGCAGGTACTCCACACCCGCCTCGTCGAGCTTGCCGCGCAGCCGTTCCCACCGGTCCGGCTCGACCGAGATGGCGATGTGGTGCAAGCCGCCCAGCACCTCCGCGTACGGGCCGAGGTCGAGACCGGGAAAGTCGAAGAACGCCAGCAAATTACCGTTTCCGATGTCGAAGAAGAAATGGTTCGAGCCCCGGTAGTCGCGGTTCTCGAAGATCTCGGTGAGCGGAAACTCCAGCACACCCTGGTAGAACTCGATCGTGCGCCGCACGTCCGAGCTGAGCAGCGCGACGTGGTGCACGCCGCGCGCGCTGCTCGCCGGCCGGTCGGCCCGCAGGTGCTCCTTGCGGATCTCGTCCCGGTCGGCGTCGATCGCCGCGTAGTCCGTCATCGCTACCCCCTTCAGATACGGAAGAACAGGTTCAGGTAGCGGTCGGCCACCGCCACATCGCCGGTGATAGTGCCGGCGTTGCTGCGCCCGAACGCGGTCAGCACGAAGCTGCCCGGGTCGAAGTCGAGCGTGGCCGGCAGGTCGTCGACCGCGCCCGGCTCGTACGACAGCCCGCCCGGACCCGCCGTGACCCGCCAGGAACCGGCGTTGTTGCCGGCGTTGACCCGCACGCCGATCTGGCACTCCTCGGCCTCGGCGGGCGGGTTGGTGGTCGCCTGCCACAGGATGAACATGAACGGCACCAGCAGGTCCGCGGCGTCGCCGTGCAGGCCGTGTGCCCTGCCGGTGCCCTGCCGGATGTCCCACGAGTGCACGCCGTAGTCCATGAGCTGGAAGGTCGGATAGAAGAACGCCGGTAGCGGCCCCATGTACTTGTGCGGCACGACGAGGCCGCCCCACTCGTCCGGCCCGAGCACCGCGCACATCTCCATCAGCTTGGCGAAGTCACCGCGCAGCCGCCCGATCGCCTCATCCTGGCTCAGCGAGCGCAACGCCTTGGCACCGTCGTCCAACCCGGCCTGCATGACCCGCACGCCGAGGGCGTCGGGCACCTGCCCGCCGCCGCGCGCCGCGTCGAAGCCGACGAAGTAGCTCTCCGTGACGTCGATGATGTGGCCGACGAGGTCGCGCACCTCCCACCCCGGACAGGCGGTGGCCGCCGTCCAGCGGTCCGGGTCGCTGGCGAGCGCGAGGAAGCGCTCGGCCTCGTTGCGGACCACACGGAGCAGGTTGTCTTTGGCCTCGTAGGTCGTGGCGTCCCAGGTGGACATGACTACCTCCCGCCTCCGCGTTCGCGAGCAGGCAGGGCCACCGGCCCGCGTTTATTCAAATTTAAAGGTAATCGACAATATTACGCGGGTCAACAAATGGCGGGCGCGTCAGAGAAACGCGAAAGCGAGTGCGACCAGTGGCGCCAGCCCCTGGATCGCCGCCGCCCGCACCATCTTCGGGTTGCTGGCCAGCAGCACGATCGCCGCGGCGAGCATGCTGGCGCAGGCGAACACCACGACCGCCCGGCCATCCGAGTCAGACCCCGCCCACACCACGATCAGGCCGCCGATGGCGCCCAGCGCCAGGAAGAGGTTGTAGAAGCCCTGGTTGAACGCCCACGGCCGCGCCGCGGGCAGGTCGCTCGCCTTGACGCCGAACGTTCCGTGTACGGCTGGCCGGGTGAACAGCACGCTCTCCATCGTGAAGATCATGATGTGGATCAGCCCGG
Organism: Micromonospora sp. CPCC 205371; assembly: GCF_026130045.1. Taxonomy (GTDB): domain Bacteria; phylum Actinomycetota; class Actinomycetes; order Mycobacteriales; family Micromonosporaceae; genus Phytohabitans. The sequence continues at coordinate 3,001 of NZ_JAIBNX010000334.1, forward strand.
CGACCAGGGCGGCGACCTGCGCGACTACGTTCATGCGGTGATTGTCACCCATTGGGGTTGAACGCGATGCCAGACGGCAGGGCGCGTTCGAGCATGCCGTTGAACCGGCTGTCCTTGAGGTCGAAGAGGGCGCTGCCGAAGTTGGCGTTGCTGAGCAGGTCGCGTATCCCGGCGGGGTAGCCGTTCCAGCCGACCAGCGTCGGGTACTGCCAGACGCCGTAGTGGTTCTCCGCCGGCTCATCGTTCGCGTTGCCGAGGCGGAACGCGTGCGATCCGGCGCCGTCCTTGTGGTACACGATCTTGGGGTGGGTGCCGTCCCAGCGGACCGTGCTGCTGGCGTGAACCGTGAAGTCGCCGTGGGCCGATGTGGACACGTACCGGGCCTGGTCGCCCTGGACCCACACGACGACGTGCTCCCAGTCGTGGCGGTGGCCGCTCTCGATGTTGGCCAGGACCTGGTCCTTCTCGAAGTACAGCGCGTACGCGTAGGCGCACCAGCCGTTGTTGCACTTGTAGCGGGCGTACCCGTTGGTGTTGTCCAGGTCGTACTGGTCGCGGCACTGTCCGTTGAGGGCGCCGGTGGGCTTCAGGCCGCCGTTCAGGGTGCCGGTGGGGCCGATGGCGGGGGTGGGGTAGCAGCCGTCGGTGTCGTAGTCGTACGCCGGCTGCCACCTCCGCTCGACCGCCTCGGCGTTGGCGGGCAGCTTGGCCGGCGGGGCGGCGAGGGCGACACCCGCCGCCACGAGTACCAGCGCCATGGCGCTGCCCGCGACGAACAGCGGTCTGAGCACCTGTCTAGCCATACGAGAATCTCCTTCGCGTTTGGTTCGCGGTGCGAAAGAGTGTCGCTGGTAGAGGCCTCGTAGCGCTAGTGGCAAATCCGTCTATGTCGCGAACCGTCAGGCACCGTCCGCCCGCCGTTCACGCGGGTCCATGATGGAGGGGTGCTGACGCAGGTTCATTCCGTTTCCGCGCGGCTCGACAGGGCTTCCTGTGCAGAGGCGGTGCCGTGCCGCTCCGCCCCGCACCTACGGCCGTACGTGGCCGGGTACGCGGGGTTTCGGGCGGGCGCCGTCGCTCCCGTCGTGCGGCGCATACTCCCGCTGAACCTCACCACGCTCATCGTCGACTTCGCGGGCCCAAGCCGCCTCGCGACCGGCCCGCGCGCCACACCACTGCTCTACGACGAGCCGGCCTGGCGGTACGGGGTGTCGATCGGGCTCACGCCGGCTGGCGTCCACGCGCTTCTGGATACGCCGGCGGCGGCGTTGGTGGGTGAGGTGGTGCCGCTGGACGCTGTGCTCGGGCGAGACGGCGACAGGCTTGCCGACCGGCTCGGGGAGCTGCCGGACTGGGCCGCGCGCTTCGGCGCCCTCGACGCCTGGTTCACGCGACGGTTGCGTGTGGACGGTGCGAGCACCATTGTGGACCGTGCCTGGAGGCGGCTGCAGCAAGGCGATCGGCTCACGATCGGCGGCCTCGCTGAGGAGCTCGGCGTCAGCCAGCGGTACCTCCAAATTGGATTCCAAAGGCACATCGGCCTGCCACCGAAGACGGTCGCGCGCATAGCGCGGTTTCAGCGGTCCATCGGTGCACTCGCCGCACCGGCGGCCACGATCGCGGCGGTGGCCGCGTCCGCGTACGCGGATCAATCCCATTTTCACCGCGAGGCGCGCGCGCTCGCGGGAGTGACCCCCGCGGAGCTGTTCGCGTTCGTCCAAGACGCGGTGTCGCGCCGCGACTAGCGTCGCGGCATGATCTTTTCGGGAAAGACCGCGCTCGTCACCGGCGGCTCGCGGGGGATCGGCCGCGCCGTCGTGCGAAGGCTCGCCGCCGGCGGCGGGCGTGTCGTGGTCAGTTTCAAGGGGTACGCGGACGCGGCGCGCGCCCCCGCCCGCGAGCTGGAGGGCTCCGTGGCTGTCCGCGCCGACCAGGAGGATTTGAGTACCGTCGACGCGTTGCTGGACGCGGTGGGTGACCGCCTCGACATCCTCGTGAACAACGCGGCCATCAACCCGCCGGCCGCTCTAGCCGACATCACGAGTGAAGAGTTCGACCGCGTCATGACGGTAAACGTGAAGTACCCGCTCTTGTTGATGCGACGCGGTGCGGCGCGGATGCCCGACAATGGCCGCATCGTCAACATCTCCACGCTCAACACCGCGATCCCGGCGCCGGGCCTGGCGCTTTACTGCGCCAGCAAGGCCGCACTGGAGCAGGTGACCAAGGTGGCCGCCCGCGAGCTGGGCGACCGGGGCATCACCGCCAACGTGGTCTCGCCCGGCGGCACGGACACCGAGATGTTCCGCGACAGCAACCCGCCGGAGGCGGTCGAGCAGACGGCCGCGTTCACGGCACTGCGGCGGATCGGCCAGCCGGAGGACATCGCGGCCGTCGTCGCGTTCCTCGCCGGGCCGGACGGGCAGTGGATCACCGGGCAGAACATTCGCGCGACCGGTGGCCTGATTCTCTGAAGTAGGACTGATCCTGACCTACATGCCGCATACCGTTGAGGCATGAACGTTGTTCCGGATGGCTACCACACCGTCACCCCCTGGGTGATCTCCCGCGGTCACACCGCCGCACTCATCGACTTCGTCGTCGCGGTCTTCGACGCCACCGACCTGGGCAGAATGGGCGAGGACGGCAACATCGGCCACGCCGAGGTACGCATCGGCGACTCGGTCGTCATGATGTTCGACCGGCCTGAGTGGCCGGACAGGCCAGCGTTCCTGCGGGTGTACGTCGCCGACGACGCCGACGTGCTGCACCGGGCGGTGGAACGCGGCGCCACCGTCGTCACCGAGCCGACCGAGCTGTTCTGGGGCGACCGGGTAAGCCGGTTCCGCGACCCGTTCGGCAACCTGTGGTGGATCCACCAGCGCGTCGCCGAGCCAACCGAAGAGGAGATCGCCCGCCGCCTGGCAGACCCAGCATTCATGAGGGCCATGGACTACGTCTCCAGCGCCCAGTTCTAACCCCCCACGCCGCTCGCCTACCCCCACCCGCCCGTTCCCCGCGCGCCCGTCCCCCACGCCCGTTCTCCCCGCGCCCCTTCTCCCCGCGCCCGTTCCCGCGCCGTCGCCGCCTTCTCCGCCGATCAAGGGCGAATGCACGTGGTTCGATCTCTTTTCCGCGTGCATTTGCCCTTGATCCATGCAGATCTCCTTGA
>NZ_JAIBNX010000335.1 GCF_026130045.1 Micromonospora sp. CPCC 205371
CCGCCCCCCGCCCGGCCGGGGCCCCGCCGCGCCCCCGGCTGCGCCGGCCGCAGACGCCCGTCGCGGCGGGGGCGGCGCTGGTGCTGGCCGTCGCGGGCGTGGTTGTCGCGATCCAGTCCACACCCGCGTTCGCCAGCCGGGTCATCGACCCCGGCGGGCCGGTGGCTCAGGTGCGGTACAGCCCGGACGGGAAGGTCGTCGCGACCGTGACAGCGGCGACGGCCTGGCTCGGGCCATACCGCGTGGACCTGTGGGAAGCGGCGACCGGGCGCCAGATCGCGACGCTCGCCGGCACCACGTACAGCGCGACCGAGGTCGCCTTCGACGGTGCGAGCGAAGAGGTGTTCACCAGCAGCTACACCGACGGCGTCCACCGGTGGCGGGTCGCGACCGGGGAGCATCTGGCGACGCTGGTGGAGCGCGGCACCGGCCAGCTCTCGCTGAGTCCCGACGGCCGGATGCTCGCCATCGCCGGCAGCTCGGTCACGCTGCACGACCTGGAGAAGAGCACCACCACAACGATCCTGAACGACGACGACGCTGACGACCACGCGGTCGCGTACGACCCGTCCGGCAAGCTGCTCGCGGTGGGCAGCGACGGCGACCTGCTCCTGTGGGATCTGGCCGCAGGCAAGGAGGTTGCGCGAGTATCCGCCTACCAGAACGGCTCCGTCCCGCAGGTGTACAGCGTCGCGTTCCACCCGAGCGAATCTCGCGTCCTGACGGCCGGCAGCGACGGCGCCGTCCGGATCTGGAGCGTGGCGGGCAACCCGCCCACCCTCACGTACCTCGCGACGCCCGCCGAGGGCCCGGACATGTACGAGGCGCAGTTCAGCTCGGACGGTCGGCACGTGGCCTTCGCCAGCGGATTCGACCGGAAGGTTCATGTGTGGTCGGCGCCGGACGGGCCGACGACCGTGTTCGACGGTCACACCGACGACACGGGCTGCGTCGCGTTCTCTCCGGACGGGAAGACGCTCGCCAGCGGCAGCCGCGACGGCACGGTGCGGCTGTGGCGGATGCCCGGGTAGCGGTCCGGTCCGGGAGGAGGATGGGCGGATGGGCATCGAACCCGCCGTGCTGGACTTCACCTACGAGCCGTCGCCGGTGCGTGTGGTGTTCGGGATCGGGGCCGCGGCGGCGCTGCCGGACGAGCTCGACCGGCTCGGGCTGCGCCGGCCGGTCGTCGTCTGCACGCCGGGGCGGGCCGGCACGGTCCGGGAGCGTGCCTGGGCGGCACCGCCATGTCGTTGCACCACAAGCTCTGCCACGTGCTCGGCGGCGCCTTCGACCTGCCACACGCGGGCGTGCACGCGGTGATCCTGCCGCACGACTTGGCGTACAACGCCAGCCACGCGCCGGACGCCGACGCCGCCGCCGCACGGGCGCGGGGGGGCGCGGGCGGGCCCGGCGCGGGCGCCCCGCCCCGGGGCCACGACGGCCCGTGAGCTCGGCGGCGTCCATATCCAAGAACCTCCCATACAACCGAACCGGTCCATGACCCCGTCTGAGAAGGGAACCTCGCGGGAGGGAAGCGGATGAAGGACGCCTGGGAACAGGAGTACGTCGAGTACGTCACAGCGCGTTTGCCTGCGCTGCGCAGGCTGGCCTGCCTGTTGTGCGGCGACGAGCACCGCGCCGACGACATCGTGCAGGACGCGATCACGAAGCTTTACGTGCACTGGGACAAGGCGCGAGCGGCGACGAACCTGGACGCCTATGTACGCACGGTCCTGGTGCGCACGTTTGTGGACGAGAAGCGCCTGGCCTGGTCGCGGGTGCGCCTGTTCGCGAGCGCGCCCGACCGGCCCAACAGGGTCGACATCGGTGTCGACGACCGCACGGCCGTGCGGGCCGCCCTCTCCGGGCTGCCGGCCCGCCAGCAGGCCGTGCTGGTCCTGAGGTTCCTTTATGACCTCCGGGTCGCCGAGGTGAGCGAGATCCTGGGCTGCTCGGAGGGCACCGTCAAGAGCCAGACCTATCACGGGTTGGCGACCTTGCGGCAGGTGTTGGGTGATCGGTCGAACGCAATGGCATGGACGGAGTGAGGGTCGGTGGAGTCTGAGGAGCGGTACGGGGTCGCGGTGCTGCGGGCCCTCGATGTGGAGCCCACGACGGCATCAAGGGTGGACGTGTCCCGGGCTGTCAGCGATGGGCGGCGCCGGCGCCTGATCAGGCGCTGGGCTCGCATAGGCGGCTGCGCGGCGGTCACCGCGGTGGCGGTCGCGAGCGTACCGCTGGTGGCCGGCGCGCTGCGCGGTGAAGACCCGACGGTGGGCGACTCGATCGCCGCGACGCCGCCACCGGCGACGCAGCCGGCCGTGACCCCTCCCACGGCGTGCACGGTGTCGCGGCTGCCCATCCCCGGCGGTCACCCCATGGCCCTGGTCACCGGCGCCGATCCGACCGGCCGGTTGCTGCTGGGCCGGGCGTACCCCGAGGGGAACAAAGGCAGGTACCCGGTCGTGATCTGGGAAAACGGCGTACCGCGCACGGTCGACGTGCCGGGTGCGGACCAGGCGCTCCGCGACGCCAACACCGCTGGTGTCGCGGTCGGTTCCGGGTGGGGGGACGCCGGGCCGGTGCCTTATGTCTACCGTGACGGAAAGGTGAGCGTGTTGCCGGGCGTCCCGACCGGCGAGGCGGTCGCCATCAACGAGGCCGGCGTGATCATCGGTCAGAGCAGCGGCAGCCCGGACTCGGCGCCGGTGGTCTGGCGCTCCGCCACGGAACCCGCCACGTACCTGCCGATGCCCTCCGGCTGGACCGGCAATGTGGTCGCCGTCGGTGAGGACGGCAGCGTGCTGGCGTTGCTGCGTGCCGCGGGAAGGAAGGTGCCGCAGGCGTACCTGTGGGGCCCCGACGGGAGGGGGCGCACGCTGCCTAAACCGTCCGAGAATGAGTACTTCCGGCCGTACTCGATCCAACGGAATCTCGCCTACGGGGTGGCGTACAGCGAAGAGGCCTTCGCCATGGGTGGGCGGGACCGCAGTGCCACGCCGGTCCGACTCGACCTGACCACCGGCCAGTACACCCGGCTGCCGGACGTGCCGATGATTCCGAGCGATGCCAACGGCTCCGGCTGGCTGGTCGGTTCGAACGAAAGGGGTCAGGCGGCGATGTCCGCCGGGAAGGGCATGATCACGTTGCCGGACCTGGACAACCACAAATCCTCCACCGCCAACATCGCCTCGACGGTGAGCGAAGACGGCCGAATCGTCGCCGGCCAGGCCGACGACGCCAACGAAGTCATCCAGCCCGTGGTCTGGAACTGCCAGTAACGCCGCCCTTTGCCGCCCTTTGCCGCCCCTGCCCGCCCCTGCCGCCTCTTGCCGTCGATCAAGGGCAAATGCACGTGGTTCGATCTCTTTTCCGCGTGCGTTTGCCCTCGATCGATGCGGTTCTCCTTGATCGACGGGCGCGGCGTCCGTCTGGCGGTCCGCGGCCGGAAGCCAGCTTCCGGGCCGCCTCCGCGCCGGCTGGCGGCGGCCTCCGCCGGCGCGCCGAGGGCGGGCGAGACCCTCAACCGCCGCAAGGAGCGGCTATCGCATGTGGCCCCGACCCCGCGGAGGTCGTCGAGCCGCTATGACACGCTCACGAGCTGCTCGAAGAAGAACTCGTGCTTGAGGAACGACACGTCGTACTCGTGCCCTGGGTACGGCGGGATCAGCGGGGACGCCTGGATCAGCCGCCAGCCGTCGCGCAGAGCGGCTACACCGGTCCGGTATGGAGGCTCGTCGCTGTCGCCGGTCGTCGGTGACGTACGGCCGGTGCCGTCGTACCGCGCCCAGCCGACGACCTCACTGTCCAGTGCGGACGTCGACAGGTAGAGCACCAGAACCTGCTGGCGTACGCCGGGCGCGTTCATGACGCCACCCGCTGCGGGCGGTTGGACACGCGGGTCATCCAGTACTCGATGTCAAACGTGTCGTCGCCGGTGAGCGCCCGCCACATCCGTATCCGGTTGTAGAACTCCAGCCGGCCGGTCGCCGCCTCGTACCACGGGAACCGGGTGGACAGGATCTCCGCGACGGCCGGATCGGCGAGGTCGTCGGTGTTCCAGAGCCGCACCTGGCGTACCGTCGGGTTGAACCGGATCTTGAACATGTACCGGGCGGTGTCGCTGTCGTTGCGCCTCCCGCCGTGCCACAGACCGTGGTGCAGAAGGACGACGGTGCCCGCCCGGCACACCAGCCGGGTCTGGCCGCGCAGATTCTGGTACCGCCCGGTGTCGCTTTCGTTGGTGCGGCGGAAGTGGCTGCCGGGAACGCTCAGTGTGCCGCCCATTTCGAGGGTGACGTCCTGCGGGTAGTACATGAGCTGGACGTCGAACGCGTCGACGCGGGTGTCGATGATGGCGTCGCCGTGCAGTGGCTGCGCCTCGCCGCCGTGCGCCTCGCGGACGTGAACGGCGTGGTGGTCGACGGTCGGTGCTGGTCCGACGAGGCTACGCAACGCCCCGGCGACCTCGGGCAGGTCGACGAGCCGGCGGGCGAACGAGCCCTCTGGAAATGCCTCCGCCACCGGAGTGCCGTATGGCACCGGCGGAATGCCATCGGTCAGCACCTTCACGGCCTCGTCGTTCATGTCCGCTGGGACCACCGCGTCCAGACGCACCGACCCGTACGCCACGAAGTGAGCCATCTGTGCGGAGGTCAGCAGGTGTTGTCTCATACGCCTCTCCAACTGGTTGTTGTTCAACGAGGCTACGAAGGGAAGGGCCGCAAGCGCGTCGGTTAGGATCACCAATACTGGTAAATTTTCACCATGGGTAGTCAACTGGTCGCCGTTCACCTCGACGCACCGCCCGACGTGGTCAACCTCGGCGTGGGAGTGCACGGCACGACCAGCCGGCAGGACGTCTTTCAGCTACCCGACCTGTGGCAGATGCACCTGTACCGCTATCACGCCGACATCGTCGTCGACGGCGTCGCCCACGCGATCCGGCCCGGACACGTCAGCCTCGTCCCACCGGGCGTCGTGGTGCGGTACCTCTATCGGGGCCGTTCCGAGCACCTCTACGCGCACCTACGCCTGGCGCCGCACGGGGCGGCCACCGAAATCCCGGTCATGCAGGACGCCGGCACGCGGGCAGCGGTGCTGTCTGACCTCATGCAGCATGCCATCGACGTCTCCGCCCGCACGCCGAAGCAGGCCGTCGCGCAGATCTGGGCCGCGCTGTGGCGGGTCGCCCACCTCACCGAGTCTACTGAGGACAGACGCAGGCACGCCGCCATCGGCGCCGCTGTCGCGTACATCGAGTCGAATCTGGCCGGTCCGCTCGCGGTGCCGGCGATCGCGCAGGCGGCGGGCATCTCGCACAACCACCTGACCCGCCTGTTCCGTGCGGAGATGGGCAACACCGTGGTGGGCTACATCCGGGCCCGGCGCCTCGCGCGCGCCGAACACCTGCTGCGCGCATCGACGCTGCCCATCGCCGCGGTCGCGGCGAGCGTCGGCATCCGCGACCTTCAGGCGTTCAACAAGGCGTGCAGGCAGGTCCTGCACGCCTCGCCGAGAGCCATCCGCGCTGGCACCGACCGCCGCGGTTAGGGCCTTCTCCCGCCGATCAAGGGCGAATGCACGTGGTTCCATCTCATTTCCGCGTGCGTTTGCCCTTGATCCACGCGAATGGCCTTGATCGACGCGGCCTGGCCCGTGGTGGCCAGGCCGTACGGCTGGGACGCCCGGTCCAGCGCCCCGAGCAGTCCCTTACTCGCCCACCTCGCCAGTCGCGGCCCGCCGTTGCGCCACCGATGCCGGCCGCGTCGGCCGCCGACCAGCGTGCGGACTTCCGCCGTCGTCACGGGCCAGGATTCGGTCGGGCCGGCTCCGCCGGCCTTGCGGCGGTGTGCGGAGCCGACAGACTTCGCGGTTTGCTGCTTCCGCGCGTCCCGGAGGCCACACTTTCACGGATATTGCGGCAACGGCGCGACGACGGAAGCGACTGTGGCGAGCTGGTGCCCCTATATGGGCACCAGATCGCCACGGACGCCGTCGACATCCGGATCCTGTCGCCCTGGATGTGGCCAAGATTCGCGCAGCGGAGGCATGCGTCCGGCATGAACTGGCCGAAATCTCTCAAGGCGACTCCGCCGCCGTCGGAGGGGGGGCCGCCGGCGCCCCGGCGCGGGGGGGGCGGCGTGGGGGGGCCGCGGGCGCG
>NZ_JAIBNX010000336.1:0-2229 GCF_026130045.1 Micromonospora sp. CPCC 205371
GGGTGGCGGGCGGGCGGGGGGGGGTGGGGCCGATGCACCCGCCGCCCGTTGCCGCGCCGCCGGTGGTGCCCGGCAGGCAGGGCGCCGTGCCGCCGCCGGGTGGGGCCGCGCGCGTGCGCGGCGGTGGCCGTCCCGACGGGCCGCAGCGCCGGCCGGGTGAGCCGCCCATGGCACCCGGTGCGCCGCACGGCGAAGCGCCGTTCGCGGGGCCGGGCGGTCCGGCTGGGCCCGATCGTCCGCGCTTCCCGGGTGAGCCGTCGCCGCCGCCCGGACCGCGCTCGCGCGGAGTTGAGCCCCCGGGTGGGCCGGCAGGACCGGGCGGACCGCGAGTACGGGGCGGGGCACCGGAGGCACCGGCTGGCCCGCGGGTGCGCGGCGGCGGGCCGGAGCTGCCCGGCGGCCCGGTCGCGGGCATGGGCATGGCCGGTGCGCCACCGGTGCCCGGTGCCGGGCCTGAGGCACCGGCCGGCCGAGCGGGCGTAGCCGGCAGGCCACCGATGCGCGGCGGACCGCGCGGTGACATGCCGGAGGGGCCTGGCAACCCTGGCGGCTTCGACCGCCCAGCGGGCCTGCGCGGGCCTGGCGTGGCCGGGCCTGACGGTTCTGAGGGCTTTGACGGCCCGGGGGGACTGCGCGGGCGTGGCGGGGCCGGGCCTGACGGTGTCGAGGGCTTTGACGGCCCTCGGGCACCGCGTGGGGCCGGCGGAGCGCGGCGGCGTGGTGCTGGCGAGGCGACCGGTGATGTGGCTGGGCGAGCCGGTATGGAGCCGGTGCGGGGCGCTGGTCCCGACGGGCCTGGCGCACAGCGTGGACGGCCGCAGGGTGGTGGGCCGGCTCGCGGGGGATACCCGGAGCCGCCCCCGCTGCCGCGAGGCGGTGTCGCGCCGCCTGGGAGTCCGGTAGCGCCGCCCGGCAGTCCGGTGGCGCCGGCACGGGGTGGGGCCAGCGTGCCCATGCCTGGTGCGGCGGGAGCGGCTTCGGTGCCGGGGAGCGGTCCGGCCACGGTGGCCGGTGCGGCGTCTGTGCCCGGGGTCGGGTCGGCTTCGGTTCCCGGATCGGGCAGTGGCGCGGGGTCCGGCGTGCGTGGTGCTGCCGCTGGCGCGGCCTCCGTCGTGCGGGGCGGCCCTGGATCGGCGAACGTCTCGGGCGGGCCGGGAGGTCCGAGCGGGCGAGCGGGCGCCGGTGCCGCGGACGCGGGGGCCATCGCACGGGGCCCGGGTGCGGCGGGCGGCTCGCCTGGCGGGCCGGCAGGACGAGGGGCCGCAGGTCTCGCGCCGGGTGGCCCCGGCGGCGCGGGTGGCCCCGGCGGGCGTGGTCCCGGTACCGCGGGGGGTCCGGCTGGCGGGCCGGGAGGTCGAGGTGCGGCGGGCCTCGCGGGCGGCCCGGGCGGCGTAGGCGGCCCCGGGAGCGCGGGCGGGCCTGGTGTGGCTGAGGGCGCGGGCGGTCCCGGTCGTGTTGGCAGGAGCGGGGGCGGGCCTGGTGGCCCGGAGAGCGTCAGCGGGCGGGGTGCCGCGAGCGTGGCGGTGGGCTCGGTTGGTGTGGCTGGGTCCACGGCCGCCGGGACCGTCGCGAGTGGATCGGCGGTCGCGGGTACCGCCGCGGTGGGGAGCGCCTCGGCGAACGCGCCGGTGGTCGGGGGCGCATCTGTGGAGGCGGGCAGCCCGGTCACGCGGCCATCGGTGCCTCAGGCCGCCCCGCTGGGCGTACCAGATGAGGAGCTGGACCAGGACGGGAGTGGGCGGCCGACGGCGCGTGCGGAGGCACGCGACCTGCGCCGGCTGCGGATGGCGGCCATCCTGCTCGCGATCCTGGTGTTGCTGGGGGCGTTGCCGTTGTATTTCGGCATCCGGGCGGCGACACGCGACCCGGTGCTGAACACGCTCGACGGGCTCGACGTGCCGGGCTGGGCAGCCGTCAAGACCGAAGACGCGGTCAGCGGCAGCCGGTGGTGCCTGATCGACTGCCGTCTGCGGGAGCGGACCGTGCAGTCGGACGGGACGCCGGACGACACGGCGAAGGCGTACGAGTCGGCGCTGGCGACGGCCGGCTGGCAACGTTGGTCGCCGGCGCAGTTGTGCCCGGAGCAGCCGGTCGAGGGCCGGTACACCTGCTGGCAGCGGGACGAGCTGACGCTGGACCTGTGGGTGCGGCCGCCGTCGTGTGCCGCGGAGGCCGAGGGGGCGGAGGCCGCCCCCCGCGCGGCGGCCCCCCCGCCCGCCCCGCCCCGCG
>NZ_JAIBNX010000336.1:2239-3004 GCF_026130045.1 Micromonospora sp. CPCC 205371
ACCCCGGGGCGCGGCGGGCCGAGCAGCGGCTGGCCCTGGGGCGGGGCCCGCGGCGGTGTGGCGCGGAGGCCGGGGCGGCTCCGCCGCCGCCGGTGCCGCCGGCCACGCCCCCGGAGTGCAACGGCGCGACGGTATCGATCAAGGTGCGCAACGCGATCGACGACGATCGGACGCGGCCGCAACCGAGTACCGATCCGTCGCTCACGGGCGTGGACCCTGATCCCATCTTCACCGACGATCCGCTCCAGGATCCGACACCGTCCCCGTCGTGAGGCCGACTGCCGTCACTGACGGTAGGGTCTCCACGTTGGCGTAAGACAGTGGCGGCTCGAGGAGGAGACAGTGAGCGCTGGGGAAGTCGCGGGTCTGGTCGCGGCGGGGGCATTCCTGATGCTGGTGCTCGTTCTCGCCGTGCCCATCCTGCGGCTACGGCACACAGTGGACGCTGCGACACGGGCGATCACCGACCTGAACGATGGCACGGCGCCCCTGCTCGACAACGCCAAGGTGACCATCGAGAACGTCAACACCGCGCTCGGGCAGGTGCACACCACGATCGACGGTGTCAACCTGCAGCTCGCAAAGCTCGACACGATGACCGGTCACATCCAGAGCGTCACCGCCAACGTCGCCAACCTGACCACCGTGGTGGCGGCGGCGGCGTCGAACCCGCTGGTCAAGGTGGCGGCGTTCGGATACGGGGTGCGCAAGGCGGGTGCCGCCGCGCCGCACGGCGGCGTAGGGCGGGAGGTGCGGGGCACGCTG
>NZ_JAIBNX010000336.1:3014-6085 GCF_026130045.1 Micromonospora sp. CPCC 205371
GGGGGGGGCGCGGGGCGGCCCCGCCCCGGCGCCACGCCCACGAAGACCGTGAGGTGCGGGCCACGCTGAAGCAGCGCCGCAAGGAAGGCCGGGTGGCCCGCCGAGCGGGCCGCTGATCGCCCAGAGGAGGATGGTGCCATGAAGCGGTTGCTCTGGTTGGGAATCGGTCTGGCGGTGGGCGCTCTGGTCGTCCGCAAGGTGAGCCAGCGAGCCCAGTCCTACACACCCGCCGGCATCGCGGCCTCGCTGTCGGAATCGGCTGGCGGCCTGGTGGAGTCCGTCCGTAGCTTCGTCGACGACGTCCGGTTGGGCATGGCCGAGCGGGAAGACGAGATCCACGCCGCCATCGCTGAGGGCGTGGAGTTTGATTTCGAAGATGAGTATGAGGAAGGGCATCGATGAGAACGGCGGAGATCAAGCGACGGTACCTGGCCCATTTTGAGGCCAACGGCCATGCCGTGGTGCCGAGCGCTCCGCTGCCGGCGATCGATGACCCGAACCTGCTGTTCATCAACGCCGGCATGGTGCAGTTCGTCCCGTACTTCCTGGGGCAGCGGACGCCGCCGTGGGCCCGTGCGGCGAGCGTGCAGAAGTGCATCCGCACGCCCGACATCGACGAGGTCGGCAAGACGTCGCGGCACGGCACGTTCTTCCAGATGAACGGCAACTTCTCGTTCGGCGATTACTTCAAGGAAGGCGCGATCAAGCTGGCTTGGGAGCTGGTGACCAAGCCTGTCTTGGAGGGCGGCTTCGGGCTCGACCCCGACAAGCTGTGGGCCACCGTGTACCTCGACGACGACGAGGCGATCGCGCTCTGGCGTGCGGTGGGCATGCCGGCGGCTCGGATCGTGCGGCGGGGCAAGAAGGACAACTACTGGTCGATGGGCATCCCCGGTCCGGCCGGGCCCTGCTCGGAGATCTACCTCGACCGCGGGCCCGCGTACGGGCCGGACGGTGGGCCGGACGTCGACGAAGACCGGTACCTGGAGTTCTGGAACCTCGTCTTCATGCAGTACGAGATCACCAACGTGCGGTCGAAGGAAGAGTTCGACATCGTCGGTGAGCTGCCCGCCAAGAACATCGACACCGGCATGGGCCTGGAGCGGATCGCCTCGATCCTGCAGGGCGTCGACAACCTGTACGAGATCGACGAGGTGCGGCCGATCCTGGCGCGGGCGGCGGAGCTGACCGGCAAGAAGTACGGCGCGCACTCCGGTCACGCGGCGTCCGAGTCGCACCCCGACGACGTACGCCTGCGCGTGATCGCCGACCACGTGCGCACCTCGCTGATGCTGATCGGCGACGGGGTCACCCCGTCGAACGAGGGCCGCGGATACGTGCTGCGGCGGATCATGCGCCGGGCGATCCGGGCGATGCGGCTGCTGGGCTGGCAAGACGCGGCGCTGCCCGAGCTGCTGCCCGTGGCGCGCGACTGCATGGCGCCCTCGTACCCCGAGGTGGCGGAGGAGTTCGACCGGATCTCGCAGTACGCGTACGCGGAAGAGGAGGCGTTCCTGTCCACCCTGCGGGCGGGCACGACCATCCTCGACACGGCGCTCTCCTCATTGAAGGCGTCGGGCGCGTCGGCCTTGTCGGGTGAGAAGGCGTTCCAACTGCACGACACCTACGGTTTCCCGATCGACCTCACCCTGGAGATCGCGGCCGAGCAGGGCCTGTCCGTCGACGAGGCCGGCTTCCGCCGGCTCATGTCCGAGCAGCGCACACGCGCCAAGGCCGACGCGCAGGCGCGCAAGACCGGCCACGCCGACCTGTCCGCGTACCGTTCGGCGCTCGACGCGGGCGGGCCCGTGGAGTTCACCGGGTACAGCGAGGTGGCTCGCGAGTCTCGGGTGCGGGCGCTCATCGGTGGTGGCGGCGCGCTGGCGGCCGCCGGCGAGGGCGACGAGGTCGAGCTGGTGCTCGACTCCACCCCGTTCTACGCCGAGGGCGGTGGCCAGCAACCCGACCACGGCGTCATCGCCGTCGGGAGCGGCAAGGTCGAGGTGTACGACGTCCAGCAGCCGATTCCCGGCCTGTACGTGCACAAGGCCCGCGTGGTGAGCGGCGAGGTCCGGGCGGGAGAGACCGGATACGCCGAGATCGACGTGACCCGGCGCAAGGCGATCTCCCGGTCGCACACGGCCACGCACCTGGTGCACCAGACGATGCGCGAGTTCCTGGGTGAGTCGGCCACGCAGGCCGGTTCGCTGAACGCGCCGGGGCGGCTGCGGTTCGACTTCAACACGCCGGGTGCCGTGCCGGCGAGCGTGCTGCACGACGTGGAGCAGCAGGTCAACGAGGTGCTGCTCGGCGACCTGGAGGTGCGCGCGTTCATCACCTCGCAGGAGGAGGCGCGGCGGCTCGGCGCGATGGCGCTCTTCGGCGAGAAGTACGGCGACGAGGTGCGAGTCGTCGAGGTGGGCGACTACGCGCGGGAGCTGTGCGGCGGCACCCACGTGGCCCGCTCCGGCCAGCTCGGTGTCGTCAAGATCCTGTCGGAGTCGTCGATCGGCTCCGGGGTGCGGCGGGTCGAGGCACTGGTGGGCATCGACGCGTTCGGGTTCCTGGCGCGCGAGCACCTGCTCGTGTCCCGCCTCGCCGAGCTGTACCGGGTGCCCCACGACCAGGTCGCCGACCGGGTCGAGCAGACGATCACGCAGCTGCGCGACGCGGAGAAGGAGCTCGAGAAGATGCGCGCCCAGCTCGTACTGGGCGGGGCGGCGGCGCTGGCCGCCCAGGCGCGCGACCTGCGAGGCGTGGCGTTCGTCGCCACCGAGGCGCCCGAGGGTGCCGCCGGCAACGACGTGCGCACGCTGGCGCAGGAGATCCGCGGCAAGATCGACGCGGCTCGGCCGGCGGTAGTCGTCGTGGCTGCTCGTGCCAACGGCAAGGCGTCGCTGGTGGTCGCGGTAAACGCGGCGGCGCGTGGGCGGGGCTTGTCGGCGGCCGACCTGGTGAAGGGGGCGCTGTCCGGGCGGGGTGGCGGCAACGCCGACCTGGCCCAGGGGGGTGGCTTGCCCGCGGCGGAAGCGCCGCGACTCCTAGCGGCCGTCGAGTCGGTGGTAGCCGAC
>NZ_JAIBNX010000337.1 GCF_026130045.1 Micromonospora sp. CPCC 205371
GCGCCCACCGCGAGCGGAGCGAGGCACAGGCCCTGGACGCTGCTGCGCTGTCCGTGGCGGCGCTCGCGGTGGTGCTGGCGCTCGGTGATCTCCGGTACGCCGCGGCGGTCGCCGCTATCTGGGGCGTGGCGGCCGGCGGGCGGGCGCTGTGGCGTAAGTCACGGCGGGTCGAGTTCGCCGTGGTGGCCGCCTCCAGCGAGTTGGTTGGCTGGTGGTTCTCGCTCGCTGCGGGTGAGGTCACGATTACGGAGGCGTACACGCTGCCGGCCGCCGCCGTGGCGCTGGTGGGCGGCTGGCTCGCCCTGCGGGCTCGGCCCGAGACGTCGAGCTGGCTGGCCTACGGACCGGGACTGGCGGCCGCGTTGCTGCCCAGCCTGGCCTCGGTACTGGTCGAGGACGGCCAGGCGATAAGAAGGCTGCTGGTGGGTTCTGGGGCCCTGGCCGCAGTCCTGGCCGGCGCGGTGTGGCGCCGGCAGGCCCCGGTGGTGCTCGGCGGGGTGACGCTCGTGGTGGTGGCCGCCGCCGAGCTGGTCAGGGTGTGGGATCTGCTGCCCCGGTGGATCTTCCTGGCGGCGGGCGGGTTCGTGTTGATCGGCCTGGCGATGACCTACGAGCGGCGGCGGCGCGACCTGGTGCGCCTTCGAACCAGCGTGGGGCGGATGACGTGACCCTTAGGTAGCGGTAGCCCTACCGGACTTACGGGGGTTGTCAGGGTTACTCAGCCCCCCTACCCTCCGGAGACTTGAGTCAACGCCTCGCCGCGGTCGGGCGAGTGCCCCCGACGACGTAGGGAGACGTATGACGGTCAACGCGGTGGCGGAGCCTGCCCAAAAAAAGGGCAGCGACTATGCGCGGCTATCGAAGATGGTGAGTGCGGCCGGACTGCTCGAACGCCGGCCAGGGTGGTATGCGGCGAAGATCGCGGCGACCGCTGCGCTGTTCATCGGGGGATGGGTGGCCTTCGCTCTCGTTGGCGACTCATGGTGGCAGGCTCTGGTCGCCGTGTTCCTCGCCGTGGCCACGACCCAGGTGTCGTTCCTCGGCCACGACGCGGGGCACCGGCAGATGTTCCGGACCCGGCGTCCAAGCGAGGTGGCCGGCTACATCACCGGCAACCTGGCGGTGGGGCTCAGCTACGGCTGGTGGATCGACAAGCACACGCGGCATCACGCCAACCCCAACCACGAGGACGAGGACCCGGACGTGGGTGCCGGCGCTCTGGTGTGGACACAGGAGCAGGCGTTGGCGCGCGGGCGGTTCGGGCGCTGGTTCGCGCGTTGGCAGGCGTACCTGTTCTTCCCCCTGCTGACCCTGGAAGGCCTGAACCTGCACTACGCCAGCATCCGCGCGCTCTTCGACACGCCGATGCGGCACCGCCGCACCGAGGCCGTGCTTCTGGTCGTGCACACGATCGCGTACCTGAGCGCGGTATTCCTCGTCCTGTCGCCAGGCAAGGCGCTGGTGTTCATCGCGATACACCAAGGGTTGTGGGGCGTCTACATGGGATGTTCGTTCGCCCCGAACCACAAGGGGATGCCGATGCTCACCGCCGAGGACGAGCTGGACTATCTCCGCAAGCAGGTGCTGACGTCGCGCAACGTGCGGGGCAGCCGGGTGGTCGACTTCATGCTGGGCGGGCTCAACTACCAGATCGAGCACCACCTCTTCCCGAGCATGCCGCGCTCCAACCTGCGCCGCGCCCAGCCGATCGTCCGGGCGTACTGCGCCGAGCACGGCATCGCGTACGAGGAGGCCGGAGTGATCGACTCGTATGGCCAGGCGCTGCGCTCCCTGCATGAGGCGGGTAATCCGTCCGCCTAGTTGATCACGGGGGTTGTATCGACGGGTGTTTGTCTGGTAGGAATCTTCCAGCATTGGCCGATGTCCTTAAGGAAACCTTCAACCACCCCCAGTGGAGGTCCTCCGTGACCGGCAACCCCGTCAGCCGTCGGGACGTCATGCGCGGCGCCGTAGCAATCGGCGCCGGCATGGCAACCGGTGGAATATCGATAGCCCACCCGTCACCTGCCTGGGCTGTAGAGGAACCCGCCCTAGCCGTAGCCGCGCCCACCATCGCGAGCTGCGCGACCTGGGGCGCAGCGGCCCCACGCGGCACGATCAGCAGCGTCGCGACCAACCCGAACAAGATCCTCGTCCACCACACCGCGTCCGCGAACGTCACCGACTATTCGCAGGCCGCCGCGTACGCGCACGCTCGTGAGATCCAGCGCTGGCACTTCGACTTCGGCTGGGTCGACAGCGGGCAGCACTTCACGATCAGCCGTGGCGGATACGTCATGGAAGGGCGGCGCGGCAGCCTGGGCAAGCTCAACGCGGGCAGCGGCGCGATCGTCGGAGCACACTGCCCCGGGCAGAACTCGGCGGCGATCGGCATCGAGAACCAGGGCACGTACACCAGTGCCACGCCGCCCGCCGCGCTCTACAACAAGCTGGTCGACATGTGCGCGTACATCTGCGACCAGTACGGCATCGCGCCCACCCAGATCTATGGCCACCGTGACTTCCTCGCGACCGCGTGCCCGGGTGACGTGCTGTACGCGCGACTGCCTCAGCTGCGCCGCGACGTGGCCGAGGCGCTGGGCGGCACCACGCCGACGTGGAGCACGATCGTCGACAACACGTCGGCCGGGTTTGCGGCCAGCGCCAACTGGTCGGTCTCGTCGTACTCCGCCGAGCGGTACGGCGCCGACTACCGGTACGCCAACCCGGAGGAGGTCAGCGACCTCGCCACGTACTCGGCGACCATCCCGGCCACCGGCAACTACAAGATCGAGACCTGGTACCCGGGCATCGCCGGCTACAACACGTCCACCCCGTTCCTCGTCTACGCCTCGGGCGGCAGCCAGACCGTGCGCGTCGACCAGAGCACGGGCGGCGGCGCGTGGAGGTCGCTCGGCACGTTCCCGCTCACGGCCGGCGCCAAGACCGTCGCCGCGGTGAGCCGCTGGACCACCGCGACGGGGTACGTCGTCGCCGACGCGGTGCGCATCAGCCGGGTTTGATCACGCTCGTGGGGGCAGTATGTACCCATGAGCGGTTGGTGGCATCGAGTGCGGCACGCGATACGTCCACACTCGCACGACGCCGCTGACCAGGTCGATTCGGCGCTCGAAACCAGCAAGGAGGGCATGCGGGCAGTCTGGATCTCGCTCACGATCCTGGGACTGACCGCTGCCCTCCAAGCGCTGGTCGTCGTCTGGTCGGGGTCGGTCGCCCTGCTCGGCGACACCCTGCACAACGTCGCCGACGCGCTCACGGCCGTGCCGCTCGCCATCGCGTTCCTGATCGGTCGCCGGCCGGCCACCAGGCGGTACACGTACGGCTTCGGCCGGGCCGAAGACCTCGCCGGCATCGTGATCGTCGGGTTCATCGCGGCGTCGGCGGCCGTCGCGGGGTACGAGGCGGTCCGCCGGCTGCTCAACCCTGCCGACGTCGATCACCTCGGCGCGGTGGCGGTCGCCGGCATCGTCGGGTTCGCCGGCAACGAGTTCGTGGCCCAGTACCGCATCCGGGTCGGCCGGCGCATCGGGTCAGCCGCCCTCGTGGCCGACGGCCTGCACGCCCGCACCGACGGTTTCACCTCGCTGGGCGTACTGGTCAGCGCCGGCGGCCTCGCCCTCGGCTGGCGATGGGCCGACCCGGTCGTCGGCCTCGCCATCACCGCCGCGATCCTTGTCGTGCTCGTCGGCGCGGCGCGGCAGGTGTACCGCCGGCTCATGGACGCGGTCGACCCGGAGCTGGTCGACAAGGTCGAAGACACGCTCCGGGACACCGACGGAGTGCTCGACGTGGGCGCGGTCAAGGTGCGCTGGATCGGCCACCGCCTGCGCGCCGAATGCGAGATCGTGGTCGACGCCGACCTCACGCTCGTGGCGGCACACGCGGTCGCCGTCCGCGCCGAGCATCGCCTGCTGCACGACGTACCAAAGCTCGGATCCGCACTGGTGCACGCGGACCCGCAGCCGCGCGCGGGCCATGACCATCACGAGGCCCTCGCCCACCACCACGAGAGGAGCTCACATGGCGCTGGCCGACCTGCCCGAGTGGAGCGGCGACGACACCACCATCACCCGCACGGTTGAGCTGCACAGCTTCATGGACGCGATCGCGGTCGTCGACCGGGTCGCCGTCGTCGCGGAGGAGATGGACCACCACCCCGACATCGACATCCGGTGGCGGAAGCTGACATTCCGGTGCAGCACTCACTCGGCCGGCAAGGTCACCGAGCGTGACTTCGAGCTGGCGAGACGCATCGACGATATCGTGGCAAACCAGGCGTAACGCGGGCCTGCACCAGCCGCTGGCGCCGATCAGGCAGTATGGCGGCGTGAGGTTCGAAGTCAGCAAGGTGCTCGACGCCATCGAACGGCGGCTCAGCACCGATCCCGCGCTCGCCCGAGGCGTGGTCGACCTCGCCGAGGTGGTGCGGTACGCGGACCTCGACGGCGGTCGGCCCGCAAACCTGCTGCGCCTGGGGCTCGTCGTCGACGCGTTCGCCGCGCAGCTCGGCGAGGAGAACGCCGCCGTCTACACGGTCGTCCACCGAGGCCTGCTCTCCGACGCCGACCTGACGTCGAACGAGCGCATGGTCGTGCGGCGCTGGGCCGACGACGGCCTGGTCGAGGTCGTACCGTCGGTCGGCGACCGGGTACTGGAAGTGGCCGACCTGCTCGGCCTGCCCGTGCTGAGCCGGCTGCGTTTCGAGGGCGTGCGCGAGCGTTACGGGTGGCTCGCCGGCCAGGCCGGACGGCTCATGGCCCCCGTGCCCGGAAAGAACGGCGCCGTGCTCGTGGCCCAGATGGGTGGCGGCTCAGTACCCGTCACCGGCGCGCCCGCGCCCTCCGGTGCCCAGATGCTGGGGCGACTGTGGCGCTGCGCCGAGCCCGGCTGCGCGCTGTTCGGCGGCGGTGGCGGCGCCTTCGCCGACCTCTCACCGGCCCGCCGCACCGGCGGCCAACCCCCGCCCACCCTGCACACCGGCCGACCCACCTGCCCGCGGCACGAGACCCCACTGTCCGACGTCGGCGCCCGGCCCGCGGCCGAGGCCATGGCGGTACGGGTCGGCGGCGTGGTCCGGCAGCGGTTCGTGGTCGCCGAGGGTGAGCCCGTGACCGTCGGGCGCGCGCCCGAGCAGGGCGGCATCATGCTCGGCCAGTGGCTCACCGACGAGGCACGGCGGTGGATCAGCCGCAGTCACGTGCGATTCGAGATGCGCGGCACCGAGGTGGTCGCACAGGACGTGAGCACCAACGGCACCGGCGTCCGTCCCGGTGGTTCTATGGACGAGGCCGAGCGCATGATCTTGAAGGGTCAGGGCAGGTCGCTGGGGCCAGGCGATCTAATCGAGCTGTACCCCGGCGTCCACGTCGGCCTGGCCCGCTACGTAACGTCGACCGGACCGGTGGCGTCCCCCTCGGTAATGGCCGAAGCCCCGACAATGTCCATACGAGTAGTAGACCGCTAACCCACCCCGCCCCCCGCGCTCGGCCCGCGCCCGGCCCGCGCTCGCCCCGCGCCCGGCCCGCGCCGCGCGGAGCGCGCTCTCTCCCGCCGATCAAGGGCAAATGCACGTGGTTGGATCTCTTTTCCGCGTGCGTTTGCCCTTGATCGACGCGATTGCCCTTGATCGCGGCGCCCCGGCGTGCGCGATGGCCGCCCCGCGACGGCTCCGGAGGGATGCGTCGGACACGTGTCCCGGCACGCATCCCACCGCAGGTGGTCGACGCGGCGCGGATGCCGCATTTTTCGCGATATGGCGCCCTCCGACCGGAGCTTGAGGCGCGATATCCCCGAAGTCGTCGTAACGCCGGCCAGGCACGGCCCGGTCCGTGCGCCGCGGCAATCCGGCCGATGGCGCTGGTCACAGCGCCGGCGCGGTGGAAGTGAGTGCCTCCGACGAGGTCCGGAGCGTCGCAACGCCTAGCTCAGGGGGCGTCGATCAAGGAGATCTCCATCGACCAAGGGCGAATGCACGCGGAAAAGAGATCCAACCACGTGC
>NZ_JAIBNX010000338.1 GCF_026130045.1 Micromonospora sp. CPCC 205371
GCGACCCGACTTCGCCACGCGCCACGCGCCACGCGGCGGCAAGGCGGGCCATGCGGCCGCAAGGCGTGCCGTGCGCGCCGTGGGGCGGCAAGGCGTGCCGTGCGTGCCGTGCGTGCCGCGCGTGCCGTGCGGGCCGCGCCGCGCGCCGCATGGTGGGAGAGCGCGTTGCGTGGTGGGTGGAGGGCCGGTGGCGTGGGGTGCCGGGAGGTGGGGCGGGAGAAAGGCTTGGACGGTACGGGACGGTGTGTCGTACCAAGGAAGGCATGGAGTCGCCGGCAGACGACGAACTGAAGGTGCCGTACTGGCTCACGGCCACCGCGGAAGCCGCCAATGCCACGTTTTGGCGGATGCTGCGGCGGCTCCCCGGCCTGCTGGTGCAGGCCTGGCGGCTGGGCTGGCGTGCGAGTCCTGCCACCACCCTCGCCGTGGTGGGGTTTCAGGTCGCGGGTGGTGTGGCGAGCGCGGTCAGTCTCGTCAGCGTCGTCGGTGTCCTGGATGGACTGTTACGGGCCGGCCCCACGCCGGAGCGTATCCGTGCGGCTGTGCCGTCGCTGCTCGTCATGGTGGCCGCGGGTGCCTTGAAGACGCTGCTCACCTCCGCCGCTTCGGCGGCGCAGGGACGGTTGTCGCCGCAGGTGCTCGAGGCGGCCGAGATGGAGCTGCTCGATCTTACGACCCGCGTCGACCTGGCCACGTTCGACGATCCGGACTGGCGGGACGCGATGCAGCGAGCCCGCGACCGGGGGATCGACGCGGCGCAGCGGATCGTCGACCATGGCATCGAGCTGGCGACGAACCTGATCGGCCTCGCGGCGGTGGGCAGCGTGCTGGCGGTACTGCATCCGGTGCTCCTGCCACTGCTCGTGCTTGCGGTGCTGCCGCGGGGCTGGGCGGCGGTGCGGGCGGCGCGGTTGGGGTACCGGCAGGAGTTGCGGCTCGTGGCGGTGTGGCGGCGCAAGTGGATGCTCTCGAACCTGCTCGCCGAGCGTGAGCCGGCGCCGGAGGTGCGCGCGTTCACTGTCCGGCGGTACCTGCTCGCCGAGGTGAAACGGCTGCTCGACGTGGCGACCCGGGAGTACATGAAGGTCTCCACCCGGCAGGTGCGCACCAACCTGGTCGGTACCGCGTTGGGCAGCGTCGCGACTGGCCTGACGTACGCGGCCCTGCTCGCCTTGCTGCTGACCGGCCGGATGGATCTCGCGGTCGGTGGCGCGGCGGCGTACGCGATCAGCACCGGCATCGAGCGGCTGACCCAGGTGGCGTTCTCCATCAACCACCTCTACGAGCAGGGTCTGTACTTCAGCGACTATGAAGGGTTTTGCGCCCTGGCGCGGGAGAGGGCCGAGCCGGTGCCACCGCAGCGCGCCCCGCTCGGCCCGGATCGAATCGAGCTGCGGGGCGTCACGTTCGCGTACCCGGGCGGCGAACGCCCGGCGGTGCACGACGTGTCGCTGACCGTCCGATGTGGCGAGACGATCGCCCTTGTGGGCGAGAACGGTTCCGGAAAGTCGACGCTCGCTCTGCTCCTGGCCGGTCTCTACCACCCGAACCGCGGCACCGTGGCCTGGGACGGCGTCGACCTTGCGGGCGTCGACCCGGTCAGCGTCCGCGACCAGGTCGCGGTGGTCATGCAGGAACCCACCCGGTGGCCGCTCTCCGCGCGCGACAACATCGGCATCGGCCGGTACGAGCGACCGGCGGAACAGTCCACCGTGGAGGCGGCTGCCGAGCGGGGCGACGCGCACGAGTTCATCGTCGAGCTGACTCGCGGCTACGACACGCTGCTGTCGCGGCACTTCACGGACGGCGCTGACCTGTCCGGTGGGCAGTGGCAGCGGCTGGCGGTGAGCCGGGCGTTCTACCGCGACGCGGCGCTGCTGATCTGCGACGAGCCGACCGCCAACCTCGACCCGCGCGCCGAGCACCGCGTGTACCGCCGCCTCCGCGAACTGGCTGCGGGCCGGACCGTCGTGTTGATCACGCACCGGCTGGCGAGCGTGCGCGAGGCCGACCGGATCTACGTGCTCGACCACGGCGCGCTGATCGAGGAGGGTTCGCACGACGAGCTGATGGCGCTCGACGGCACGTACGCCAACCTCTTCACCCTCCAGGCCAGCGCCTACCAGCAAGCCGTACTAGAGGAGGGCCTCGACGTCTGACGGGTGGCTGGGGCGGCCGAAGTGCCAGCCCTGTGCCGCGTCGCAGCCGATCGCACGGAGCCGGTCGGCTTGGTTGGCGGTCTCGACGCCCTCGGCGGTGACGGTGAGGTCGAGCGTGTGCGCCAGCGACACCAGCGTGGCGAGGATGCGCTCGTCGGTGAGGCTGGCCGGGTCGGCGGCGGGCGCGCGCAGCCCTTCGACGAACGAGCCGGCCACCTTGAGCTCGCACACCGGCAGCTTGCTCAGGTACGCCAGGTTTGAGTAGCCGGTGCCGAAGTCGTCGATCGCCACCCGCACTCCGAGGTTGGCCAGCGAGCGCAGCGCGCCGACCGACTCGTCGGCGGTGCTCATCATCGCGCTCTCGGTGATCTCCAGTTGGAGCCGGTCGGGTGGCAGGCTGTGCTCCTGCAACAGCGCGGTGACCTCGTCGACGAGTTCGGGCTCGCGCACCTGCCGGACGGCGAGGTTGACGCTCACGAACGGCGCCTTGGGGCTCACATCGGCCCAACGCCTGGCCTGCCGGCACGCCTCGGCGAGCACCCAGCTGCCGAGTCGCACGATCAGCCCGGTCTCCTCGGCCAGCCCGATGAAGTGGTCGGGGCGCAGCACGCCGAGCTGCGGGTGCCGCCACCGCACCAGGGCCTCGACGCCGAGCAGGGCGCCGTTGGTCAGCGATACCAGCGGCTGGTAGTCGAGGCAGAACTCGCCCCGGTCGAGCGCGGCCGGCATCGCGGCCGACAACGCGTACCGGGTCAGCTCGCGCTGGTTGCGGGCGGAGTCGAACAGCGCCCACCGGCCCTTGCCGGCGGTCTTGGCCCAGTGCAACGTGATGTCGGCGTCGCGCATGACCTCGCGCGGGCTGGTGCCTTCGACCGGCCGCTCGACGATGCCGATGCTGGCGCCGACGCGCAGCTCGTGACCGTCGACGATGGACGGCTCGGTGATGGCGGCGAGCGCCGCGTCGGCGACCTTGAGCACGTCGTCGGTGCAGGTGGTGTCTTCGACCAGGATGACGAACTCGTCGCCACCCATCCGGGCCACCAGGTGCGTGCCGAGGGCTCGGCGGAGGCGGTCGGCGACCGAGACGAGGAGCAGGTCGCCGACGTGGTGGCCGAGCGTGTCGTTGACCATCTTGAAGCCGTCGAGGTCGACGAAGCACAGGCCGAGCCGTCGGCCGGCGGTGCCCTGACGGCCGAAGACGGCGTCGAGGCGTTCGGTGAAGAGGGTGCGGTTGGGCAGGTCGGTGAGCGGGTCGTGGGTGGCCTGGTGCCGGAAACGCGCCTCGCTCTCGCGCAGGGCGTGCTCGGCCTGCTCGCGGGCGACCAGAGCGGCCCGCCGGATCGACTCCTGCTCGTCGAGCGTGCGGTCGCGCAGCGCCCGGGCGTATCCGATCGCGACCGTGCCCAGCACCCGCGCCATCCGGTCGCGCATGTCGTCGCCGGACAGCCCGAGGTCGCGCAGCAGGCGCAGGTCGATGACCTCGATCGTGCGGCCCAGTCCCTCGGCGGAGGCGATGTGGGCGGCTACCAGGTCGGCGCCGATCTGGTATCCGCGCCGCAGGCTGAACGGCTCGGCGAAGAGCGCGTCGACCAGCCGCACGGTGAGGCCCTCCAGGAACGCCTCCAGCTCGGCCTGGGTGACCGGCATGTAGCTCGTGCCGGTGATCGCCTTGGCCCAGGCGCGTGCGAACGTGGCGTACCCGACGCGGCCGGCCAGTGGACCTCCGTGCTGGCTCTTCATGTCAGCCGTCCGACGCCACCTATGTAGACGGCACGCTCGGCGCCCTCCACGCTCTCCGGTGTGTCTGGGTGCCACTCGGGCACCCAGACCAGCCCCGGCTCCACCATCTCGAAGCCGTGGAAGAACTTGGCCACCTCGTCGCGCCCGCGGTATGCCAGCGGGCTGTCGGTCCGCTCGTAGATGGCGATCGCCTGCTCGCGCTCCTCGTCGGTGCGCCCCTCGTGGCTGGCCTGCGACAGCGCCAGATAGCTGCCGGGCACGAGGGGACCGCGGAGGGTCTTGACGATCTGCGCGGGCTGGTCGGCGTCCGGTATGAAGTGCAGGACAGCCACGATCATCAGCGCCACCGGCTGGTCGAAGTTGATCAGTTTTCGCAGGTCGGGGTGGTCGAGGATGCGCTCCGGGTGGCGGATGTCTTCCTGGATCACCACCGCCTGGTCGTTGCCGGACAGGATCTCCCGGCTGTGCGCGACCGCGACCGGGTCGACGTCGACGTACGCCACGCGGGCGTCCGGAGCGGCCTGCTGGGCGATCTCGTGCACGTTGCCGACCGTCGGGATGCCGGACCCGATGTCGAGGAACTGGCGGACGCCCGCCCCGACGAGGTACCGCACGGTGCGGCGCAGGAACGCCCGGTTGGCCTGGGCCATCAGGGGAGCCTCGGGGATCGCAGCGATCAGCGCCTGCGCGGCCGCGCGGTCCACCGCGAAGTTGTGCGACCCGCCGAGGTAGTAGTCGTACATGCGGGCGACACTTGGGCGCTCGATATCGATACTCTCCGGTGCCCAGTCCGGACGTCGCATGCCCGTCCCTTCTGCCCGTGTCCGGGTGTTTGGTGGCTCCCTGGTGGGTCGCCGCCATTCTGCCCGTCCCGTGCCCGGCCATCCAGACCTGACGCCACGCGCCGGCCGTAATCGGCAGCGTACGCCGTGATCGGCCACTGTGAGGTTCGCCCAGCCGGCGGGACATCATGGTCATTCCGGCGGGGCACATGTCACCGTGGTTGATATGGACATCGGGGCGCTGACAGGACTGGGTGTGGCCGGGGCGACCATCGTCGCCGCGACCGCGTTCGGGCTGTGGCGCCGCGCCCGCGACGGCCGCCTGCGCTCCGCGCCCGTTGAGATGGGAAACCCGACGCTCGCCGAGCTCGGCGTGGAGGCGGGCACGCCGGCCACGCTGCTCCAGTTCTCTTCCGCGTTCTGCGCGCCCTGCCGCGCCGTCCGGCGGGTGTGCGCCGACGTAGCGCAAACCCTTGACGGGGTACGCCACATCGAGGTCGACGCCGAGAGCCACCTCGAGGCCGTCCGGGAGCTGGGCATCTGGCGTACACCTACCGTGCTGGTCGTCGACCGCACCGGCCGGATCGTCCAGCGTGCCTCAGGCGTGCCCGCCAAGGGCCAGGTCATCGCCGCGCTGGCTCCCCTTCTGGAGCCGGCTGCATGACGCTCGACCCCCGCGGACCGCGCTTCGCCGCGGCCTTGACCGCCCTCGTCCTCGTCGTTGTCCTGATTACCGGCTCAGGATGGCTGGCCCTCGTGCAGGCGGCGGTCTTCGCCGTCACCGCCGCCAACCCCCGGCGCGGGCCATACGGCCTGCTGTACCGCGCGCTCGTCGCACCGCGGCTCGGCCGCCCCACCGAGCTGGAACCGGCCGCCCCGGTGCGCTTCGCGCAAGCGGTCGGGCTGGTGTTCACGCTCGTGGCCGCGATCGGCTACCTGGCCGGCGCGACCGTACTCGGCGCCGTGATGACCGCGTTCGCGCTCGCCGCCGCGTTTCTCAACGCGGCGTTCGGGCTCTGCCTGGGGTGCGAGGCGTACCTGGCGCTGCGCCGCCTGACCGGCCGCCCCCTCGCCGCACGCGTCCCCGCCCCGCCCGCGTAGAACGCCGCGGCGGTGCCCCATTGCTGCGGCGCTCCCTGACCGGCCGGTCAGGCACCGCCGCGCCGCAGCGTCCAGGCCCAGCGCCTGGCGTGTGGCGTGTGGCGCCGATTGGGCGTGTGGCGCCGATTGGGCGTGTGGCGGCGTGAGGCGCGTGGCGCGCTGTGGCGGCGTGGCGCGTGGCGCGCTGTGGCGGCGTGGCGCGTGGCGCGCTGTGGCGGCGTGGCGCGTGGCGCG
>NZ_JAIBNX010000339.1 GCF_026130045.1 Micromonospora sp. CPCC 205371
CGCAGGGCGCGGGGGCGCGGGGCGCGCGGCGCAGGGGCGGAGGGCGCGCGGGGGGCGCGCGGCGCGCGGGGGAGGGCGGGGGGCGTCCTGGTCGTAGGCTGGGGGACCGTGGCAACTGTGCTCCTCTTGCGTCACGGGCGTACCACGGCCAACGCCGACGGTGGCCTTGCTGGCCGGCGGCCGGTCGAGTTGGACGACACCGGGCGCGCGCAAGCCGCCGCCGTCGGCGAGCGGCTGAAGGCGGTACCGCTCGCGGCGGTGGTCACCAGCCCGCTGATCCGGTGCCGGCAGACCCTGGAGTTGGCGCTGCCCGGCGCCGAGCCGCACGCCGAGGAGGGGCTGATCGAGTGTGGGTACGGGGAGTGGGAGGGGCAGCCGCTCAAGAAGCTCGCCAAGGATCCACTGTGGCCCGTCGTGCAGCAGCATCCGAGCGCGGCGGTCTTCCCGGGCGGGGAGGCGATGGCCGACATGGCGGCGCGCGCGGTCGCGTCGGTGCGCGCCTGGGACGCCAGGGTCACCGCCGAGCACGGGCCGCACGCCGTCTGGCTCGCCTGTAGCCACGGCGACGTGATCAAGGCGATCGTCGCTGACGCGCTGGGCGTACACCTGGATCTCTTTCAAAGGATTGTGGCCGACCCGGCGTCGCTGACCGCGATCAGTTACACGCCGACCAGGCCGTTCCTGCTTCGGCTGAACGACACGGGCGGTGACCTCGCGGGATTGGTCCCGCCGAAGCCGCGCCGGGCGCGGCGGCCAAGGGCCGCCGACTCGGACGCGGCGGGCGGCGGCAGCGCGGCCGGTGGTCGATAGCACTGCGCACGCCACGCGCTCGACAGATAGGGTTCTAGGTATGACCCACCAGGTTCACGCCTTCGAGCCGCCGGAGCGGTTCGTCGCTGGCACCGTGGGTCCGCCGGGGGAGCGGACGTTCTTTCTCCAGGCGCGCGGCGGGGGCCGGCTGGTCAGCGTCGCGCTGGAGAAGGTCCAGATGACGTTGCTGGCCGAGAAGCTCGAGGAGCTGCTCGCCGAGGCGCACCGGCGCTTCGGCGCCGAGCTGCCCGAGCCGCCGCCGGCGCTGTCCGACAACGAGCCGCTGGAGACGCCCGTCGACGAGGAGTTCCGGGTCGGGACGCTCGGGCTGGCATACGACGTCGACACCGCCACCGTCGTGATCGAGGCGATCGCCGCGGGCGAGACCGAGGTCGAGCTGGAGCTCGGCGGCCCCGGCGACGACGTTGACGACGACGATGACGAGGAGGTCGACGACGACC
This sequence comes from Micromonospora sp. CPCC 205371, assembly GCF_026130045.1. GTDB lineage: Bacteria > Actinomycetota > Actinomycetes > Mycobacteriales > Micromonosporaceae > Phytohabitans. The sequence goes on from NZ_JAIBNX010000339.1 coordinate 1,272, forward strand.
TCGACCGGCTGCGGGTCCGGCTGACCCCGGCCGCGACGCGGGCGTTCATCGACCGCGCCCGCCGGGTGCTTGCCGCCGGGCGCCCGCCGTGCCCGCTGTGTGGCCAGCCGCTCGACCCGCGCGGCCACCTGTGCCCGCGGCACAACGGTTATCACCGGTGACCGTCGAGACTTCGCCTGTGCTCGACGAGAGCGACGCCCTGCGACTGCTCGAACACGGGTCGTTCGAGATCGAGGGGCGGTTGGTCGACGCCTCCAATACGACGCTGCGCGCTTTCCTCACCCTTGAGGGGGTGACGGCTCGGTGCGTGTACAAGCCGGTGCGCGGCGAGCGGCCGCTGTGGGACTTTCCGGACGGCACGCTCGCCGGGCGCGAGGTCGCCGCATACCTGGTCTCCCGCGAGACTGGCTGGGGCCTGGTACCGCCGACGGTGCTGCGCGACGGGCCGCTCGGCGAGGGCGCCTGCCAGCTGTGGATCGACGAGCCCGAAGACGGTGAGGCGCTGGTCGGGTTCGTGCCGGCGTACGAGCTGCCGGCCGGCTGGTTCCGGATCGCGGCGGCGCGCGACGACGACGGCACCGCGTACGCGCTCGCGCACGCCGACGACCCCCGGCTGGCCCGGCTCACCGTCTTCGACGCCGTTGTCAACAACGCCGACCGCAAGGGCGGCCACGTGCTGGTGGGCGAGGGCGGCCAGGTGTACGGGGTCGACCACGGCGTCTGCTTCAACGTCGACGACAAGCTGCGCACGGTGCTGTGGGGCTGGACCCGCAAGCGACTGCCCGACGAGGCGGTCGAAACGCTTGCCTCATTGGAGAAGGCCCTCGCGGGAGGGCTCGGTGAGCGACTGGCCACCCTTTTGACGACCGCGGAGGTAAGGCGCACCCGGGAGCGGGTTTCCGGGCTACTGCGCACCCGCCGCTTCCCGGACCCTCCCGATGGCTGGCCCGCTGTCCCGTGGCCGCCGATCTGACCTGGTTAGGCTTGCGGCATGGATTCTTGGATCGGGCACGAGGTGCCGCGGCTGCCGGGCGGTGGGCAGCCGCTCGCGTTGTTCGACTCGGCGCGCCGTGGCGTGCACCCCACCGCCGCGTCCGGCCCGGCCACGATGTACGTGTGCGGCATCACACCGTACGACGCGACGCACCTTGGCCACGCCGCGACGATGATCGCGTTCGATCTGGTCCAGCGGATGTGGCGCGACGCCGGCCGCCCGGTCACCTACGTCCAGAACGTCACCGACATCGATGACCCCCTGCTAGAGCGCGCCGCGCGCGACGGTGAAGACTGGGTCGTGCTGGGCATGCGCGAGACCGCCCTCTTCCGCGAAGACATGGAGGCGTTGCGGATCATCCCGCCCCAGCACTACGTGGGCGCGGTCGAGTCGATTCCCGCCATCGTGGCGAAGGTGGCCACCCTGCTCGACGAGGGCGCCGCGTACCGCCTCGACGAAGACGTGTACTTCGACATCGCCTCGACGCCCCGGTTCGGGTACGAGTCGAATCTGACCCGCGAGCAGATGCTCGTCTTCGCGGCAGAGCGCGGCGGCGACCCGGAACGCCCAGGCAAGCGCGACCCGCTCGACCCGCTGCTGTGGCGCGGCGCACGGGACGGCGAGCCCGCCTGGGACGGCGGCCCGCTCGGCCCTGGCCGCCCCGGCTGGCACATCGAGTGCGCCTCCATCGCCCTCGACCTGCTCGGCGCCACGATCGATGTCCAGGGCGGCGGCAACGACCTGCTCTTCCCCCACCACGAGTGCTCCGCCGCGCACGCCGAGCGCCTCACCGGCGAGGCCCCGTTCGCGGCGCACTACGTGCACGCCGGGATGATCGGGCTCGACGGCGACAAGATGTCCAAGTCCAAGGGCAACCTGGTCTTCGTGTCGCGGCTGCGCGCCGACCACGTCGACCCGATGGCGCTGCGGCTCGCGCTGGTGGCCGACCACTACCGCGCCGACCGCCAGTGGACCGACGACGTGCTCAAGACCGCCGAGCAGCGCCTGGGCCGCTGGCGCGACGCGGCCGCCGCCACGCGCGGCCCGTCGGCCGCCGCGCTGCTGGCCCGCGTGCGGGCTCGCCCGGCCCGCCGCCCGGCTACGCCGGGCGCGCTCGCCCTGCTGGACACCTGGGCCGACGCGGCGCTGGCGGGCGCCGGCGACGACGAGACCGCTCCGGTGCTCTTCGACGAGCTCGTCGACGCGTTGCTCGGCGTCCGCCTCTGATCCCCGGTTTGCCCGCATTCGCGGTATTTGCGCGCGATACTAGACCTTGTTGTCGCCTCAATCGGGAGGCGGATCATGGTCATCCGGGGCCTGCTTCCGGTCATGCTCGCGACGCTGCTCGCCGCCTGCGGCGGTGGTTCGACCGATGGCAGCGCCGACCCGACGGCGGAGCCGACCGCTGGCACACCGTCCGCCGAGGCCAGCGCGACCGAGGAGCCGGCGCCCAACGGCGGCGGCGACCCGGCCATCGAGACGGTCGGCCTGCCCATCGGCGGCGTCAACGAGTTCACCCAGGAGACCGAGTGCGCCTTCGTGGCGTACAGCGATGCCATTCCCGATGGCATTGAGATGACCGGCGCCGAGGTCTTCGTCGACGGCGGCAAACGGGCCTCGCTTGACTGCGGCACCGACTCCTGCGACGGCTACACTTTCTCCGCCGCGCGGAAGCTGTGCGCGATTGGCCTCACGGTCAAGAGCGGGACGTCCGCGACGCTGTCGATCAAGGGCCGGGTGAGCTGCTCTCTGCCGGCCGCCGAGTGCGCGTCCTTCCTCGAGCGCCTTACGGGGCAGTCCATCCAGGTGTTCGGGCCGCCCGCATCGCCGTCTCCGTCCGAATCCCCGTACGTGTCCCCGTCCGCGCATCCGTCCGAGACCGCCTCCGGCGGCGGTGACGGTGACGGGAACGGCGAGCAGCCGTCGCCGTCGGGCTGAGCCGGTGCCCGGCCCGGAAGGCGGGCTGCCGCGCTGGATCGGCGCCCTGGTCACCGTCGTCGCACCGGCGAGCCTGCTCAGCGCTGTGCTCTTCTACTTCGGCTACGTGTCCGCCCGCGCCCAGTACGAGTACTTCGGCGTCGACGTGGACACGATCGGGCTCGGCACCCGCGACTACGTCATGCGCAGCCCCCAGCCGCTGCTCGTACCGTTGCTGGTGCTCACCCTGCTCGGCGCGGGCATGCTCGTGGCACACGCCGCGGTGCGCGAGCGGTTGGCAGCCGCCACCGCCGCCGGCCGGGCGTTGCGCGCCACCCGCGCCGCCGGCCTGGTACTGCTCGGCGCCGGCATCCTGCTGATGCTCGGGTACCCCGTCGCGGGGGAGTGGGCGTACTACCCGCTGGTGACGCCGCTGCTGCTCGGTACCGGAGGCGGGCTCGTGGCGTACACGGCGAGGCTCTTCGACCTGGTGCGCCGCGCGGCGCCCGCGAGCGGCCCGTCGGGCCAGGGCCGCAACCTCGACCGGCTGCCACGGGTCATCCTCGACACGAGGGAGCGGCTCTACCTGCGCGACCCGGTCGTGCAGGAGACCGCGCTGGAGACGTCCGAGGGCCAGACCTTCCGGTACCGGTACCGCCGGCTGCGGCTGCTGATCGTGGGCAAGGACCGGATGTTCCTGGTGCCGGAGCGGTGGTCGGCCAGCAACTCGACGCTGGTGGTGCCGCTGGACGGCTCGGCACGGGTGCAGTTCCAGTTCCAGAACCAGCCGCCCTGACGGGTCCGGGGTCAGCCGAGCACGAGGCCGGGGTCCGGTTCGGGGTCGGCGGCGGGCGCCGGGATCTTGTACTCCTCCGTCAGGGTCGTCATCGGGCCGGGCCAGGTTGCCTGTGCGACCTCCACCGGCTTGTGGCTCGCGTCGAACGCCACATGGAGCAGGTGCAGCACGGGAGTGTCGGGGCGGATCTGGAGCGTCTCGGCCTCCTCGCGGCTCGGCTGGCGGGCGCTGAGCGTGTCGGTCGCCGACGCGTACCGCCGCCCGGTCGCCTCCTCGGCCTCCTGGTAGAGCGGCCGGCCGAACGCCTCCCGCCGCTCCAGGGACGTGCCCGCCGCGTCCTCCACCCGGAACCACGACGCGCCCACCTCGACCGGCACGTCCTCGGTGCGCACCACGTGCCGCCGCACGATCAGCTCCGTGCCGTCCCGTACCCCGAACGCGTCCGCGACCTCGGCTGGCGCCGGCGCCCGGCCGACCTCGACGAGATGCTGCCGGTACCGGGCCGCCAGGTCGGCGTGGTACCCGCGGAAACCGCCGTACCGCCCCCGCGAGAGGCGGTTGAGCCGCCGCTTCGTACCCCGCACGTACGTGCCCGAGCCCGGCTTGGTGATCAGCAGGCCCTCGACGCGGAGCTGGTCGACGGTGCGCTGGACTGTCTGCTTCGCCACCCCGAACATCTCGGCGATCGCCGGGATGGACGGCAGCCGCTCACCGGGCCCCCAGTCACCGCGCCGGATGCGCTCGCGTAGCTGGTCCGCGATCTGCCGGTGGGGGAACTCGGCAGCGCCGGGGTTGATACTCATGGTTTCCTAGGATACTGGCGCTGGACGCCTCAGCGGCTGAGCGCCGCGGTGCTCGGCGTGCCGTGCCGTGGCGCCATTCGACAGGCCAGCCCCGCGTCCGTCTCGCCGCCGTGGACCGCGCAGGCGCCGATCAAGGAAGATCGCATCGATCAAGGGCAAACGCACGCGGAAAAGAGATCAAAGCACGTGCATTTGCCCTTGATCG
>NZ_JAIBNX010000034.1:0-21134 GCF_026130045.1 Micromonospora sp. CPCC 205371
GGGCTGGGGGGTGCCCCCCCCGCCGCCGAGCCAGGTCACCGGCGACGAGAGGTACACGGCGGGCAGGCGGCGCCGCAAGCGGCGTACCCGGATCATCGGTGCGGTCGCGACGCTGGCCGTGACCGCGGTGGCCGCCGCCACCACGAGCGTCGTCAACCTGGCGTCGCCGCCCGAACCGGCCGGCGGCGGTGACCCGCTGCCCCGCGGAATCATCCAGTGGGTCCGCGCCGCGGACGCGCGGCACCTGTACGCCGCCATCCAGGTCTGCTCGGACGGGTCGTGCGACAAGACGCTGGTGCAGATCTACGCGTCGGACAACGGCGGGCAGGGCTGGACGCCGCGAGGCGATGCGATCAGTCTCTACGACCCCATCGTCGTGGGCCCTTCGACGCTTGTCGCAAGCATCGCCGGGAAGCCAGCGCCCGCCGTGAGCACCAACGGCGGCCACACCTGGACGCCCGCGCAACTACGCTCCCCAGCCGCGGAGGTCCCGCCCGGCGGCACCATCCTCTGCTGGACCGGGCCGAGCCCCGATTGGTGCCGCCCCTTCGTGGTCGACCCCGCCGATGGGTGGTTCGCGCCGCTGGCGGAGCCCCCCGCGTTGGGGCCGCAAGCCCAATGGGTGCGCGCCGGCGACCGACTCTGGGCGGCGGGCACCAACCCGAACGGGCGGCCGGCGGTCGCGGTCAGCACCGACGCGGGCCGCACGTGGTCGACCACGATCCTGGACTGCCCGCGCGCGGAATGCTCGGCGATGGTGGCGACCACCGCCGACGGCAATACGGCCTACGCGGTCGTCGACGCCCCCTACACCCGGATCGTCTACCGCGGTGGCGTGACTGGTGGCTGGACGTTGGTGAGCACGGAGAAGACGCCCACCCAGGACACGCCGGGCGGGGAGCGCTCGTTCGTGACCGCCGACGGCACCCACGTGCTGTACGGAAGCGAGCCGGTCGGGGGCCTCGACGGGCGAACCTTCTCGGCGAACAGCGGTCCAGGCACCCCATACCAGCGGGTGGTCATGGACGGCCTGCCCGCGTTGGTCGGCGCGATCAGGCGGGCGCCCGACGGCTGGTTCTTCACGTTCAGTTACGGCCCGCAACGCGCGGTGTACGGCTCCACCGATGGCCGGCGCTGGTCGGTCATCACATCCACCCTCACCGAGGAGTAGGAAGAGGATGAAGAAGGCACTCATCGGTCTAGGGCTCGTGCTCGCACTTGCGGGCTGCGGCGGGGAGAAGGCCCCCGAAGTCGCCTCCGCGGCGGACTCGAGCGGCGCCCCCGGGGCGACGGCTACCAGCGACGCCGTCGCCACGTACGTCGAGACGAGACGGCAGTGGGCCAAGTGCCTGCGCGAACAGGGTTTCGACATCCCGGACCCGGACGCCCAGGGACGGATCGAGATCGCTTCAACCGCTGAGGAGAACCGCAGGCTCAAGGCGGACCCGAAGTGGACGGCCGCGCAGGAGGCATGCGAGCAGTTCTTGATGGAGGTTCCCGCGGAATTGCAGCCCAAGCGGGAGCCGCTCACCGCGGAGCAGATCGCCAACTCGCGTAGGTACTCGGAGTGCCGGCGCGCCAACGGCTCCCCCGACTTCCCCGACCCCGGGCCGGACGGGCTGCTCCCCGAGAACTGGGGCAGCGGCGAACTGACCCCGCCGGAGCAGGCCGCGGACACCCGCTCCGCGCAAATCTGCGAGCCCGTGCGCCGAGGTGACCCACCGGCGTCGCCCGATCCAAACCAGACGGCTGGCGGATGAGCCGGGTCCGCATAGCGGTCGTGTCCGGTGTCGCACTGGCCGCTGTCGCGGTGGCCGGTGCGGCCACCCTCGGGCTGGGTGGACGCGGCGGCGACTCGACCGCACCCGGCCGCACCGGTCCCGCCGCCACCGTCCCGGTGACCCGCCAGACGCTCGTCGAGTCGGTGACGGCGGCCGGGGAACTCGGGTACGGCGCGGCAACGCCGCTCGCCTCGACCGCGACGGGAACGGTGACCTGGCTGCCGGAGCCGGGCGCGACGGTACGCCGCGGCGGTGTGCTCCTGCGGGCCGACGAGACACCGGTCGTGCTCATGTACGGGGCGCTGCCGATGTACCGGGCGCTCGCCGAAGACGCCAAGGGCGGCGACGTCGAGCAGTTGGAGAAGAACCTGTCGGCGCTCGGATACACCGGGTTCACTGTGGACGAAGAGTTCTCGAAGGCCACGACGGCGGCGGTGAAGCGCTGGCAGAAGGACATGGAGCTGCCGGAGACCGGCACCGTCGAGAAGGACCGTGTGGTTTTCGCGCCAGGCGCGGTGCGCATCGCCGAGCGGCTGGTCCGCGTCGGCGCCAGCGCCACTGGCGACGTCGTCTCCTACACCGGCAGCACCCGTGGCGTGACGGTGTCGACCGATGCCGCCAAGGCGAGTTGGGCAAGCAAGGGCACCAAGGTGACCGTCACGCTGCCCGATGGCAAGGCCGTGCAGGGTACGGTCAGCGGCGTCACCGAGGCGACCGCGGGGACAGCGGAAGGCGCCGACACAGCGCAGTCCACAGTGGATGTCTCGATCGCCATTGCCGATCAAAAGGCGCTCGGCAAGCTGGACCGCGGCGCCGTGACCGTGAAGTACGTCGCGAAAGAGCGCAAGGACGTGCTCACCGTCCCTGTCAACGCGTTGCTGGCGCTGGCCGAGGGCGGATACGGACTCGAAGTCGTGTCGGACACCGGCCCGCGCGTCGTCGCCGTGGAGGTCGGGCTGTTCGCGGAGGGCCGCGTCGAGGTCAGCGGCGACGGCCTGGACGACGGCGTCCTGGTCGGAGTGCCCGAGTGAGTGAGGGAGTTGGCGCGGCGGCGCCTGGACTTAGGAGCGAAGCGACGAGGGAAGGCGTCGCCTCCAGCGCCGCACGACCGAACGAACCAGAAGAGACAGTGAGCGTCGTGGAGCTGTCCCGGGTGAGCAAGACGTACCCGGGCGGCGTCACCGCGCTGCGCGAGGTCGACCTGCGGATCGGGTACGGCGAACTCGTGGCGGTCGTCGGGCCGTCCGGCTCGGGAAAGTCGACGATGCTGCACCTCGTCGGCACCCTCGACAAGCCGTCGACCGGCACCGTGCGGATCGACGGGCACGACGTGGCGGCCCTCTCCGACCGGCAGGTGTCCACATTGCGCGCACGCCGGATCGGCTTCGTCTTCCAGCAGTTTCACCTCGCCTCCGGGGTACCCGTGCTCGACAACGTCGCCGACGGCCTGCTCTACGCGGGCGTGCCCAGGAAGGAACGGCGGCAGCGCGCGGAGGCCGCGCTGATCCGCGTGGGCCTCGCCCACCGCCTTCGTCACCGCCCGCACGAGCTCTCCGGCGGCGAGCGCCAGCGGGTGGCGATCGCGCGGGCGGTGGTGGGCGAGCCGGCGCTGCTGCTCGCCGACGAGCCCACCGGCAACCTGGACTCGGCGTCCGGCGCTGCCGTGCTGGAGCTTCTGCGCGGGCTGCATGCCAGTGGCACCACGATCGTGATCATCACGCACGACGGCCAGATCGCCGCCTCCCTGCCCCGGCAGATCCGCATGCGCGACGGGCAGGTGGTCGCGTGAAACCGGCACGGCTCGGGCCCACCGACATCGTCCTATTGGGAGCGGCGGGCCTGCGGTCTCGCCCGTTGCGGGTGTTTCTCTCCGCGCTCGGCATCGCCATCGGCATCGCAGCGATGCTGGCGGTGGTCGGTATCTCCACGTCGAGCCGCGCCGAACTGGACCGTACGCTCGCTCGGCTCGGCACGAACCTGTTGACCGTCGCGCCGGGCGAGACATTTTCGGGCGGCAGCGTCGCCCTACCCGAAGAGTCGATCTCCATGATCGGACGGATCGCACCGGTCGAGACGGTCAGTGCCACCGCCACTCTGAAGGTGTCGGTGTACCGGAACGACCGCGTCCCGCGCGGCCAGACCAGCAGCCTCGAAGTGATGGCCGCTCACGCCGATCTGCCCTCGACCGTCGGAGCCACCATCCACAGTGGATCGTGGCTCAACGCCGCCACCGCCACGTACCCGGGTGTCGTGCTCGGCGACACCGCGGCCCGCCGGCTCGACCTGCCGGGCATCGGCGTACGGGTGTGGCTGGGCGGCCAGTGGTACACGGTCGTGGGTGTGCTCGACCCGGTGCCGCTCGCGCCCGAGCTCGACTCGGCGGCGCTGGTCGGCTGGGCCTCCGCAAAGTCCTATCTGGACTTCGACGGCCACCCGACGACGGTGTACCTGCGTGCGACCGAGAGCCAGGTCACGGCAGTCCGCGACGTGCTGGCCCGCACCGCCAACCCGGCCGAGCCAAGCGGCGTACGGGTGTCCCGCCCATCGGACGCGCTCGCCGCGAAACAAGCCACCGACACCGCGCTGAACGGCCTGCTGCTCGGCCTCGGCGCGGTGGCCCTCGTGGTCGGCGGCGTCGGCGTCGCGAACACGATGGTCATCTCGGTGCTCGAACGGCGGGGCGAGATCGGGCTGCGACGGTCGCTGGGCGCCACCCGGCGGCAGATCCGGGGACAGTTCCTCGCCGAGTCGCTGCTGCTGTCCGCGCTGGGCGGGGCCGGCGGCACGTTACTGGGCAGCACGGTCACCGGTATTTACGCGTACACCCAGGAGTGGCCGACGGTGGTGCCCCCGATCGCGATGGCCGGTGGCCTTGGCGTGACGCTGCTGATCGGCGCTGTGGCCGGCCTCTACCCCGCGATCCGGGCCAGCCGCCTGCCCCCGACGGAAGCCCTCGCCACTCCGTGATCAGGGCTGGGTGGCGGTGCGCTCGGCCAGGTGCAGGCCGCGCGTCGCCACCCGCCAGCCGACCGCGTAGGCCAGCGTCAGCAGGGCGCACCCGGCGATGACCAGCCGCTCGTCGATGTGGTCGACAAGCGCGGCCGCAATGAGCTGGCTGGCCGAGATGGCGAGCATCGCGAGCATCATGTCGGCGGCGAACACCCGGCCGCGCAGTTCGTCGGGCACCTCCGACTGGAGTGCGAAGTTGGAGAGCGTCCAGTTGGTGCCGCCCGCGAAGTGCGCCACGAACACCAGCACGAGCACGAGCGGGAACCAGGCGGCCACCGATACACCGAGGTAGGCGACACCGTACAGGGACATCGACAGCGCCAGGCCGGGCAGCAGCCACGAGCGGTGGCTCAACACGCGGCGCATGGCGAGCGGGCCGACGAGCGCGCCCAGGCCGCGAACGGCGAACAGCAGCCCGGCACCGGCCGCGCCCACGCCGAACCGGCCGGCGAGCAGCGGGAACGCCGTCAGCACACCGTTGCCGAGCCCGACCGCCGATTTCACCGTGACGAGTGCCAGTACCCGCGGCTGGTGCCCGATGTATGTCAGCGCCTCCCGGACGGCTGCCCAGGTGCGCGGGGGCGGCTCGTCGGCGTTTCGTGGCGCCTGGAGCGGGCGGCGAATCCGCCACGCCAGGGTCGCGGCCAGGAAAAGGCTCACCGCGGCGATCGCGAAGCACGTGTACGGGCTGAACACCGCGCTCAGTACCCCGCCGAGCGAGGCACCGACGATCGCCATCGTGCCCCACGCCGACCCGGCGAGCGCGTTGGCGGCGGCCAGTTCGTCGGCGTCGACCACGTTCGGCAGGGCGGCGAGCGCCGCGGGTGAATAGAACGCCTTGGCGACCGCCACCGCGCTGACCCCGAGCAGGGCGAGCCAGGCAGTCGCCGAACTCCGCACCGCAAGCAGCAGAACCACGCCGACCAGCGCGGACAGGTTCGACAGCACCATGATCTTCTTGCGGTCGACCCGGTCAGCCACGGTGCCGGTGAACGGCAGCAGTAGTGCCAGGATGCCGGTGTCGACGGCGAGCACCAGCCCGCCCCAGATGCCGCTGCCGGTCAGGTCGGGCAGCAGCACCAGGAGCGGCACCATGACGAACCAGTCCGCGCCGAAGACGACCAGTTCGGCGAAGAAGAGGTTGCGGAAGTCGCGGTTGGTGGTAACGACCGAAAGCGGAGACGCCACGTACTCACACGTTACGCTTCTTCGGCTTTGGCAACCGGAGCACCTCGAACTGGTCAGTGCCCTCGATCAGCGCGGCAGACGGTACGGGTGGCGGCGGAGCCACGAGCGAGCCATTGCTGGCGGGGATGCGCGGTGCTGGCTCCGCGGGCGCCCGCCGCGAACGCAGTCTCTCCTTGGCCTGCTCGACCAAGCTGTACAGCGCCGGCACGAGCACCAGCGTCAGCAGTGTCGAGGTGATCAGACCACCGATCACCACGATGGCCAGCGGCTTCGAGATGAAACCGCCCTCGCCGGTCAGCCCGAAGGCCATCGGCAGCAGCGCGAAGATCGTCGCGATCGCGGTCATCAGGATCGGTCGCAACCGGCGGCGGGCGCCCTCGACCACCGAGTCTCGCACGCTCATGCCCTGCGCCCGGTACTGGTTGATCAGGTCCATGAGCACGATCGCGTTGGTGACCACGATGCCGACCAGCATCAGCACGCCGATCAGGGCGGGCACGCCCATCGGGGTACCGGTCAGCATCAGCAGGCCGATCGCGCCGGTCGCTGCGAACGGCACCGACACCAGCAGGATCAGCGGCTGCACCAGGCTCCGGAAGGCCGCCACCATGATCACGAAGACGATCGCGATCGCGGCGAGGACGGCGAGGCCCAGGTCACCGAACGCCTCCCGCTGGTCGGCGCTCGCACCACCGATCTCGTAGCTGGCGCCGGTCGGCAGGTTGAGCCCGTCCAGCCGCTTGGCAAGTGCGTCGGTGACCGCGCCCAGGTCGGAGCTGACCGCCGTGCCGTACACGGTCGCCGCGCGCACGCCGTCGATCCTGGTCACCTCGACCGGCCCGGAAACCTCGGTCACGTCGGCGATGTCATCGAGCTTGGCGCCCGCGACCGGCATCGCGCGCAGCTCGTCGACGGTCGCCGGGGCGACACCGAAGCGCACCACCACGTCCTGCTGCGCGCCGGCCACCGTCACTCGGCCGACCGGGTCACCGCGGAACGCCTGGGACACCAGCGCGCCGACGGCCGCCTCGGTGAGGCCCCGCTGGGCGGCCGCCGTGCGGTCCACGACCACGTCGACGCGCGGCACGTCGTCGGCCAGGTTCGTGCTGATCTCCTCCACGCCGGAGGTCTGGGTCAGCGCCTGGCGTACCATCTCGGTCGCCGTCGCGAGGGTGCCCGCGTCCGCGGCCTGGACCACGACCTCGATCCGGTCCGTGCTCTGGCCCGACGCCCCGACGGCGATCTCGCCGGCGTCGTTGATGCCGTCCAGGTCGGAGCGCAGCGCGTCCTTGGTCTCGGCGGCGTCGGCGCCGTCCTTCACGGTCACCGAGAAGCTCGCGGTGGTCACCCCGCCGCCCTGCCAGGGCAGGCCGCTGCCGCCGGCCGTGACCTGGTACGACTCGATGTCGTCGCGGCCCGCGAGCACCGCCTCGACCTTGCGCGCCGCGGCGTCGGTGGCCGCGAGGCTCGTGCCGGCCGGCAGCTCCTGCGTGATCGTGAAGGTGTCCTGCCCGGAGTCGTCCAGGAAGTTGCGCTGCACCTGCGAGTACAGCCCGAGCGTGCCCAGCAGGACCGCCAGGCCGATACCCACCGTCACCCAGCGCCGGCGGAGCGCGAAACCGATCACCGGCAGGTACGCGAGCTGGAGGTAGCTGGTCTTCTCGCGGTCTTCGGCCGCCATGCGGATCGCCTCCGCGCCGCCCTCACCGGTCGCGGGGCGCAGGAACCAGTACGCCAGCACCGGGATCACGGTCAGCGACACCAGCAGCGACGCGAGCAGCGCGACCGTCACGGTGATCGCGAAAGGCCGGAAGAGCTGGCCGACGAACCCGCCCACCAGCGCGATCGGCGCGAACACCGCCACCGTGGTCAGCGTCGAGGCGGTCACCGCGCCGGAGACCTCCCGGACGCCGTCCAGGATCGCCTTGCGCTTGTCCTCCCCGTACCCCAGATGGCGCTTGATGTTTTCCAGTACGACGATCGAGTCGTCGACGACCCGGCCCACCGCGATGGTGAGCGCGCCGAGCGTCAGCAGGTTGAGCGAGTAGTCGCCGACCCACAGCGCGATCAGCGCCACCAGCACCGACAGCGGAATCGACACGGCCGTGACCAGCGTCGACCGCACGGACAGCAGGAAGACCAGGATCACCAGTACGGCCATGAGCAGGCCGAGCAGCCCTTCGGTGGTGAGGCTGTCGATCGACTTCTCCACGAATGGCGCCTGGTCGAAGACCACCGTCAGCTCGGCGCCCGAGGCCGCCCTCAGAGCATCCAGCCGGTCGCGGATCTCGCGCGAGATCTCCACCGCATTGCCGCCCGGTGCCGCCACGACCTCGATGCCCAGGCTGTCCTCGCCGTTGGTGCGCGTGAACGCGGTCGGCTCGGCGAGCTGCTGCGTCACCGTCGCCACGTCACCCAGCCGGACATTGACGCCGCGCGCGCCCGTAACCCACAGGGTGCGCAGGTCATCGACCGAGCCGATGGGCGTGCCCACCTGTACCGTGCGGGTCTGGTCGTCCTGGGTCAGCCCGCCGGCCGGCACGGCGATGCCGTTGCCCTGGAGCGCGGCGCCGATCGCCCGCGCGTCGACGCCCGACGCGGCCAGCTTCGCCGAGTCCGGCGTGATCATCACGACCTCGTCGCGCCCACCGGTCACCTCGACCGTGCGCACCCCGTCGATGTCGGACAGCTCGGGGATCACCGTCTCGTTGAGCGTGCCCGCCAGCGCCCGCTCGTCGGCCCCACCGCTCGCCGCCAGCACCACCGCCGGCAGGTCGTCGGTGCCACCCGCGAACACGTCCGGCTCCACGCCCGCCGGCAGCTGGGCGCCGAGCCGGCCCAGCGCGCCCTGGATCTTCGCGACCGCGTCGTCGACGTCGGTGCCGTATTCGAATGCCACCTGTACCGTCGTCGAACCCATTCGGGACGTCGAGGTGACCTTGTCGACGCCGGCTACGCCCTGGACGCCATTCTCGATCGGCTCGGCGACCCGTTGTTCGACGATCTCCGGCGCGGCGCCCGGATATGTGGCCACGATGAACGCCGCGGGAAATTCCAACGACGGCAAGAGCTGCTGCTTGAGCGACGGAATGGCGAACGCGCCGAACGCGGTGACCACCACCGCGATCAGGGCGACCAGACTGCGGTTGGCAAGGCTGAGTCTGGCGAGCGACGGCATGGGGTAGCTCACTCCTGTGAGAAAATTGAGGCCCGTGGGGTTTGCGGCGACTCACCTTATCCACCGAACCGGCGCCTCGGTGTAGTGCATCCGACCCCTTTCGAATGTCCTGGCAGGTGGTGCGGCATCCTTGACACGGCACGACCACCGCTAGACAGGAGAGCACCATGTGGCGCGGTCTGATCGAGGCATACCGTGACCGACTCCCGGTCACCGATGCCACCCCGGTGATCACGCTCCACGAGGGCAACACGCCGCTGGTACCCGCGCCGACGCTCTCCTCCCGGGTGGGCGCCGACGTCTACCTCAAGGTCGAGGGCGCGAACCCGACTGGCTCCTTCAAGGACCGCGGCATGACCGTCGCCGTCTCCAAGGCCGTCGAGAGCGGCGCCAAGGCGATCATCTGCGCGTCGACCGGCAACACGTCCGCGTCGGCGGCGGCATATGCGGCACGTGCCGGGCTCACCTGTGCGGTCCTCGTGCCCCAAGGCAAGATCGCGCTGGGCAAGCTGGCCCAAGCGCTCGTCCACGGCGCCCGGCTGCTCCAAGTCAGCGGCAACTTCGACGACTGCCTCGCGCTGGCGTCCAAGCTGTCGTTGGACTACCCGGTCGCCCTGGTCAACTCGGTCAACCCCGACCGCCTCGCCGGGCAGAAGACCGCCGCCTTCGAGATCATCGAGTCGCTCGGCGACGCGCCCGACATCCACTGCCTGCCGGTCGGCAACGCCGGCAACATCACCGCGTACTGGATGGGCTACCAGGAGGACTTCGCGGCCGGCAACTCCAGCCGCAAGCCGAAGATGTATGGGTTCCAGGCGTCCGGCGCCGCCCCGATCGTCACCGGGCGGGCCGTCCGCGAGCCGTCGACCATCGCCACCGCGATCCGCATCGGCAACCCGGCGAGCTGGACCAAGGCGGTCGACGCGCGCGACGCGTCCGGCGGGCTCATCGAGGCCGTGACCGACCGCGAGATCCTGACCGCGTACCGGCTGCTGGCCCGCGACGTCGGCGTGTTCGTCGAGCTGGGCAGCGCCGCGAGCGTGGCGGGCCTGCTCCAGCAGGCCGAGGCCGGCCGCATCCCGGCTGGCGGCACCGTCGTCTGCACGGTGACCGGCCACGGCCTGAAGGACCCCGAGTGGGCGATCTCCACGGCGCCCAGCCCCACCACCATCAAGAACGACGTCCTGGCCGCGGCCAAGTCGCTAGACCTAGCGTGATCAGGGCGGCGCTACGCGCCGCCCTCTACGCGGAGGACGCTCGCGATTGAGCGGACGATGTCCAGCGCTTGCAGCTCGCGGACCGTCGCCGCCAGCGCGGCATCTGGGGCGCCATGGGTGACGATCACGAGGATCGCGTCGTCGCCCCGGCCGGACTGGCGCACGGTGGCGATCGACACGTCGTGCTTGGCGAACACCCCGGCCACGGCGGCCAGCACACCGGCGCGGTCGGCCACGTCGAGGCTGATGTGGTAGCGGGTCACCACCTCGCCCATCGGCCGGACGGGCAGGTCGGCGTACACGGACTCGCTCGCTGACCGTACCCCTGCCAGGCGATTGCGCCCGACGGCGACGATGTCGCCGAGCACGGCGCTGGCGGTCGGCGCGCCTCCCGCGCCGCGGCCGTAGAACATGAGCTGCCCCGCGGCCTCGGCCTCGACGAACACCGCGTTGAACGCGTCGCCGACGCTGGCCAGCGGGTGGGTGCGCGGGATCATCGCCGGGTGCACCCGCACGCTGATGGAGTCGCCGGACGGGCCGGAGACCCGGGACGCGATGCAGAGCAGCTTGATCGTGCAGCCCATGGCCTTGGCGCTAGCGACGTCGGCGGTGGGGTCGGCTTCGGCGTATCCGAGAGCGGTCGCCTCTTCCAGTGCCTCGGTGAAGCTGGCGCCGCTGGCGTCCATGGACGACAGGATGTAGTTCGTGGTGCCGTTGACGATGCCGGTGACGCGCGTGATCTTGTCGCCATGCAGCGACTCGCGCAGCGGGCGCAGCAGCGGGATCGCTCCGGCAACGGCGGCCTCGTAGTACAGGTCGGCGCCGCCCTCGGTGGCCGCGTCGTGCAGCGCGCCGCCGTCTTCGGCGAGCAGGGCCTTGTTGGCGGTCACCACGCTCTTGCCGGCGCGCAGCGCCTCGACCAGCCACGTGCGGGCCGGCTCGATGCCGCCGACGACCTCGACCACCACGTCGACGTCGTCGCGCTTGACCAGGCCGAGCGCGTCGGTGGTGAAGAGCGCAGGGTCGACAGGGAGCGAGCCGCGGTCGCGGGCGAGCCGGCGTACGGCGATGCCGGCGATCTCGATCGGAGCGCCGACCCGAGCCGTCAGGTCATCCGCCTGCTCGTGCAACAGCCGGACGACCTCGGATCCGACCGTGCCGCACCCCAACAGAGCCAAGCGAACAGGTTTCATCCCACATCCAATGCCAGCAGGTCGTCCTCGGTCTCCCGCCGGACGATCACCCGAGCCCGCCCGTCGCGCACGGCGAGCACCGGTGGCCTGGGCACGTGGTTGTAGTTGCTGGCCATGCTCCGGCAATAGGCTCCCGTGCCAGGGACGGCAAGAAGATCTCCGGGCTGCACGTCGGCGGGCAGGAATTCATCCTTAACAACCACGTCACCGGACTCGCAATGTTTTCCCACCACCCGAGCCAGGATCGGCGCGGCGTCCGAGGCGCGGGACGCCAGCGTCGCCGAGTACGACGCGTCGTAGAGCGCGGTGCGGATGTTGTCGCTCATGCCGCCGTCGACGCTCACGTAGGTGCGGATGCCGTCGACGTCCTTGACCGTGCCGACCTCGTAGAGCGTGAACACGGCCGGCCCGACGATCGCCCGGCCGGGCTCGATCGACAGGTGCGGCGTCGCCAGCTGCAGCGCCTCGCACTCGCCCTCGACGATCTTCGTTAGCCGCTTGGCCAGGTCGGCGGGCGGCGCCGGGTCGTCCTGCGTCGTGTACGCGATGCCGAAACCGCCGCCCAGGTCGAGCTCCGGCAGCTCCACGCCGCGCGCCTCGCGGATCTGGGCCTGGAGCCCGAGCACCCGCTTGGCCGACACCTCGAAGCCGCTGGTGTCGAAGATCTGCGAGCCGATGTGCGAGTGCAGGCCGCGCAGATCGAGCGCGCCCTCGTCGATGATCTTCAGCGCGGCCTCGACCGCGGCCCCGCCGGCCAGCGAGAACCCGAACTTCTGGTCTTCGTGAGCGGTTGCGATGAACTCATGGGTGTGCGCCTCGACACCGACCGTCACCCTGATCAGCACACCGGGGCGCTTGCCGAGCTCGCGCGCCAGCGATGTCAGCCGGTCGATCTCCTGGAACGAGTCGACGATGATCCGTCCCACGCCGGCCTCGACCGCGCGAGTGAGTTCGGCCACGGACTTGTTGTTGCCGTGGAAGCCGATCCGCTCCGCCGGCATGCCCGCGGACAGCGCCGTGGCCAGCTCGCCTCCGCTGCACACGTCGAGGTGCAGGCCCTCCTCGGCGATGATCCGGACAACGGCCCGGCACAGGAACGCCTTGCCCGCGTAGTAGACGTCACAGCCGGCGAACGCCGCCAGGAAGTCGCGGCATCGGGCGCGCATGTCGCCCTCGTCGAGCACGTACGCCGGCGTACCAAACTCCTCCGCCAGGGCGCGGACGCTGAGGTCGCCGACGGCGAGCGCGCCGTCGGCGGCTCGCGCGACGCCGGTGGGCCACAGGTGCGGCACGAGGGCGTTGACGTCTTCTGGGGTACGCAGCCAGGCGGGACCCCGGCTGCCAAGGTCGCCGTGCAGCGCCCCCGCTTCGTGCGCCCTCATCTACATCCTCTCGGGGGCGGAGACGCCCAAAAGATCCAAGCCGTTAGCGATCACGGTACGCGTGGCGTCGTTCAGCCACAGCCTGGCCCGATGCAGATCACCGATCGGTTCGTCTCCCTTGGGAAGGATGCGGCAGTTGTCATAGAACCGGTGGTAATTCCCGGACAGGTCTTCCAGGTACCGCGCGATCCGGTGGGGCTCGCGCAGCTCGGCCGCGGTGGCGACCACGGACGGGTACTCGCCGAGCGCCTTGAGCAGCTCGTTTTCCTTCTCGTGGTCGAGCAGCTCGGGCCGGAACGATTCTGCGTCGCCGCGGGTCAGCCCCACCTCGGCCGCGTTGCGGGCCACGCTGGCGGTGCGGGCGGCCACGTACTGCACGTAGTAGACCGGGTTGTCGCGCGTCGACCGGGTCCACAGCTCCACGTCGATGTCGATCGGCGAGTCGGCGGAGTAACGGGCCAGCGCGTACCGGGCCGCGTCGACGCCGATCGCCTCGACCACGTCGTCGAGCGTGACCACGGTGCCGGCCCGCTTACTCATCCGCACCGGCACGCCGTCGCGTACCAGGTTGACGAGCTGCCCGATCATGATCTCCAGGTGGGTGTCGGGGTCGTCGCCGAAGCACGCCACCATCGCCCGCATCCGGCCGATGTATCCGTGATGGTCGGCGCCCAGCATCATCACCACGCGCGCGAAGCCCCGCTCGCGCTTGTCCAGGTAGTAGGCGCAGTCGGCGGCGAAGTAGGTCCACTCGCCGTCGGACTTGCGCAGGACCCGGTCTTTGTCGTCGCCGAAGTCGGTGGTGCGCAGCCAGATCGCCCCGTCCGATTCGAAGACGTGGCCCTGCTCGCGCAGCCGGGTAAGCGCGAGGTCGAGCTCGCCCCGGCGGTGCAGGTCGGACTCCCGGAAGAAGACGTCGAAGTGCACGCCAAAGCTGGTCAGCGAGGATTCGATCTCGGCGAGCATGCGCTCGACACCCTCGTGCTGGAACGTCGCCAGATCGGCGTCCGGGTGATCACGCGTGATGCCCTCGGCGATCTCGGCGATGTAGGCGCCCGCGTATCCGTCTTCGGGCACCGGCTCGCCCCGCGAGGCGGCCAGCAGCGACTGGGCGAACCGGTCGATCTGCGTGCCCGCGTCGTTCACGTAGTACTCGGTGCCTACCTCGGCGCCGACCGCGCGCAGCAGCCGAGCCAGCGCGTCGCCGAGCGCGGCCCACCGGACGCCGCCGATGTGCACAGGACCGGTCGGGTTCGCCGAGACGAACTCCAGATTGATCTTCTGGCCCGCGAGCCGCTCGCTGTGCCCGTACTCCTCGCCGGCCTGCACGACGACGCGGGCGAGTTGCCCCGCGGCGGCCGCGTCGAGGCGGATGTTGAGAAAGCCGGGGCCAGCGATTTCTACCGACTTGATGCCCGGCGTGCGGCCGAGCTGATCGGCGAGGCCAGCCGCCAGGTCACGCGGCGGCACTCCCACCTTCTTGGCCAGCTGGAGCGCCAGCGTGGACGCGTAGTCACCGTGCTCGGGATTACGGGGTCGCTCAACCGCCGTCGACTCCGGTAGTGCGGTCGGGTCGAGCCCGCGCTCGGCAAAAAGCGCATGGGCAGCCGCTAATACGGCGTCTGCGAGCTTGGCGGGAGTCACCGAGTCATGTTACCGGGGGTACAGTGGGTCCTTCGGCGGCGACCCTGTCGATCGATGTGTTGCGTCGATCAACCGCCACCCCTTGACCGACCGACCTGACGAGGCACCATGAGCATCAGTACCCCGGCCGGCGACAACAAGCGCCGTCCGTCCGCGGTCAGCACCGGCAAGAAGCCGCCTGCGGGTAAGTCCTCTTCTTCGACCTCCTCGACCTCGACGGCGCGCAAGTCGTCGACCGCCGGCAAGGCCGCAGGGGCTGCGGGCCGTCCCGGCGGCAAGGCCGGCGGCGCCGGCGGCAAGGGGCGCAAGCCGATCACGCCGGTCAAGGTCAGCCAGGGTCGCAGCTGGGGGCCGATCGCGATGTTCGTCGCGGTTGGCGTGATCGCGGCCGGCATCATCGGGTACGGCTCATGGGCCGCCTTCAAGGGCTCCCAGCCGTGGGAGGAGAAGGCCGCCGATATCAGCGGGATCGTCAACTATCGGGACAACCCGGACAAGACGCTCACCGAGGCCAACCACGCATGGGGCCCATTGACCTACAAGCTCACCCCGCCGGTCGGTGGCAACCACAACTACAACTGGCAGAACTGCATGGGTGACGTCTACGACGCCCCCATCGCCAGCGAGCACGCGGTGCACAGCATGGAGCACGGCGCGGTCTGGGTCGCGTACAAGAACGGGCTGCCCGCCGACCAGGTGGAGAAGCTGGCCGGCAAGGTGCGCGGCAACGAGTACATGCTGATGAGCCCGATCGACAACCTGGACAGCAACGTCTCGCTCCAGGCGTGGGGCTACCAGCTCAAGCTCGACAGCGTCGACGACGGCCGCATCGACGAGTTCATCAGCGCGCTGCGCCAGAACGCCACGGTCGAGGCCGGGGCGACCTGCTCCGGCGGCATCACCGCCACCGGCACGACCCCGCGCGACATCGGTAAGGACCAGCAGGGCGGCTGATGAGCGTCTCCGTGGAGTCCGAGCCCGAGTCGCCGGAGATCGACGACGCGGTTCCGCCAGCCCACCGGCGCTTCGGTGTCGCCGGCTGGCTGGCGGCCGGCGGCGCACTCGGCCTGGTGCTGGGCCTCGTCGGGGGGGTGCTGGTCGGCCCGACGTTCACCCGGCCAGGCGAAAACTCGGCCGAGGCCGGGTTCGCCCGCGACATGTCGACGCACCACGCCCAGGCCGTCGAGATGGGCATGCTCGCCCACCAGAAGGCCAGCGACAGCGACGTGCGCACGCTGGGTGGCGACATCGCGCTGACCCAGCAGGCCCAGATCGGCATGATGCAGGCGTGGCTGCGCGAGTGGAAACTGGGCCCGACCGGCTCACGGCCGCGCATGGCCTGGATGCCCGAGGGCAGCGCCGGCCTGGAAAACGGCCTCATGCCGGGTATGGCGACCGATGCCGAACGCGAGCAGCTGCGCAACGCCACAGGCAAAGCGTTCGACGTGCTCTTCCTCCAGCTGATGATCAAGCATCACCTCGGTGGCATCCATATGGCCGAGGAGGCGGTCAAGCTGACCGATAACGCGGAGGTACTCCGGCTCGCGCAAGGCATGGTCGACAACCAGCGCAACGAGGTGGCCGCTTTCCAGCTGCTGCTCAAGAAGCTCGACGCACCTGCCTGACAAAACGGTACTTTCTGTAGCTTTCTGCTCACCCAGCGCTACCTGTCCGAATCGGCGTCGTTGTCCGGGGCGTGGGGGTTGTACTTGGTGACAGACGACGATCAATCGCAAACTGGTGCCGGCGGTATGCGAGCGGTGGCGACGGCGCGGTAGCCGCCCGCCGCCGGCACGGAGCGCTCACCCGTGAGCAAGAGCTCCGACTCATCGAAATGCTGCGCGACACCTACCCCGACCACTTCGGGCTCGCCGGAAGCCTGTGGACCCGGCAGGGTGTACTGGCGCTGGTCGAGCAGACGTACGGCATCCCGCTCAGCGTGCCCGGCATCGCCCGGTACCTGCGTGCCTGGGGCCTCGCACCACGCGAACCCGTCGACCGGGCCTGTGCCCTCTGCGCGATGGCGGTCGTGCAGTGGCAGTCAGACCGTTACCCGGAAATACTGCAGGCCGCGCAGCTAGAACGCGCAGACCTATACTGGGCCGGCCGCACCCGCCTGCACGGCGTCACACCCGCCACAGACGTCGTGGCGGCGGTCTCGACCCGCGGCTGGGTCCGCTTCCTGGTCACCGGCGAAACAACGCTGCCACGCGAGTTCCTGAGCCGCCTCGCGTCACAAGCGGGCCGGCCAGCGCACGTCGTGGTGGACGGCTCCTGGGCAACCACCGAATGGCCCCGGCGCATCCCGGACGGGGTAGTGCTGCACGCGCTGCCGACATGTGAACGCGGCCGCTGAGTCGGTTCGGCGCCAACGGAGGGAGCCTGCTACTCTTCGTTGGTCGCTGAGCCCCCGTAGCTCAGGGGATAGAGCACCGCCCTCCGGAGGCGGGAGCGCAGGTTCGAATCCTGCCGGGGGCACGAACACGCGGGTGAACGCTCTACCCCGCACCCGCTTCGAGCCGATTGGGATCAGTCGCACCATCACCCATGGGCACACGCGAGCGACCGGTCCGAATGGCGCCAGTGATACCTTCCGGGCATGCACCTGGGATGGAGTTGAGGCTGCTCAGCCGACACCGACGGTTTGTCGCTCGGGCTCGATCACGGCCACGACGCGCTCTTGTCCTCGGGGGTAGGGCACGCCGGTGTACTTGGTGGCCAGCCGGTCGATGATCTCCCACGCCGGGTCGCCGTCGAGCCATTCGATGACCCGCCCGCGGATCACGACGGGTGTGAATGGGTTGTCGACGGGCGCGATGGACAGCGCCATCCGAGGGTCGCGACGCAGGTTGCGGGCTTTGCGCATGCCTGGACCGGTGAAGAAGACGACCCGGTCGCCGTGGGCGCCGACATAGACCGGCGTGGTGTGGGGTGAGCCGTCCGGGAGGACGGTGGCGAGGTGAGCGATGGAGGCGCCGTCGAGTACGCGGCGCACGTCGGGATCAAGCATTTGTGTGTGCTCCTTCAGCGAGGGTTGTCGGCGCGCCAGGCGACGTAGTCGGCGACCGCCGTGGCGACGTCGAAGGCGGGCACGTAGCCGGTGTCGCGGGTGAGCCGTGTGGTGTCGAGGTAGGGGTCGTCGCCCGGGCCGTTCTGTCGTCCGGGCAGGAGGTTGAGCCGCAGATCGGGGATGATCGCCTCCAGGGCGTTCGCTAGCTCCCGGTTGGTGGCCGGTCGGCCGCTGGAGACGTTGTATGTGTTGTGCTGCAGGGTCTGCGCGTTCATCAGGAGGGCGATCGCGCGTCCGGCGTCGGGTGCGTAGCAGCAGTCGCCGCCGTCGTCGGCGTGCAGCGGCCGTGGCTTTTCACCACGGAGCACGGCGCTGATGTATGGCGGGATTGGGTTGAACGGTGATTCCGGGTCCATCAGCGGCCCCCAGGTGCTGCCGATCCGGAGCACGACCGGTTGGACGCCGGCGCCCTGGAGGCTGTGCGTGGTGAGTGGCTCGACGGCCTTCTTGAACGCGATGATCCGGTGCGGCAGCTGCGCGGTGGGCAGCGCCAGCTCCTCGTGCCACGGGATCTCGGTCCGGCCGATGTACACGCCGAGGCTGCTGGCGACGGCGAACCTGCGCACGGCCCAGGTGCGGGCCGCGTCCAGCGCGTTGAGCAGGCCGGTCGTGTCCGTGCGGAAGAAGCGGACCGGGTCCTCGCCGGGGATGGAACCGGCGAGGTGAACGATGTCGCTGATGTCGTGGCGATCGGCGAGAGCGAGGAAGGCGGCGCGATCGGTGACGTCGAGGCGTTCCACAGTTACCTTGCCGGCGAGGAACGACGGGACCTCGGCCCGGCGGTGGGAGGTGACGACGACCTCGTGGCCGAGGTCGTGGAGCGCGTGGGCGGTGTGGGCGCCGATCATGCCCAGCCCGCCGGTGACGAGGATCATCGGACCACCTCGTAGTGCAGATGCGTGACGCCGGGAGCCGCAACTGCCTCGACGAGGCGCAGCCGCACGTGCTTGGGCAGGGACCGGAAGAACGGTCGGCCGCCGCCGAGCAGGATCGGCACCTGATGCAGGATCACCTCGTCGACGAGGCCCGCCGCCAGGGCCGTTGTCGCGACGCCGCCGCCCATGAGTGCGACGTCGTTGTCGCCGGCGGCCTCGCGGGCTGCGGCGATCGCGTCCTGGATGCCGGTGCTGACAAAGGTCTGGCGCTCGTTGCTCTGCGGCGCCGGGCGATGGCTGAGCACCACCAGCGGGGCCGTCGGGTGGGGGGCGCCGCCGGCCGACCATCCGGAGTCGTCGAAGGTGTTGCGCCCGGCCACGGTGGCGCCGACGCGTGCGGCGAGGGCGTCGAAGACGCGGGCACTGGGCTCGCTCAGCTTGAACCCATCGAACACTTCACTGGGGGTGTCACCGTCGAAGTACCAGTCGAACAGCATCGTCGCGTCGCCGAGCCCGCGACCGGTGCCGGGATTCCGACCGGTGATGTACCCGTCGACCGATACCGCGTGGGCGGTGATGACCTTGCTCATGGCTTTCCTTCGCTGGGGATCAGATGGCTTGGGGGAAGTCGAAGAACCGGTACGGGTCATAGGCGTTTTTGACCGCGGCCAGCCGGGAGTAGTTGCCCGCGTGGTACCCCCGGGCCCAGTCTTCGAGCGCGGGGTCGGGGAAGTTGGGGTAGACGTGTCCTGACCCGTCGGCGTGGGCGGCTGCCCAGGAGCGATCCACCCACGGGTCGGTCGCGTCGGCGATGTGTTCGAGCAGGAAGCGCTCCTTGCGGTGGGCGAACGCGGTGGCGTCCTCGGCGACCCTGTTGTAGGCCCCGCCCATCGCGGTGAACGTGAGCTGCCGCCGACCCACGGTCTCTGGGCCGTCGAGCTGGGCCAGCAGCGACGCGAGGGTCCGGTGGGACATCGCGCGGGAGAAGAACTCCGACCGGATCCGCAGGGCCCGTTCGGGCAGCTCCCGCGGGTCGGCGAAGGTGTCCTTCAGGTGGTGGTAGGGCAGCCCGCCGCGCACGTCGATTGTGGGGGCTACGCCCGCCCGGTCGATGAGCTCCTGCAGCAGACTCCGGGTCGGTTCCTCGTCGAAGGTAGCGGCGCCGAAGAGGGTGGCCCTCACAGGTGCGCTGGGCTCGGACTCGACCGTGAGGTTGACGGTGAGTTCGTCCGGCGCCTGCGGCGCCCAGGCTTGCCAGGCCGAAACCAGTTCGTCGAACGCGATGTCCGACCAGTGCGCCTCGATGCGAGTGGTCATCGGCTCAGGGACGGTGTCGAACCGCAGTGACGTGACCACCCCGAACTGGCCGCCTCCCGCTCCGCGCAGAGCCCAGAACAGGTCTGGCTCACGGTCGTGGTCGCAGTCCACGACGCTCCCGCCTGGGAGCACGACCTGTGCGCCGACGAGGCGATCGCAGGTCAGCCCGTGCATGCGCCCGAGCAGACCGATCCCCCCGCCAAGGGTGAGGCCGGTGATGCCCACGGTGGGACCGCACCCAGCCGGCAGGGTCCGGCCGCAAGTGTGTAGCGCCGCGTACACCTGTCCAAGACGGGCCCCAGCTCCGATCGTGGCCACCCGCTCATCCGCCACGGAGACGCCATCGAGGCCAGACAGGTCGAGCACGATACCGTCCGTTGACGACCGGCCCGCGAAGCAGTGCCCTCCGCCACGAGGGGCGATGCGCTCCCCGGTAGCCGTCGCGTACGCCAAGGCACGTACGACGTCCGAAACTGAACGGCACAGCAGTACCAACCGGGGACGCACCTCCCGGTAGGCGGCGTTGACCGGGCGGCGGATCGCGTCGTAGCCCGGCGACCCTGGCGTGAACACCTCGCCGTCGAGTATTAGGTCAGGCACAAGCTCGAACCTACGAACGGCCTGACGGCCGGTCTTGAACGAAACGCGCAGAATCAGACCCGTAACTCTCGGCTGAGGGCATCAGCGGATCCACGCGCACCGCACTCCGCTAGGCCCGGGCGCTGGCCCACCAGGTACGTCGGCCGACATCGACGCTCACTTGTGTCGTTCAGCAGGGTGATATCCAACAAGAAGTCGGGGGCCCTGCTTCATTCGCTGTCAAGCAATCCTAGGAATCTGTGGTCCGCAGCGCACCACGTAGCCGGCGGTGATGCAGTCCGTGACCATGCGGCTGGCGACCGATGAGGCGACCGCGAGGCGGTCGGCCACCACACCGACGGTGACCTCGCCGTCGCCACCGTCCTCGACCGATGTTGAGCAACCCGGATCCCCCTGGCGGAGTCGTGACGCGGTCAGCGCCGACTCGATGGCCTCCCTTCGCACAAGGAGACAGCAAGCCATGACCACCCTCATTACCGGCGCGCGCGGAAATATCGGCGGTGGCGTCCTCCGCCGCCTGCACTCCGCCGGCCCCGGTCAGTGATGCCGAGTGGGTGACGGGCGTGCCGGCTCGCACCTTCGAACAGTGGGTCGACGAGCACATCCCGCTAGAAAAAGGGGCCTGGGCCCGGGGCCCCGCCCCCGCCCGCGGCCCCCTCCCCACGGGAGCCCAGGGGGGG
>NZ_JAIBNX010000034.1:21144-49729 GCF_026130045.1 Micromonospora sp. CPCC 205371
TTCGACCAGTGGGGCGACGAGCCCATCCCGCTAGAAAAAGGGCCCTTGACCGGTACCGCTGCCCGGTCAAGGGCCCGTTCTCACAGGTCAGTGCAGGAGGTACGCGCGGATCGTGGTCAGCTTGACCTCGCTACCGGCCTTGTCCTTCGCTACAGCTCGCAGCGACACGTGCTCTCCGCCAGCGGGGTGAGTGACCGAAACCCTCCACTTCGAGCCACCGCCGCTCACGGCCGCAGGACTCCATGTCGCACCGTCGTCATAGGACACTTCGACGGCGAGGCTGGTGACGGCGCTGGCCTGGGAGCCGGCCTGGTGAGTGACCCGCACCGGCATGGTGAACGTCCGGCCCGCGGGTGCGCTGTACGCGCCGTCCAGTGCTGGCGCGTAGTGCACGGTCATCAGCGGAAGGCGCGTCACCGCGTCCGCCGAGTGCGCGGAGCGGAACGACCAGGAGCTGGAAACCTTGGTGGATACGGGGAACACCCCACTACGGTCGATTTCCGCCTCCAACCGGTACGCGGATTGCTCGGGGGGCAGTGCGGCTGTGAGGTCTCCGGCAAGCCTGGAGCTCGCAAGGAGTTCCCCGTTCCGGTAGAGGGCGGTCCGGGCGGAGTTTGCCTGAATCTTGCCGCCGATCCCGAACCGGCCGGGCACGGGGTCGACCAGCATGCCGAAGAACGCATTGAACTCGTCGCCGGCCGTCCGGGTGACGCCAGCGATGGAGGTGCTGCCGGCAGGGTGTGTGTAGAACGCCGGGCCGAAGACCGCCGTGTTCCAGGTGTGCTGGTACGAGTGCCCGGGCCGATAGACGCGGGCGGGTTGGGCGATGAGGGTCACCGTCGTCTCGTCGCCGATCGGTCCTACGTCGACGATTTCGCTGGTCCAGGTCACGTTCGTCCCGGCGAAGTAGTCGGTCCTTTGCGCGGGCAGTCGCATGCGGATGCTGGCGGAGAGAAACGCGTTCTCGGCGCGTGATCCCATCGAACCGGCGGTGCCTGGCAGCCCGTGCATGGTTTGCTTCACCGATGCCAGGTCCTTTGGACGGATGTGGCGGGTGAGCCCGTTCGGGATGCCACCGTTGGTCCCTATGCCCACGTTGTATGTGTAGGGGGTGTCCCAGTAGGCACCGTCGCCGTCCGGCCGGGCCCAATGGGTGGCGACGACAGACTTGAACGCCGAGGAGTTGGTCGCCGGACCGACCTGGCCGACGAACAGCCTCTGTGTTCCTTCGCGGAAGAAGAACCAATCCAGTCCGTCACCGGCGGGCGTCGTGTAGTTGGCGTACGACATGACGGGTGCGGCACCGCGCTCCGGCACGGTGATGTCGACCGCTCCAGCCGTCCGTGCGTCGAACACGATCGTGGCGTCCGCCTTCAGCCGCAGTTGGGGCCGTGCCATCAGCGTGATGGTTTCGGTCTCGGTCTCCGCGTCGGTCACGACGATGGCGCCGACGGTGTAGTCGCCCGCCGGCAGCCGCGCGATGTATCCGTCAGGTGTCATCTGGTACGACACCTGATCGCCGCGCCACGACGTGATCATGCTGTTGTAGGCGTTCGTGACCGCACCGTGCCGGTCCAGCACCCGCACGGTCACGTCGTAGCTCTCCGGCTCGCGAAAAACGGAGACCTGCGTCCGCACCGAGGTGTCACCCACCGCGGCGGTGATCTGGCCGGTGTACCGGCCGTCCGGGGCGGCCACCGACGTGTCCACCGTGACGGTGACCGTGGCGGTGCCTCCGGCGGGAATCGTCACCGTCGACGGCGACACCGTGAGCATCCCGGCCGGTGCGGCGTCTCCACCTGGGCCTGTCAGCGTCCCGGCGACGGTGGCCGTGGCCGGCGAGGAGCCGGTGTTGCGATAGGTGAGCATCTTGGTGATCGGAGCGTCGTCTTCGTGGGGCCACTTGGGCCGGCCCAGGTTGAGGGTGCCGTGGTCGACCACGACCGGCGCGTTGATGAGCGCACCGAGGTCGACCCGGCCCGCGCCCTGCCTGTCGAGAGCCAACCCGTCGAGCCGGCGAGACGTGCTCAGCAGGGCACCCTTCAGCTCGATACCGCTCCACTGTGGATACTTCTGTGCGAGCAGGGCCGCCGCGCCAGCGACGTGCGGTGTCGCCATCGAGGTGCCGCTCGACCGCATGTAGTGGTCGCCGACCGGGTCGATGTGGTCGGGCGGTACGAGCGAGGACCGGGCGGCCACGATGTCGGTGCCGGGTGCGGCGATCTCGGGCTTGACCCCTGCGTCGCCCAGCCGGGGCCCACCGGCGGAGAAGTAGGCGATCGCGTCTTGCCGGTCGACCGCGGCGACGGAGAGGGCAGCATCCGCTGTCGACGGTGACTCGACCGTGTTCTCCCCGTAGTTGCCGGCCGAGATCACGAAGAGCGTCCCGTACTGGGCGCTGAGCCGGTTGACCGCCTCTTCCAGGATGTCGATACCGGGGCCGTCCTGTCCGCCGATGCTCATGTTCACCACGGAAGCACCCTGCTCGGCAGCCCACTGTAGACCGGCGAGCATCGCCGACTCCGGGCACATCCGGTCGTTACACACCTTGCCGGCGAGGATCGTGGCTTCCGGCGCGATGCCCTTGTACCGGCCGCCGGACGCCGCACCGCTGCCCACCAGTGTGGACGCCACGTGCGTGCCGTGCCCGATGATGTCGCCCGATTCCGGCGACTCGCTGAAGTTTTCACTGGCGCGGACCCTGCCGGCCAGGTCCGGATGGTTCGCGTCGACGCCGGTGTCCAGTACCCCGACCACGACGCCACGGCCGGTGAGGCCGGACTGCCAGGCCGCTGGGGCGCCGATCTGGGCCGCACTCTGATCGAGGTGAACCTTCCTGAGCCCGTCCAGCAGCACGGAGCGCACGGCGCCCTGGTTCAGCCCGGACCGCAGGTCGGTCCACAATGCACCGGCGTCCTTGGCGGTGGCCTTTACCGCGAACGCGTTCACTGCGGGTATCTCACGAGTCACCGTCGCGCTCTTGTCCGCCAGCTGGCGGGCGCTCGAACGCTTCGCGCTTCCGGCGTGCTGGACGACGAGCGGCATCTTGTCGCGGTACCCGGTCGCGAGCAGCTCTGTGACATCGAACAGGCGCCGGTCCAGGCGGCCCGCGCCCACCAGTCCGAGCACATCGGACGGATAGATGTACTGGTGCCCGGCGCGCCGCTCGGCGGCGAAACCGATCCGGTCCCGCCCCTTGCCGGGCTCGACCGAAACCACCCTTTCGCCACTGATCCGCACGACGTCGCCGGTGACGAGGGTGACCGTGTCACCCAGCAGGGCAGCGGCCGGTTGTGCTGTGGCGGGCGCGGGGCCGGAAAGGACCAACGTCAGACTCGCGGACACGGCGAGCCATCGAAGTTTTCTCACACAACCTAGGTGTCGACGACCCCAGCCTAAGGTTGCATGTCCTGTTCCCGCTCGACACTGGCGTTCCACTCCCGCTTCGTGGCCTGCCATCCGTCTTCGTTCTGGCCGACCCGCCAGTACCCGGAAAGGGACTGCCCCTGGCGCGCGACGCCGCGTTCGATGAAGAGCAACCGGCGCAGTTCCTTCACGAAGCCGGCCTCGCCGTGCACGAACGCGTGCACGGCGCCGGGCGGGAACTCGAACGCCGACACGGCCCGCACGAGCGCCGCGCCGACCGGGGCGTCGCCGCGGTGCAGCCAGGTGATTGCGGCATCGCCCGCGGTTTCGAGCTTCTGCTCCTCCTCGGGACCGCTCACCTCGATGAAGGCGTGTGCGCGTGCGGCCGGCGCCAACCGTTCCAGCGACGCCGCGATCGCGGGCAGGGCACTCTCGTCGCCGACCATCAGATGCCAGTCGGCATCCGGGCTAGGTGTGTAGCCGCCACCTGGCCCGGCGAAGTGAACCTCGTCACCGAGCTTCGCCCGTGCCGCCCACGGACCGGCGAGGCCCTCCTCGCCGTGGTAGACGACGTCGATGGTGAGCTCGCGCCGCCCCTCGTCCCAGCGGCGCACAGTGTAGGTGCGCATGCTCGGCCACTGGTCGCGTGGCAGCTCGGCGCGGACCCGCTCGATGTCGAACGGTTCGGGATATGTCACGCCGCTGGGCGCGAACAGCAGCTTGATGTAGTGGTCGGTGAACTCTCCGGCGTGGAAATTCGCCAGCCCGGGGCCGCCGAGCACGATGCGCACCATGTGCGGGGTGATCCGCTCGACAGACTCGACGCGGGCGGTGCTGACGCGTGGCGCGCGGCGCACGGGGCGTTCCGACATCATCCGAGCTTAGCGAGCGATTCGGGCCTCCAGACCGTCGAGGACGACATCCAGGCCGTGTCGATGGCCCGGCTCGGCTCCGGGAAACCTGCGGCCGCGAAGAGGGCGGCGACCCGCTCGGCACCGGCCTTCCGTGTCTTCAGATCACAGAGACCAGGACTACCGCGACGGCGGTAAGGAAGGCCGCTGTGCCGTAGCAGACCGCGGCGATCGCGGTGCCGTGCCGCTGGAGTTGCAGGCCGTCACGGATGGTGTGGCGCAGGCGGTGCGCGGCGTGCATCATTCCCAGCCCGCACAGGACGATCACGGCGAGCCGGGCCAGCGGGTTACGCAGGAGCGTGTAGATCTCGGCGTTGGACGGCGGGTCGAGCCAACCGAGTGGGAAGGCGATGCCGAAGAGAAAGAGAATCATCGGCACGGCGAGCGCGGTCAGGACCCCGCCGGCGCTGAAGAGCAGCCACAGGAACGGCTCCGCTGAGGTCCGTTCGCGACTCATGCGAGCACCAACAACAGGATCACCGCCGAGACCGCGAACCACGCCACGTACAGCGCACCGGCGAGGGCCACACCCGGCACCCGGCGGCCACGCACCTTCAGCACCATGGCCTGCGGCGTCACCATGAACCAGGTGATCGTGTGGACGATGGCGAGGGCGAGCGCGAGCGCGTTGAGCACGACCATCCACGGCTGGGCCGACCAGTCGAGGAAGCGCTCGTAGTCGCCGGGACCGGCGCCGACCGACCGCACCAGCAGCAGCAGGTAGACCACGAACCACACGACGGCGACGCTCGTCAGCTCACGCACCACGAAAAGCAGGTAGGTGCGCCGCGACGTCCACCAGAGGAGCGGGACCCGCTGCCGATGCAGCCGCTGCCAGAAGTCGGTGGTCATCGGACCCACCGCGGCAGCAGGAAAGCCTTCACGGCCTCGTTCGCCGCGATGAGCTTGGCGCGCTGGATGGCCCCGGCCGGGTCGACGCCTTTCGGGCAGGCGCGGGTGCACTCGCCGACGAATGTGCACCCCCACACGCCCTCGTCTTCCGACAGGACATCGAGGCGCTCCTCCTGGCCTTCGTCGCGGGAGTCCAGGTTGTACCGCTGCGCGAGCGCGATCGCGGCCGGACCGATGAACTTGGAGTCCAGCCCGTACACCGGGCACGCCGAGTAGCAGAGCATGCAGTTGATGCACATGCTGTACCGCTTGTAGTCGTCCATTTCGGACGGCGTCTGGAGGAGCTCGGTGTCGGGGTCGTCGTCGCTCTCGTCCCTGATGATCCACGGCTGCACCGCGCCGAGCTTCTGCATGAAGTCGGTCATCTCGATGACCAGGTCGCGGATCACCGG
This sequence comes from Micromonospora sp. CPCC 205371, assembly GCF_026130045.1. GTDB lineage: Bacteria > Actinomycetota > Actinomycetes > Mycobacteriales > Micromonosporaceae > Phytohabitans. Next base: position 26,726 of record NZ_JAIBNX010000034.1, read on the forward strand.
GAAGTTGCGCAGCGGCTCCACGGTGATCGGCCCGGGCGCGTGGTCGACGAGAAACGTGCCGCAGCTCAGTTTCGGGTCGCCGTTCACGGTCATGCCGCAGCTGCCGCAGATTCCCATCCGGCAGGACCATCGGTATGACAGCGTCGGGTCGATCTCCTCCTTGACGTAGTTGAGCGCGTCGAGGACCGCCCAGTCGTCGCGCAGCGGCACGGCGTACTCCTGGAAGGTCGGCTCCGCCTCCGCCTCCGGCCGGTAGCGAAAGACGCGCAGCGTGATCTCCTTCAACGGGCTCACCTCCCGTACACGCGCTCACCCGGCGGCCAACGGGTCACGGTGACCGGCTGATACTCGATCCGGCAACCGCCGTCGGCCTCGCGGTAGGCCATCGAATGCGCCAAGAAACGCACGTCGTCACGCGCCGGGAAGTCGGTGCGTTGATGCGCGCCGCGCGACTCCTCCCGGCGCAACGCACTGTGCACAATGGACTCCGCGATGTCGAGCATCGCGGCCAGCTCCAGGGCCGCGACGAGCTGTGTGTTGAACGTCCGGCTACGGTCACCGACGCCCGCGGCCGTGGCACGCTCCTGAAGTTCGCGCAGCGTGTCGACGGCCTTGGCGAGGGTGTCGCCGTCGCGGTAGATGCCGGCCGCGCCCTCCATCGTGTGCTGCATCGCCGTCCGGATCGCCGCAATGGACTCGCCGCCGGCGCGGTCCAGCAGCTCCTCCAGCCGGCGCGTCTCGTCCGCGGCCTGCGCGGCGACCCCAGCGCCGGCCGGTGCGGCCTCCATCGCGTACGCGGCCGCGGCGGCACCTGCCCGGGCGCCGAAGACGAGGATCTCGGGCAACGAGTTGGAGCCCAACCGGTTCGCTCCGTTGATGCTGACGCAGGCGGTCTCACCGGCGGCGAAGAGCCCTCCCAGCGGCGTCGCCGCGCGCACGTCGGTGTGGACACCGCCCATCATGTAGTGCACCACAGGGCGCACCGGCACCAGATCTCGCACCGGGTCTATGCGCTCGTAGTCGAGGCACAGCTCGCGCACCATAGGCAGCTTTGCCTCGATCTTCGCGGCGCCGAGGTGGCGCAGGTCAAGATGCACCACCGGCCCGTAGGGGGTATCGATGGTCCGCCCCTTGGCGGCCTCGTGGACGAACGCCTGGGAGAGGCGGTCGCGCGGACCCAGCTCCATGCTGCGCAGGACCGGCTCGGGCGTGGGCGTGCCCAGGTCGTAGTCCTGCAGATATCGGTACCCGTCCTTGTTGAGCAGCCAGCCGCCCTCGGCCCTGGCCGCCTCGGTGATGAGGATGCCGGTGAACGGCAGGCCGGTCGGGTGGTACTGGACGAACTCCATGTCCTTCAACGGCGCACCGGCCCGGTAGGCGAGCGCCATCCCGTCTCCCGTGCAAATGTTGGCGTTCGTCGTGAACGGGAAGACCCGGCCGCCACCACCGGTGGCGAGCACGACAGCCTTGGCGCCGATCGCCTCGATCCGCCCGGTCATCAGCTCGATCGCCACCACACCGCAGACCCGCCCGTCATCGACGAGCAGCCGCGTCGCGTACCACTCGTCGTACCGGGTCACCGGGCGGTACTTCAGCGAGGTCTGGAACAGGGTGTGCAGCAGGTGGAAGCCGGTCTTGTCAGCGGCGAACCAGGTGCGCATCTTCTTCATGCCACCAAACGCCCGTACCGCGACGTGCCCATCCGGTGTCCGGCTCCACGGACAGCCCCAGTGTTCCAAGCGCAACAGCTCGGCGCGGGCCTCGTGGACGAACAGCTCCACCGCGTCCTGGTCGCACAACCAGTCACCGCCGGAGACAGTGTCGTACACGTGCTCGTCGAAGCTGTCCTCGGCGGCGATGGCCGCCGCGGCCCCACCCTCGGCGGACACGGTGTGGCTCCGCATCGGGTAGACCTTGCTGACCACGGCGACCGAGAGCCGAGGGTCTGTCTCGGCCACGGCGATCGCGGCGCGCAGGCCAGCGCCACCCCCGCCCACGATGACGACGTCGTGCGTCGAGGTGACCTCAGGAGCCGTCATGGAGCGAGCCGCCCTCGTCGAGGATGACCCTTCCATCGTGGCGGACCGAACGCGTCTGCACGCTGCCGTCGTGGAATTCGTGCTTGATCTTGCGACAGCCGCAGGCATAGTACTCGTCTGTGAAGACGAGCCCGTAGTCGTCCGAGTCCCGATAGTGGTCTCCCTCGACCATCCGGCCGCAGGGCGCGAGTTCACTGGTGAAGTGGATACGTTGACCAACCATCGCCCACTCCTCTTCTCGACGGAGGACGAGCCTGTCAATATCGTCCCACCGTCTGAGCGAGCCGGGAAGCCTTTCGTTCCAGATCTTGAAACTTCAGATCGGTCCACTCCAGGTAGGAGCCGCACGGCATAGCAGGCCGAGCGCCATCCCGTCCAGGCCCACGACGCCCACGTCACACTCCGCCACTGACGCTTCTCGATGCGAACGGCGCCTCAGTTGATCATCCAATGTGGACTCGTTGCGTTTACGCTGCTAAACGTGAGAAAACCACAGATAGGATTCGATGGGTATTCAAGGATGGAAGATTTGCTATAGCGTGGCCTCCCATTAGATCGGCGATCATCGAGGGAGTCGGGCAAAATGGGCATCGGCACGGCAATCCGGCACCGACTGGGGCGGTTTGAGGAGCCGGCAGCAGAGCTCTACCGCTCCTTCTTCATCGACCTAGAAGCGCTGGTCAAGCAGCTGTCGCACGTCGGCGAACCCAAGCGCATCCTGGAGATCGGTTGCGGTGACGGTGCGCTCGGCCAGCGCCTCATCCAGACCTTCCAGCACGCCGACTACCTCGGCATCGACCCCGCGCCGACCGCGGGGCGGGGCTTCCGCGGCGACGCCGCCCGTGCGGAGTTCCGCTCCATGACCTCGGCCGACCTACGAGCCGAGGCACCCGACCCGTTCGACCTCATCGTGATCGCTGACGTGCTGCACCATGTGCCGGCGCACATGCGTAGCGACCTGCTAAACGACGCCGCGTCGCTCACCGCCCCGGGCGGCCGCATCGTCGTCAAGGAGTGGCTGTGGGGCCGGCTCATCGCCGGCCGGCTCGGCTACTGGGCCGACCGGTACATCACCGGCGACAAGGACGTCGACTTCATGACCGAGCCGCAGCTGCAGACGACGCTGGCCGACTCGCTGCCCGATTTCACCGTCTGCGAGACGGGTTGGGTGCGTCCCTGGCGGGAGAACATCCTGCTCACGCTGCGCCGGAAGACCGACGACTAGCCAGAGCTTCGTCGCGGGTTGGATATTGCCGAGCATCGATGTACGGTTGGGGGCGCTCCCAGATTGCGTCCTCAACTCTGCTCGAGGAGCTGAACATGTCGCGACGGCGCTTTCGCCCGGCCGCCATGCTGGCCGGCCTGCTCGTTCTGGCCCTGTTGCCCTCGATGTCGGTGGCCGGCAGCGCCGCGGCCGGCACATCCCACACCCGCGCGGTGCCACTCACCGAGCTGACCGTGGTGTCCGAACAGGTGGCTTTCGGTCTGCAGCGTCCGATCGCGCTCACCGGGCTGCCAGACGGCCGGATGCTGATCGCGGAGAAGAACGGCACCGTCCGCGCGTACCACCCGGACACCGGCTTGGCGGCCGAGCCGGTGCTCGACCTGACCGCCCGGATCGACACGTCGGACAACGAGCGCGGCCTCCTCGGCATCACGCCTGCGCCGAACTTCGCACGGACCGGGCTCCTCTACGTGGCCTACACGAGCCTGCCGGCCGGCGCGCTGACCCTGGCGCGAGTGCCCATCGGCGCTCCTGAGCGGGTGCAGGTGCTGCTCACCCAGGAGCACGCCGAGTACGGCAACCACAACGGCGGGCAGGTAGCGTTCGGCCGCGACGGCTACCTCTACTGGTCCCTCGGCGACGGCGGCCACGCGAACGACCCGTTCAAGGCCGGTCAGAACCTCGGCACCTTGCTCGGCAAGATCGTGCGAATCGACGTCAACCGCACCTGTGGGGCGAAGCCCTACTGCGTACCCTCCGACAACCCGTTCGTCCGCACGCGCGGCGCGCGGCCAGAGATCTGGGTCTATGGACTGCGCAACCCGTGGCGGTTCACCGTCGACCCGGTCGATGGCTCCCTGTGGATCGGTGATGTCGGCCAGGGCCTGGTCGAGGAGATCAACCACATCCGCCCGTGGCAGCGTGGGGCGAACCTCGGCTGGTCCTGCCGAGAGGGCACCCCGGTGTTCGACCCGGAGCAATGCCGGCCGGGCGTGCGGTACACCGACCCGGTCTTCGAGTACGAACATTTCATGACGGAAAACTGCTCGGTGACCGGCGGCGTGGTATACCGAGGGTCCGTCACCCCGGAGGCATGGGGCACCTACGTCGCGAGCGACTACTGCTCGACCCTCGCGTTCGCCGTGCGTCCCAAACCGACGGGCGGCTACGAGTCCGCCACGATCGGCAACTTCCCCATCCAGCCGACCGCAATCGACACCGACGTGCACGGCGAGCTGTACGTGCTCAGTGACCTCCCGGGTTGGCTGAGCCGGGTACGGTTCGAGCGGGTCCAGCCAGCCTCTGGCGGCGGGGCGGCGAACCGCTGAACGGTGTTTGCCTGGTTTGGGTTAGCAGCGCGAGCCCGAGCGCGGTCGGCTGGTGCTGCATCCGGTGGCCGTCCCGGTGGCTGGTGACGAGCCCAGCGCGGCGTAGGACGGCGGCGTGTTCGCTGGCCGAGGCGGGCGAGATGCCGACGCGGTGGGCTAGCTCGTCGGTGGTCCTGGGGCGGGTGCTGATGACCTGCAGCACCGCCGTGCGGGTGGCGCCGATCAGCGCGCAGAGCGCCTCCGGTCTGGGCACGGCGCGGGCCGGCAGGGTGTCGGGCTGCCGGGCGACCGGGTAGATCAGCACGGGCGGCAGTGTCGGGTCGAGCATCGTCAGTGGTCCGCTGACGCAGAAGTACGACGGGATGAGCACCAGGCCGCGGCCGTCGAGACGGAGCTCCTGGTCTCGGTGTGTTGGCACGCGGAGCTCTCCGGAGGACCAGGTCGCCAGCGGGTCGAGGCTGCGCAACAGACCCTCCACGCCACTGCTGGCCAGTGCGTTTGCCTTGGCCGCCCGGTCTCGCTCGAACGCGGTCTCGATGCTGTGGCGGTATGGCGCCACAACCGCGTCGTGGCAGGTGCGCATGCTGTCGGTCAGCTCGGTCAGCGTGCCCGGGTCGCCCTCCGCGATGTCTCGGGCCCGGGCCGGCAGCCGCCGGTTGCGGGCCAGATGGCGCATGTCTCGCTGGAGTGCCGGCTTGCCGGTGCGGCGGATCGCCTCCAGGCCGTGCTCGAGCCCTCGCATGGCATCGATCGGGTTGAGGAAGTCCGGGAAGTATCCGACGTTCGGCGTGAGCGCGAGGAGCAGCCGCAGCCACGGCCCGAGCCCCGCTCGGCGGAGCGCGTCGCCGGCCTCCCGGCGCCAGCCGCCGAACAGCAGGTCTCCGCGCTGCGGAGTGAGCATCTGCAGGGCCAGAACGAGCTCCCACAGTGGGTCGGGACCGGCGGCGATGCGGGTCCGCGCGATGTCGTCAGCGGTGAAGTTGATCCTGAGCACAGCAGTCCCCCGTCAGGCGTGTGCGTCCTCCTAATGAGACGCCCGCCGCGATGCTCGCGTTGTCGGGAACCTGACAGTCTCGGCTGCGCTTCAGCAACATTCGGGTGTGGCCGAACCTCCTATTGCGCCCCGGAAGGGAGCTCGACAATTCGTGGCGTAAATGCGCTGGAGAGGAGGATCCCCTGGTGCGACAAAGACAGCTGTTGGTGGCTTTTGTCGTCATGTCGCTGACCATTCTCGGGCTCAGCACACCGGCAGGGGCGGCCCGTTCCGGGGCCGAGCAGGCTCCCCGATCAGACGACGTCATGTCGCTGGAGGAGTACCACCGGCTACGCGCGGAGCCACTCGCGGCAAACCCGGGCTGCGGGTCCAAATGCGACTTCAAGAACCCGGAAACCTTCTACGTGTACTGGTGCGGACTCGGCTGCGAAGACAACTGGCGATGCTCGGACGACGCCCGCACGATCGACGAGACGAACGGTGTCGAGCTGCGCTACAGCCCGTCATGCCGCACGACGTGGGCGCGGGCGAGCGGGTGTTACGACTGGAGCGTGCCCGTCCCCTGCACCTTCAGGATCATCTCGTACTACTACAGCGGCGGCAGTTGGCGGGAACGGACCAGGAGCGAGGGTTACGCCGACCTCAACAACTACTACTCGCTGATGCTCAATGACGCCGGCTACTGCGCGGAGGCCGCGATCACGCGCGGGCCCGGCACCTCTTACACCATCTGTTACTAGCCTTCGACGCCACGCGGGCGAAGGCGGTCGCTGCCGCCTTCGTCCGTTGGCGCCTGCCCAAGAAACCGCAGTGAAGGAGGTCTCCACATGAGACGGTGGATCGCCGCGATGGCTGGCGTCCTTTGCACGCTGGCTTTCGCGACAGCACCGGCCGACGCCCGGCCCACACCCGCGGACGGAGGCGGCAAGCCGATCGCCCCGGATCGGGTGCTGGAGCCGGACGAGCGCCTCGGCGCCGGCTGGAAGAAGTCGAACGACAGGGCGGTCACGCTCGCCGGCGACGCGTCGGGGCTGCACGTCCTCGTCGCGGACCGGGACGAGGCCTACCGCTGGCGGGTCGCCGTCACGCTCGCCGAGCCCGGGCTGGAGACAGACAAGTGGATCGGCCAGCACTGCCTCACCGGGTCGGGCTCGCGGGCGGTCGTCGTGTACGCGCCCCGCCAGCTCAGCAACCGGGAACACCTGATGCGGGGCGGTGCCTTCGCAGCCGTCGTCGACCTCGCCACAGGCTCCGTGACCAAGTTGCCGTTCGGTGTGTCGCTGGCTTACCACAACCCGGGCTGTGGAGCGGGCGAGACGGCGGTGCTATCCCGCCTGGAGTCGACCGGCCAGGGTCCGGCGCGAACGTGGCTCGGCAGCGTCGACACCGCACGGCCGGCACGGCTCGCCGCACAGACCCGCGCCACCGGGCACGTCACCGCCGTCGTGCCCGTACGCGGCGGGCTGCTCGGCGTGAAGCAGGGCTCGCTCGTCAGCATCGCCCCGGACGGGCAGACCACCGTGGCGGCGCGGGTGGACGGGACGCCGCACCGACTCATGGCGGACGGCATCGACGGGGTCGCGCTGCAGGTGCTGCGCGGTCCGACCGTGCGGTTCGCGCGCTACGCGGACGGCAAGCTCGTCGAGCACGGAGGCGCGCCCACCGGGACGGTGCGGTTGCGTGCCGGCGCGGGCGGGCGCGTGTACGCGGTCGGTTTCAAGGCACGCGAGCGGGTGGGCGGCCGACTGCCGGCCGGCTGGACCGTGGCCGACAGCTCGCCGGAGAGCGACGTGTCGACCACCGGAGCGCTGTTCGTGACCCGCGCGGTCGCGGGCCGAGAGGTCAAGCGTGTGCGCTCCGGCCAGGTATCGGTGAGCGCGAAGCTGGCCACCGGCGGCGAGTTCGACTTCTCGGTGGCACCCGACGCCGGCCCGCCGGACGCCGCCGCGCCGGGCACCGCGCCCCAGTCGGCGGACGACCCCGGCTCCGTCCCTTACGACCCCGACCGGGCCTGCGCCGTCCCCCGCAACGATCCGACGATCCAGGTGTACCAACCGGACGCGCGGCAGGCGGAGTGGGCAGCCGACCTGGCCGTCCGCGGGCAGCTCACCTTCCAGCGGCCGGCGAACTGGCTCAACAACGGCATGCCCGCCTACGCCCCGCAGGGACTGTTTCCCTCCCTGCCGCTGGCCGGTGGCGGCAATGTGCCGGCCCAGGTCCTGCTCGGGGTGCTTGCCCAGGAGTCGAACATGATGCAGGCGAGCTTCCACGCGGTCGACGGCTCGGCCGGTAACCCGCTGACGAGCTCCGGCTTCTACGGCATCAGGGCATCAGGCAGTCTCGACCCCCGGCAGATCGGCACGGCGACGCCCGACTGCGGGTACGGGGCCGGGCAGGTGACCACGGGCATGCGGGCGGCCGACACCAACCAGTGGCTCGTCGGCGTGCAGTGGGACTACAACAAGCAGAAGGCGGTCGCCCTCGACTACGCCACCAACATCGCCGCGGCGCTACGCATCCTGCAGGACAAGTGGAACACCACGCGCAGCGCCGGGCTGATCGCCAACAACGGCGACCCTCGGTACATCGAAAACTGGTGGTTCGCCCTGTGGGCCTACAACACCGGCTTCTACCCGCAGGACCAGGCCGGAAACAACGCGGGCGCCTGGGGTGTCGGATGGTCCAACAACCCGGCCAACCCCGACTATCCGGCAGACCGGCAACGGTTTCTGAAGGAACCACTCGACGTACCCGCCAAGGACGGCCACCCCGCCTACGACGACATCATCGGGTACGACAACGCCAAACACCCGCACCACTGGAGCTACCCAGAACGCGTCATCGGCTTCGCCTACGAGTCGCTGCGCCGCTACAACTACACGCTGGAGACTTGGACGACCACGTTCCTTCCGGCGGCCGGACCAAACCCGGACGCCGCGCAGCCGGGGCGGTTCACGTTCTGCTCGACCCAGGTCAACGAGTGCGACCCGGAAGGGCAGCACATCCCCGCGCCGCCGTACGACCCAGAGCCCGGACCGTGCCTCCGCGACGACCTGCGGTGCTGGTGGCACGCGCCGGTGGCCTGGCAGCCCTCCTGCGTGGACGTCTGCGGCTGGGAAAACCGCCGCTACACGCAGGTGGAGCCGCGCCCACTGGCCACCAACATCTACCCCACGCCGAAGAACTCGGACGGCACCTGCAAGGTGACCATGACCGCCCAGCCCATCCGGGTCATCGACGACATCACCACCACGTCCGCGCTGGGCCCGGAGGGCTGCCGCCCCTCGTACCAGCGGGGAGGCACGTTCAGTCTGAGGTTCGGCTCGATGACCAGAAACGGCGCGACGTACTATCCGTCCAAGGTGGACTTCCATCAAATCGGCGGCGGGTTCGGCGGGCACTTCTGGTTCGCACACACCATGACGCCGACCGAAAATGACCGCAGCAACGACGACCTCAAGGTCACCGGTACCTGGAACATCAACCCCACCGACGCGTGGACGCGCGTGCTTGTGCACATCCCCGACCACGGCGCGCACACCCGCCAGGCGGAGTACAAGATCTACCTTCCCGGGCAGTCGACGCCGACGAAGCACCGGATCATTCCGACCCGGTGGGAGGCCAACACATGGGTGGACCTCGGGGTGTTCGACTTTCGCGCGGCCGGCACGCCGCGGGTGGAACTGTCGAACTTCACCCGTGACGGCCGGCACGTCGACGACGTGGCCTGGGACGCGCTGGCGGTGCAGCCGCTGGCGGAGAAGCCACGCCACTTCGTCGTGTCACTTGGCGACTCGTACTCCTCCGGCGAAGGCGCCGGCTCGTACACGAGGGTCAGCGATCAGTACGGCGACGAGGGCGGGAGCAACGGGCGTCGGAACTCGTGCCGCCGCGGAGCCAACGCGTGGGCGCCACGGATAACGCTCGGCAACGCCCCCGCAGGTCTCGGCCCGCTCGCCGCGAGCCGCGATCCCCGCCTCGACTTCCACGTGCTCGCCTGCGCCGGCGCGCGCACCCACCACCTCATGAAGACCACGACGGTCGACGGCTCGGCCGCACCACCGAACGCCGCCGGAAAGCGCCCGGAGGGGCAGTATCACGAGGTGAGCCAGCTCGACGCCGGGTTCCTCGACGAGAACACGACGCTCGTGACGTTCACCATCGGCGGCAACGACGCGGACTGGGGCGACATCCTCAACAAGTGCGCGGTCGAGCTCGACTGCCGGCGGCACCGCCAGACCATCCAGAACCGCATCGACCTGTACGTCAAGTGGGACGTGCAACGGACCATCGACGAGGTCCGCACGCTCGCACCGAACGCCGACATCGTGCTCGTCGGGTACCCCTACCTGCTCCGCCGCGGCGTGGGGTTCGTGTCGAATGTGTTGCCCGGCTTCCCGTGGGACATCAACGCCGAGGAGTCTGAATTCCTCGCCGAGATGGCCGACTATCTCACAGCGGCGCTGATGGCAACGGGCGACGTACGCGACAGAAAGTCGTTCGTCGACGTCCGCAGCCGCTTCTTCGGCCACGAGGCCGGCGCTCCGGCCAACGCCTACCTCAACGGCATCGTGCTGCCCGACATCGTCATCGACGACGACGGCGACCCGAAGCAGCTGACGAGCATGGAGAGCTTCCACCCCAACGTCGACGGCTACGCCGCGTACGCGGCCGCGGTCAGCGAACACGTCACCGCCCTCGGCCACAGCTGGCTGTGACCTCGAGGCGTAGGTCCCCGACCGGCCCTGCCGGTCGGGGACATGAAGAAGGCTCTGATCCTGGGCGTCGTGCCAGGTCAGAGCCTTGATCAATGGTGCGCCGCCAGGGACTCGAACCCCGAACCCGCGGATTAAGAGTCCGCTGCTCTGCCAGTTGAGCTAGCGGCGCTCGCTGACAACGGCAGCAACCTTAACATGCTCCCGCCGCCACGTTCCAACCGGTTCGATCGGCCACGCCGAGCCGCGCGGCGGACGCGACACACGGGTTGATCTGGCACGCTGCACGACTGGTCACGAGCGCTTCCCGCCTTGGTGCACCATAAGACACGGGAAGCCGTGCCAGGTTACGCAACCTGAGGCAGGGCAGCCGCGTCTTATATACGGCAGCGGCAGAGTGAACGGGGATGGGATGAGCGGGCGCGTGCGTCGGGGAGCAGCGGCTGTCGCCGCCGTCGTGGTGGCGTCGCTGGCGCTCACCGCCTGTGGCGATAGTGGTTCGCCGAAGTTTGTCAGCGGCTCGCAGGCGCCCGGTGCCACGCCGTCGGCGTCCGGGAGCGCCGCGCCGGCCGACAACGGCTCCCTTTCTTTGAGCATCACCCCTGCGGCGAACACCAAGAACGTGCCGGTCAGCGCCGAGATCGGCGTCAAGCTGACGGGTGACGGTCAGGTGGGCTCGGTCACACTGGCCGAGGAGGGTGGCAAGGCGGTCAGCGGGAAGATGCGGGAGGACGGCACTTCGTGGGTGCCGAGCAGTCCGCTCAAGTGGGGCAAGACCTACACGGCGACTGTGACGGCGAGCGGCGGCGGCGCCGATACGACGCAGACGACGACGTTCACCACGATGGCGAAGCCGTCGAAGAAGACCGGCACGGGCCTCTACCTCTTCGATGACCGGACGTACGGCGTGGCCATGCCGGTGGTGGTGGAGTTCCACCCTGGCATCGCGGCGAAGGACCGGGCGGCCGTCGAGAAGCGGATGTTCGTGAGCACCAGCCCGTCGCAGCCGGGCGTGTGGCACTGGGTGTCGAGCGGCACGCAGGCGTTCTACCGGTCGAAGGAGTACTGGCAGCCGGGTACGACGCTGACGGTGCGGATCGCGCTGGGTGGGCTCCCGACGGGCGGCGGCCGATACGGCGACCAGGACCGCAAGGCGACCGCCAAGATCGGTGACCGCGTCGAGATGAAGGTCGACAACAAGACGAAGATGATGACGGTCTTCAAGGACGGCAAGGTCATCAAGACGATCCCGGTGAGCCTCGGCAAGAAGAGCACCCCGTCGGCCAGCGGCACCATGGTCGTGATGGAGAAGAAGGAGAAGACCGTCTTCGACACCCGGGACGCCCCGGACCCGGCCAACCGGTATGTGGTGGACATCGAGTTCGCTCAGCGGTTGACCTGGAGTGGCCAGTACATCCATTCGGCGCCGTGGTCGACGGCCGACCAGGGTCGGCGGAATGTGTCACACGGGTGTCTGAACCTCTCCGCAGGTAACGCTAAGTGGCTGTTCGGCCAGACCAAGATCGGTGACCCGGTCACCGTGAAGGGCACCGAGGACAAGCTGGCCCACGGCGACGGCTGGACGGCGTGGAACCTGACCTGGCAGCAGTTCATCAAGGGCAGCGCCCTGCCAATTCCCGACAACTTGCGGTAAACCACGAGCAACCAGGATCACAGTCTCGGCACGAAACAGTGAGGTGTGGTCGCGCGTCTCTAGGGCACGATTGATTGTCGGACCCGTGGAGGTGAGAGGCGATCATGCGAAGGAAACGTGCTTGGGCCGCGGCCGTGCTCGCCGGAGTCCTCGCGCTCACCACGGCGTGTAGCGGCGACGACGACAAGGGCTCGTGGAACGGCGGCAAGGGTGACGAAGGGTCCAAGATCGCCGCGACGATCGCGAGCCCGGCGGCCGACGCCAAAGACGTGCCTGCCTCCACCGACATCACGTTCACCACGGAAAACGCCAACGACGCCACGGTCGAGCTGAAGGACGCCGAAGGCAAGGTGGTCGAGGGTGCGCTCCAGTCCGACGGCAAGTCATGGCTGCCCAGCGGCGCGCTCGACTATGGCACGACGTACACGGCCACGGTGACGGCGACCGGCGCGGACGGCAAGAAGGCGACGGCGACCAACACCTTCACCACGATGGCCAAGCCGTCGAATCAGGTACGGGTCAGCAGCTTCCTCGCGGACGGCCAGACCGTCGGCGTGGGTATGCCGTTGATTGTCCGGTTCGGCCGGGCGATTCCCGAGGACTACCGCGACGACGTGCAGCGACGCTTGACCGTGCGGTCATCCGCGGGCCAGGAGGGCATCTGGCACTGGATCAGCCCCATCGAGGTCCACTACCGGCCCAAGGAGTTCTGGCAGGCCAACTCGACGGTGACGTACAAGCTCCAGACCGGCGGGCTGCCGATGGGCGATGGCTGGTACGGGCGGGCTGACGTGACCGTAGACATCAAGATCGGCCCGTCGTTCATCATGACGGTCGACAACAAGACGAAGCGGATGACGGTCACCCAGGACGGAAAGGTCATCAAGACCATCCCGGTGAGCCTCGGCAAGAAGAGCACCCCGTCGTCCAGCGGCACGATGGTCGTCATCGAGAAGAAGCGCAAGACGGTCTTCGACACCCTGGAGGAGCTGGGTCCAGAAGAGGGCTACCGCACCGACATCGAGTACGCGCAGCGGCTCACCTGGGGTGGCGAGTTCATCCACGCCGCGCCCTGGTCAGAGGGGGTACAAGGCCGCGACAACGTGTCGCACGGCTGTGTCAACGTGTCGATGGCGATGGGCGCGTGGCTCTTCGGCCAGACCCGGATCGGCGATCCGATCACGGTCAAGGGCACCGAGCGCAAGCTCCAGAACGGCAACGGCTGGACCGACTGGAACATGAGCTGGGACGAGTACGTGAAGGGCAGCGCGATCCCCTACGAGCAGACCGCGCCGGCCACCCCGACGCCGAGCCCGGTCGGTTAAACGAAACGAGCCCCGTCCCACAAGGGGCGGGGCTCGTACCCAAAAGAGGGTGACTGAGGGGATTTGAACCCCCGACACCCGGGACCACAACCCGGTGCTCTGCCAACTGAGCTACAGCCACCACGGCAAGTGCGCCGACCAATGATAGCCATACGCCGACGCCCCCCGTCGACAGGGTTAGAGCGTGGCGGCGATCGCCTTGGCCGACTCGACGTCCGGGCCCGGCAGGGGTACGAAGATGGTCCGCCGGTAGTACTCGAGCTCTCGCACGCTCTCGCGGATGTCCGCGAGCGCCCGGTGCGCCAGCCCCTTGGTGGGCTGCCCGAAGTACACGCGCGGATACCAGCGCCGGCACAGCTCCTTGATCGACGAGACGTCGATCATGCGGTAGTGCAGGTGGGCGTCCAGCCTGGGCATGTCGCGCGAGACGAACCCGCGGTCGGTGGCGATCGAGTTGCCGCACAGCGGAGCGCTGCGGGGGTCGGGCACCCACGCTGTGACGTACTCCATGACCATGTCCTCGGCCTCCGCGAGGCTGACCGTCGAGCGGCGGACCTCCTCGGTGAGCCCCGACTTCTCGTGCATTTCGCGCACCACGTCGGGCATGCCGTCCAGCGCGGCGTCGTCGGCGTGAATCACCACGTCGACACCGTCACCGAGCACGTTCAGATCGGGGTCGGTCACCAACGCCGCCACCTCGATCAACGCGTCCTTGCCGAGATCAAGCCCGGTCATCTCACAGTCGATCCAGACCAGAAGATCAGCCACGAGGGTCAGCCTACGCGCTGAACCCGCACAGATACCCTGGCCGACGTGTCGAACCCGCCCCGGAAGATAGTCCGCCTCACCGCCGTGGTGGGCCTCACCGCGGCCGTCGCGTGGTTCCTCCACTGGTACGGGAACCGGCACGACTTCTTCGACCTGCGCATATACATGAGCGCCATGCGGTGGTGGGCGGATGGCAACCCGCTCTACGACTACGCCCAGCCGGACCGGGTGCAGGGCGAGCTGTACTTCACCTATCCCCCGTTCGCGGCACTGCTGCTGCGGCCGTTCGCGGAGATCCCACTGGGTGCGACATTCGCGATCTTCACGATCGGGTCGGCGGTCGCGGTGGCGCTCACCACCTGGTGGCTGGCCGCGCCGGTCGCCGAGCGGCGCGGGCTCCCCCGCTGGTACGCCGCCGGCTTGGCCGTGCCGTTCGTTTTCGCGATCGAGCCGACCCGCGAGACGATCACGTTCGGCCAGATAAACATGCTGCTGATAGTGCTCATCCTGGGCGATCTGCTCATCGCGGTACCGAGGAACTCACGCTGGGCCGGCGTCGGTATCGGGCTGGCGACGGCGCTCAAGCTCTTTCCCGGGATCTTCATCGTCTACCTGCTGGTGACGCGGCGCTGGCGCGCGGCGATCACCGCGAGCGCGGCAGCGGCTGTCGCGACGCTGCTCGCGGCGGCGGTGGCGCCGCGCGACTCGTGGCGCTTCTGGACCCACGAGCTCTGGGCGACCGACCGGGTCGGCCGCACGGACTACACGGGCAACCAGTCACTGCTCGGCCTGCTCAGCCGGCTCACCACCCCGGACGAGCCGAGCCGGTTGCTGTGGCTCGCGCTGGTCGCACTCGCCATGGGGTACGGCATGTGGCGCGCCGCCCGCGCGGTGCGCGCCGGGGACGAGGTGGCGGGGCTCGCGCTGACGGGCCTGGTCGCGGCGCTGATCAGCCCGATCACGTGGCCACATCACGTGTACTGGTTCGTGCCCGCCCTGGTCGTCCTGGTCGACGCCGGCCTGCCGGCGGAGGGCCGTCGTGCGCGTCCCGCACTGCTCGCGGTGGCGGTGATCGGGTACGCCACGATCGTGTACGGCGTGGTGTCGTTCTTCGACTGGGGGGTGGCGCCGGAGCCCACCGACTCTGCCAGCGAGTTTGTCCGGCGCAACGCGTATGTGCTGCTCACGGTGCTGTTGATCGCCGTGTTGCCGGCCCGCACCGGGGCTCTCGATTATCCCAGAAGCGCCCCGAAAAGGACAGATCTAGCAAACGCCGGACCAACCCAGTAATCTGTACTTAACGGACGAACTGGACACTGCTTCCCCTAGTGATTCAGGCCCCCGGTGAAAGCGGCCCCTCTGCCACGGCAGCAGAGGGGCCGCTTGCGAGCCGGGTGCGGTTCAGTGGGTGCGGTGCGTGGCCATCTGGGCCAGCCCGTCGAGCTCCGCGGCCGGGCCAGGGGCGGAGTCCGCCGAGCGCAAATGAGCGAGTGCCTCCCGGAGCAGGTCGTCGGTCCGGCGCTCGGTCCACGCTCGCCCGCCGGCGGCGTCGACCAACTCAGCCGCCCGGCGCAGCTCGGCGTCTGAGAGTGGCTGGTCGCCGCGGTAGAGCGCGGCCAATTCGGCGCCAGCGGGTGTACCGGAAACGAGCGCCGCCACCACAGGCAGCGACTTCTTGCGGTGCTGCAGGTCGGCGTACACCGGTTTGCCCGTGGTCTGCGGGTCTCCCCAGATGCCGAGCAGGTCGTCGACCATCTGAAACGCCAGCCCGAGCCGCTCGCCGAACCCGCGCAGGTGTTCGACCTGTGCCCGGGTGCCGTGGCCGAACTCGGCACCCAACGCACAGGCACAGCCCAGCAGCGCCCCCGTCTTGCGCTCCGCCATGCCGACGCACTCGGGCAGGTCGACGTCCATCCGTTCCTCGAACGACAGGTCGGCGCTCTGCCCCTCGATCAGCTTCTGGACCGCCCGGCTGAGCATCCTGGCCGCCCGCGCGGTGGCCGGGTGGTCGGCGCTGGCCAGTACGTCGAACGCCAGCGCCAGCAGCGCGTCACCGGCAAGGATCGCGGCGGACGTGCCGAACCGGTGCCACACGGTCGACCGGTGCCGGCGCGTCTGATCGCCGTCCATCACGTCGTCGTGTACCAGCGAAAAGTTGTGCACCAACTCCACCGCCACCGCCGCCGGCACCGCCCCGGACGGCGTACCGCCGACAGCTCCCGCCGCGAGCAGCGTGAGCGCCGGGCGGAGGGCCTTGCCCCCGCCCGCCGTGGGCCGGCCGTCCGCGTCCCACCAGCCGAGGTGGTAGCCGGCGATGTGCCGCATCGTCGCGGGCAGCGTCTCGACCGCTTCGCGCAGCGCCGGCTCGACGAGGTCGCGGCTCCAGGCCAGGGTCTCGGGGACCGGGCGCCCGGCGGTCGCCACGGTGCCCATCACGACACCCGGCCGATCTCGACGTTCTCCAGTACGCCGAGCGCGTCGGGCACGAGCACAGCCACCGAGTAGTAGGCGCTGACCAGATACGAGATGATCGCCTGCTCGTCCACGCCCATGAACCGCACCGACAGACCCGGCCGGTACTCATCCGGGATACCCGTCTGGTGCAGGCCGACCACGCCCGAGCTCTCCTCGCCGGTGCGCATGGCGAGGATCGACGTCGTGCCCCACTGGCTGATGGGGATCTTGTCGCAGGGCAGGAGCGGCACGCCCCGCCACGCGGTCACGGTGACGTTGTCGACCGTCGCGGTGGCCGGGTAGACGCCGCGCCGGGTGCACTCCCTCCCGAACGCGGCGATGGCGCGCGGATGGGCGAGCATGAACCGGGTCTTGCGGCGCCGGCAGAGGAGGTCGTCGAGGTCGTCGGGGGTGGGCGGGCCGGTGCGCGTATGGATGCGCTGCTTCAAATCAGCGTTGTGCAACAACCCGAACTCCCGGTTGTTGACCAACTCGTGCTCCTGACGCTCCCGCAACGCCTCAACCGTCAACCGCAACTGCTGCTCCACCTGATTCATCGGATGGTTGAACAAATCAGCCACCCGCGAATGCACCCGCAACACCGTCTGCGCCACCGACAACTCATACTCCCGAGGCGCCAACTCATAATCGACGAACGTCCCCGGCAACCGCACCTCACCCGCATGACCAGACGCCAACTCGATCGTGGCTTCGCCCTGCTTGTTGCGCGGCCGGTCGGTGCGGCGCAGCGCCCGCTCGACATGCGCCCGCAGCGGTGCCGACCGGCCATTCATCTCCTGAAAGGCGCGCGAGCGCAGCGTCAGCACCGTGCACGGCGTCTCGGCCCGGATGCCGTACGGCCAGCGGCCCGGCGAGCCTGACAGCATCTGCTCGCCGAAATACTCCCCGTCGGCCAGCACGCCGAGCACCGTGTCGTCGCCGTACTTGCCGGTGCCGATCCGGCTCACCTTGCCGTGTGCGAGCAGGAACAGCGCGCTGACGGGCTGCCCCGCGGTCACGATGACGTCGCCGGGGGCGTAGTCGCGGGGTACGAACCGCTCGGCGAGCGCCGCCAGTGCCGCGTCGTCGTCGAAGTCCCGCAGGAGCGGCAGCTCCCGCAGCTCCTCCGGGACCACCCGGGCCTTGCCAGCGGGGGGGGCGGACGTCAGGCGGCCCGCACCCGCCCCGGACGTGGGCCGCCGGTTGACCCGGTACGTGCCGCCGGCCACCTCCACCCAGGGCAGGACCCGCAGCAGCCAGCGCGGCGTACGCGCGGCCATCTGCGGCACGGACTTGGTCGTCGTCGCCAGCTTCCGGGCGGCAGCGGTCGTGATGGTCACTGGTCAGCCTTCCCGGCCGATCTCGACGTTCTCCAGTACGCCGAGCGCGTCGGGCACGAGCACGGCCACCGAGTAGTAGGCGCTGACCAGATACGAGATGATCGCCTGCTCGTCCACGCCCATGAACCGCACCGACAGACCCGGCCGGTACTCATCCGGGATACCCGTCTGGTGCAGGCCGATGACGCCCTGCTTCTCCTCGCCGGTGCGCATGAGCAGGATCGAGGTGGTGCTGGTGTCGCTGATCGGGATCTTGTTGCAGGGCAGGAGCGGTACACCCCGCCAGGCTGGCACCTGGTGGCCGCTCAGTTCGACGCTCTCCGGATAGATGCCGCGGCGCGTGCACTCCCGGCCGAAGGCGGCGATCGTGCGGGGGTGTGCCAGCAGGAAGCCGGG
This sequence comes from Micromonospora sp. CPCC 205371, assembly GCF_026130045.1. GTDB lineage: Bacteria > Actinomycetota > Actinomycetes > Mycobacteriales > Micromonosporaceae > Phytohabitans. The sequence goes on from NZ_JAIBNX010000034.1 coordinate 44,964, forward strand.
CTCCTTCCACACCATCGACAGCAGCTCGTCGAGGTCGTCGGGGGTGGGCGGGCCGGTGCGCGTATGGATGCGCTGCTTCAAATCAGCGTTGTGCAACAACCCGAACTCCCGGTTGTTGACCAACTCGTGCTCCTGACGCTCCCGCAACGCCTCAACCGTCAACCGCAACTGCTGCTCCACCTGATTCATCGGATGGTTGAACAAATCAGCCACCCGCGAATGCACCCGCAACACCGTCTGCGCCACCGACAACTCATACTCCCGAGGCGCCAACTCATAATCGACGAACGTCCCCGGCAACCGCACCTCACCCGCATGACCAGACGCGAGCTCAATCTCGGCTTCCCCGTGCACGTTCTGGGGCCGGGGCGGGCCGGCGGCCACCATCGCGAGGTGCGCACGCAGCGCCTCGGACCGATCGGCGAGTTCGTCGAAGGCCTGCCGGGACAGCGACAGCACGGTGCACGGGGTGACCGCCCGCACCGAGTGCTCCCAGATGCCCTCCGGGGAAAGGAGCGACTGTTCGCCGAAGTACTCCCCGTCGGCCAGTACGCCGAGCACCGTCTGGTCGCCGTACTTGCCCGCGCCGACCGTGTTCACCTTGCCGTGTGCGATGAGGAAGACGGTGTCGACCTGGTGTCCAAACTCGACGATCGTGTCGCCGGGGGTGTACTCCTGCTGCGTGAAGCGGTCGGCGAGCGCGGCGAGCACCTCGTTGTCGTCGAAGCCGCGCAGCACCGGCAACTCGCCCAGTTCCTGCGGGACCACCCGGACGTCGGCGCCGGTGTTGCTGAAGGTCAGCCGGCCGTCGCCGATGGCGTAGCTGAGCCGGCGGTTGACTCGGTACGCGCCGCCGGCGGCCTGCACCCACGGCAGCATCCGCAGCAGCCAGCGCGAGGAGATGGCCTGCATCTGGGGTACGGACTTCGTGGTCGTGGCCAGGTTGCGCGCGGCTGCCGTAGCCAGGCTGAGCCGCTGCTCCCCTTCGCTGTCGAAACCCGCGTCCACCGAATCAACGACGGTCATCACCAACACCACCTAAATGATCGGGCTGGAAGTTGGTACGAGAATCGCAACCATTTCCATGGCTCGTATAGTCGCCCGATAGGCAGTCATCCGAACAGAGGAATCTGCCCTGGTGAAAGCCGCCCAGTTCCCCTAACGTCGCCAGACGTGATCAGGGCGTCGCTGAAGTCGCTCTACCTACTTGAGGGACGCCCCGATCACGAGAAGGGGCGGGTGGGAGTGGGGGTGGGGTCGTCGCCGCTCGGGTGGTCGGGGGCCAGGCCAGCACCGGGCGGGCCGGGGGCGGGGCGGCGGCCGGCATGGGCTCGACCGGCTGCGCCGGCGTCGTGGCCACGGGTGGGATGTCCGCCAGCGTCGCCGGCCGGTCCGGCGGCGGGGGCGGTGAGACGGCTCGGCGTACCGGACAGGCGAGCGCCGCCATGCCGAGCGCGATCAGCGCCGCGCCCGCCGCGAGCAGGCCCCATGTCGCCGAGGCGAGCCAGCCGGGCCGCACCTCCACGCGCAGGTCGACGGTCAGCGCCGCCCGCGCGTCCGGGTGCATGACGATCAGGCTGAGCCGCTGCCCGCGTACCAGAGATGGCTCCCACTCGACGGCGCCTGCGCCCTGGTGGGTCCAGCGTGGTGACGCCGCCGGCGCCATGCCAGCTGGCGGGCGCTCCGCGACCGCGGGGCCCCGGGCCTCGGAGGGGGCCCCCGGCCCCGCCACCGGGGTGGGCCGCACCGGCAGCGCGCCGCTGGTGAGGCTGACCCGGTCGACCCGGGCGTAGGCCACGCCGGCCAGGTAGCGGGCGGCCTCGCCGGCGGGCGTGACGCCGATGAGAGCGGGCCCGCTCTCGGTGCGCGCGGTGATCCGCAGCTTGGTGTCCCTCGCCCGGGTGAACGGTGCGGTGCTCCGCAGGAGCGCGTCGAGGTCGGCGACGACGACGGCGTGACCGGGGGTGGTGATTCGCTCGATCGCGCCGCTGAAGGCCCCGCCGGCGTCGCGATGCTGCATCGCCGTCCACAGTGCACCGCCCACGAGCAGGACGGGGAGCCCCAGGGTCAGCAGCAGCATCCCGACGGCCGTGCGCACGATCCGCATTTGCTTTCCCCCTCAAAAGCATCTTTCAGGGGGAAAACGAGCGGGCCTCGGCTCAGGTTTCCGTGCGGCGGGACCGTGTGAAGGCCAGTCCACCCAGCACCAGGCCGCCCAGCCCGGCGACGAGACCGATGATCGCCAGCGTGATCGGCAGCGCGCCGGAGTCGGAGTCCGGGTCTGACGAGCCTGGGGCGGCGGCGGGCGCCGGTGACGCGGACGCGGCGGTCAGGGCCAGTACCGGAGCGGGCTGCTCGGGCTCGGCCGCGCCCTCCGTCGGCTCCTCGATCCAGCGGGAGATGTTGCCGTCCGAGTACGTCTGGAGCGACTTGAACACCATCCTCTGCACGTCGGGCAGCGGCCCCATCGACACCGGGAACTCCTGGAACTCGCCCGGCTTGACACCGCCGCCCGCCGCCGCGGTCCATGTGATCTTTGCCACGACCTCGCTGACCTGGCTGCCGTGGACCTCGACGGGCGGGTTGACCGTGCGCTTCTCGACCGCCACGGTCCAGCCGGCCACCGGCATCGTCGACACCGATGCGACCGGCGCGTCCTCCGGCAGCACGACCTCGAGCTTGGTGGTCGACGCGGTGTCGCTCTCGTTCGGCACGCGGAACGCGAGGCGGGCGTACCCGCCCTGGGTCGCCTCCGTCGGGTTCACCGTGACGTGCGCCGCGGCCGGGGCCGCGAAGCCGAGGACGGCGATCAGGACCGCGCCGGTGACGAGAGCGAGCCGTTTCATCGAAGACCCTTCTAGGTGACGGGCACGGTGGCGGTCACCGTGGCCTGGTCAATATCTGAGATGCGGACGGTGAAGCGGAGCTGCCAGTCGCCGGCCAGCGAAAACGTCAGCTCCCCGGTCGCGTGGTTGTCGGTGAGCGCCAGCAGTGGGATCTCGATGGGCGCCACGTCGTTGGCCGGCAGCGCGGCGGTGCCCTTCCACTCGACGACCTTCAGCGGCTTGCCCGAAAGGTCGTACGCGTACAGGTGAACCGAGTTGTTGCCGACCGCCGCCGGGTCGATGTCCACCTGGAGGTTGTAGAGGTTGCTGGCGATGTTCTCGGAGTAGTAGTCGGCGGTCGCGCCCAGCGCCTCGTTGGCGGCCGCCGTGCGGGCGGGCGTGGTCTGCACGAGCACCGCCGACACGGCCAGCACGACCGCCGTGATCCCTAGCTCCACCCAGACCGCACGGCGGATCTTGCGTGGCTCGTCGGCGGCGATGCGCCGCCGGACGAGGCGCCGCGCGTACGCCGCCACCCCGATGACCCGAGCGAGCAGCCCCACCTTCGCGAGGGACAGCCCGCCGTACGTCGTGGAGACCAGCGCGTCGGGCGTGCTCACCTCGATCAGCGCCTGCACGGTGCCGGCGAGCACCAGGGCGCTGACCGCCAGTGCCGCCCAGCGCGACCAGACCGGCAGCACCGCGCCCAGTTCGCGCTCGTTGGCCTGCCGGAGCAGGAAGCCGACGAGCATCACGAGCCCGCCGAGCCAGATCGACATGCTCGCCAGGTGTACGGCGTCTACGACCACGGAGACCGCCGCCACCGGTGAGGCGGCGGGGTGTCCCGCGATCGGCCAGGTCAGCAGCGCGGCGCCGCCCAGTACGACCAGGAGGATCTGGTCGGCTTTCCCGGACTCGTTGGGTCCGCGCAGCAGCGGGCGGAGCAGCAGGGCGATGGCCACGAGCAGGCCGAGCCGCACGAGGTGTGCCGTGCCGAATGTGGTGGCCAACACATCCCGGACCTGCCCACCTGAGACGTCGAAGATCCCGCCGCCGGCTGTGTACGGCCCCTGTAGCCAGACCGCCGCCACGGTCGCGAACCCGACCAGCCCCATGCCGGTCCACACGACAGCGGCCACTCTGCGGCGGGACAGCCGCGCCGGCCAGAGTAGGCAGAGCACCAGGACCGGGCCGACCACAAGCACCAGCCCGGCGTACCCCAGGTACTTGGCGACCTTGATCGCGGTGGCGACCACCTGATTGGTGTCCTCGCTGCGCTCCAGGGTGGGCGCTACGGACGGGGCACCGACGGAGTACGTGTACCCACCGGCCACGGGATGGCTGTCGGCCGAGATCACCCGGTAGCTGACCAGGTACGTCCCGTTGCCGCCGCTCTGGTCGACGGGGATGGTGACCACCGCGCCCGCGAACGTCGGCTCGCCCTTGTCGACGCGCTTCCCGTCCGGGCCGAGTACCAGGATCTTGTCGGGCACCTGCCGCACCGACTCGGTGAACGTGAGGACCACCTCGGCCGGCGCGCTCGCCAGCACGGCTCCCTGGATCGGGTTGCTGCTGCTGAGTACCGCGTGGGCGCTGGCGGGCGCGGGCGGCGAGATCAGGATGGCGAGCGCTCCGGCGGCTAGGGCTGCCGCGATGCGAGGGGTCATGACGGCCATGATTATGTAGCCACCGATACCCACGCCATGGTGGGGTAGTCGTTCGGCGAGGCTGAGAAGTTCCCGGCGGGTTCCTGACGGCGCGCACAGCCTGCCCGCGTACCCTGGGTTGCCGTGATTCCCGCCCAGCGTGACAGCCGCACCGCCGCCGAAGGTGGCGGTGCCGACGCGTGGGTTGCCGCCGCCCGCGGCGGTGGCCCCGTCGGGCCGGCGGGGGTCGGGCGGGGCACCCCGGGCCGGGGGGGGGGGGTCGGTGGCGGGGGGG
>NZ_JAIBNX010000034.1:49739-51659 GCF_026130045.1 Micromonospora sp. CPCC 205371
CCGGCGCCGGGGGGTGCGCGCCCCCCCCCGCCGGGGTCCCCCCCCCCCCCCGGCGGGGGGGGGGGGTCCCGACGCGTGGGTTGCCGCCGCTCGCGACGGTGACCCTGTCGCGCAGGCGGCGTTCGTGCGGGCCACCCAGGTCGAGGTGTGGCGGTTCGTGGCCGCGCTGGTAGACCCGAGCAACGCCGACGACCTCACCCAGGAGACATACCTGCGGGCGTTCCGCGCGCTGCCGGCATTCGAGGGCCGGTCGAGCGTCCGCACGTGGCTGCTGGGCATCGCTCGCCGGGCGTGTGCCGACCACATCCGCACCGCCGTCAGGCGCCGCCGGCTCGACGAGCGGCTGACCACTCAGGCGCACACCGACGGGCCGCATCCCGATCCCGCGCAGCATGCCACGGCCGCCGACCTGCTGCGGCGGCTGCCCGACGAGCGGCGCGGCGCCTTCGTGCTCACCCAGGTGCTCGGCCTGTCGTACGCCGAGGCGGCCGAGGTCGAGGGCGTGCCCGTTGGCACCATCCGGTCTCGGGTCGCCCGTGCCCGCACCGAGCTTGTCGACGCGGTCGGCGAAGCGCTCGCCAGCTAGGAACCTTCCGACTCCGTAGGACGACTAATGAATGTGACCGCGCTCAGTTCGCCCGTTTCGACCTCATCTGTTGGCAAATGGCAGATGGCCCGGCCGTGGCTCGGCACCCTCGCCCGGCTCGGCCTCGCCGCCGTGTGGCTGGTCGCCGGTGGCACCAAGGTCGGCGACCTCGCGGCGTCCGGTCGAGCCGTCAACGCGTACGACGTCATGCCGTACGACGTCGCGAAGGTGGTCGGCGCCGCGCTGCCCTTCGTGGAGATCGCGCTCGGGCTGCTCCTGCTCGCCGGCCTGGCCACGCGCCTGGCCGCCGGCATCTCCGCGGCGCTGCTGGTGGTGTTCATCGCGGGCATCGCGTCGGCCTGGGCGCGCGGCCTGCAGATCGACTGCGGGTGCTTTGGCAGCGGCGGGCAGCTCGCCGCCGGTCAGAGCCCCACGTACGGCCCCGAGATCGCACGTGATCTTGGGTTCCTTGTGCTCGCCGGGTTCCTGCTCATTTACCCCCTCACCCGGTGGTCAGTGGATTCATGGATGGAGAGGGAATGAGCACTCGGGTTGGGCAGAAGCAAGCAGCACGCATGGTGCGCGACCAGATCGCGCGGGAGAAACGCCGGTCGCGGACGCTGTGGACCACGGTCATCGCGGTCGCCGCGATCGTCATCGCCGGGATGATCGGCTGGGGCATCTACGCCAGCCAGGACTCCGGCACCTACGTGGCGCCGGCGGGCGCCACGGCGGACGGCGCCGGCATCTCGGTCGGCAGCGGTCCGGTCAAGATCGACGTGTACGAGGACTTCATCTGCCCGGCGTGCGGGCAGTTCGAGACGCAGACGGGCGCCGCGCTCGACCAGCTTGTCGAGGACGGCAAGGTGACGATCGTGTACCACCCGGTGGCGTACCTGGACCGGGCGTCCACAACGGACTACTCCACGCGGGCGTCCGCCGCGTCCGGTGCCGCCGCCGAGGGTGGCAAGTTCCGGGAGTACGCCAAGGCACTCTTCGCCAAGCAGCCGGCGGAGGGCAGCGCCGGGCTGAGCGACAATGAGCTCATCGAGATCGGCAGGTCGATCGGGCTCGGCGATGCGTTCGCCCAAGCAGTACGGGACGGGAAGTACAAGTCGTGGACGTCACACGTGACCGACGAGGCGAGCGAGGCCGGGGTCACCGGCACGCCCACCGTCAAGGTGAACGGCAAAGACGTCCAGCCGACCACCCAGGCCATTCTCGCGGCCGTCGGCTGACGTTCGTGGCGAGCACCAGCAACCCCGCGGGGGTGGGCGTCCCCGCCCCCCCGGTCCGGCCCGCCGGCGCGCGCCCCCCCCGCGCCCACCTCCCCA
>NZ_JAIBNX010000034.1:51669-52740 GCF_026130045.1 Micromonospora sp. CPCC 205371
GTTCGTGGCGATCGCCAGCACCCTCGCGGTGCTGGCGATCCCCGCGCCCGTGTACGCGCACGGTGCCGACGCTCCCGACGGCACCAACTACCGCACGCTCGTCACATCGGTCCCGGCCGTGGCGGGGCTCACGGTACGGACCGTCGAGGCGGGCGGGCGGCTGGAACTGTCGAACCGCACCGGCCGCACGATCGAGGTGCTCGGATACGACGGCGAGCCCTACCTGGAGGTACGCCCCGACGGGGTGTACGAGAACACGCACTCCCCCGCCACCTACCTCAACACCACCATCGCCGGCGACGCCGAGGTGCCCGCGACCGCGAACCCGACCCTGCCGCCCGAGTGGCGCAAGGCCGCCGGCGAGCCGGTCTGGCGCTGGCACGACCACCGGACACATTGGATGAGCGCCACGCCACCGCCCGCCGTCCAAGCCGATCCGGGCCGGGTGCACCGGGTACGCGACTGGGTGGTGCCGCTGCGTGACGGCGTGACCACAATGGACGTACGCGGCACGCTCGACTGGCTGCCCCCGCCCAGTCCCGGCCTGTGGTGGGCGATGTGCCTGCTCGCCGCCATCGGCGTAGGCGCCCTCGGGCTCTGGCGGCGCGCGCTGCCGGTCCTCGCCACCGTCGCCATCGCCGTCGGGCCGCTCGCCATCGGGTACGCGGTCGCGCGCGAACTCGACGCCGGGGCGGACGGTATCGGCGGCGTGCTGCGGGGCCTCCTCATGGGGCAGGTATGGCCGATCCTGACCGCGCTCGGCGCCCTGGCAGCCGGGGTGTCCGCCCTGGCGCGCCGGGCGGGCGGCGACTTCGCGCTGGCTCTGGGTGGCACGAGCGTCGCGATCTTCGCGGGGGCGGGCAACGCCGCCCGGGTGTGTTCGCCCGCGCGATCGCCCCGGTGCCGTGGTCGGCGACCGGGGCGCGCATCGTGGTGGCCGCCATCCTGGCGGGTGGCGCGGGAGTGGCGATCGCAGCTGTGATCCGCCTGCGGGCGGGCCCCCCGCCCGGGGGGGGGGGGGGCGCGGGGGCCGGGGAGAGGTTTGCCCCCCCGCGGGGCGCCCCGCCCCCC
>NZ_JAIBNX010000340.1 GCF_026130045.1 Micromonospora sp. CPCC 205371
CCGCCCCCTGCCGCGCCCGTCCCAGCCCCGCTCGCTCCAGCCCCGCTCGCTCCGGCCGCACCCGTGCCAGCCGCGGCCGGCCCCGCCGCGCCGCCCCCTGCCGCGCTTGCCCCGGTGCCGGCAGCGCTCGTGCCAGCACCGGCCGTCCCAAACCCTGCACCCGCCGCGCCAGCCCCCGTGGCTGCGGTGCCAAACCCAGCACCGGCCGCGCCGAGGTACGCCGCCGCCGGGATACCGAGTAGCACCGGCACGAGGATCGAGCGCAGTGCCGAGTTCACCTCGTCGAGCTCCACGAAGAGCAGGTGGCATGGCCCGCAGCCGGACAGGTGCTCGTCGACGCGCCGGTTCTCGCGGCGGGACAGTCCACCCCGGACGTGGGAGCCTAGCCGCTCGATCGCCCAACGGCAGCCGTCGGCGGGCTCGGTGGCGATGTGCTCGCGCAGGTAGTTTTCGCGGAGCCGCTCGCGGGCCCGGTACGCCATCGCGGCCACACCGTTGGGCGTCAGACCCATGAGCGGCGCGACGGCGGACGGCGGGTCGCCCTCGACTTCGGTGTGCCACAGGACCGTGCGCCATCGTTCGGGCAGCTTGGTGAAGGCGCGCGCCACCAGCGCGTACTCCAGCTTGCGCTCGGCGGTGTCGTCGAACGGTACGCCGGGGGCGTGGATCGCCGGGTCGTCGGTGACGTTCTCGCGTCGCGCCCGCCGCTGGCTGTCATAGAAGAGTCGCCTGATCGTGGTGACCAGGTACGGGCGGAACGCCACGTCGGGGCCGCCGCCCTCGCGGAGCGTGCCGAAGAGCTTGGTGAACGCCTCCGCCACCAGGTCGTCGACCTCGGCGGGGTTGCGCGCGAGGGCACGGGCCACCCGCCGCGCCGGCTCCACATGGCGGCGGTACAGCGCTTCGAAGGCGTCGTGCGCGCCGGCACGTACCGCGGCGATCAGCTCCGGGTCGCTAGGTTCGCCGTCGTAGTCGGTCATCACCCGGACCAACGCCCCCGCACCAAGCCTGTCACGGAGGTGTCCGTTTAATCCGGTTAGTGAAATCGCGTCATGATCGCGTATCCCGGTTGTCGTCGTGATGGCGGGCGAAGGCCCGCCCGAAGCAAACGGAGCACGAGCGGGGAGCCGACGATGGGCATGGACGGCGACCGGTGGCTGTCGGCAAAGGCGGCTGAACGGCGGGCGAGGACGAGCTACCGCTACCGGACGGACGCGGTGACGCTGCGGGAGGCGTGGCACGCCGAGGTCCAGGAGATCGGGTACGCGTCACCGGGCGACTGGTGGACACCAGCGGTGGACGCGTTGACCAGGGCGATCGTGCAGGGGCGGGCGCCCGAACCGCCCGCGGCCCAACTGGGCCGGGAACGCGCGGCCGCTGGCTGGACGGTCGAGCAGGCGCTCGCCGACCTGCGCGTCCTGTACCGCCTCCTGCCCAGCGGCACGCCCCCGCCCGACGTGGCTACCGCGCTGGTCGAGGCGGCTGGCAGCGCGGGCACCAGTACGTGATCCGGTCGCCCTGCTCCCGCATCTTGATCAGCGTGCCGCACCGCCGGCACGGCTGGCCACGCCGGCCGTACACGTAGTTGGCCTCCGTCTTACGCAGCGAGCCCGTCGTGGTCTGGAGCCAGCGGCCGCGGTTGGACGCGAGCATCCGCTGCGCGAGCGCCACCAACCCCGGCAGGTCGGGCACGTCGCGGACCGCGGTCCACGGCTCGATGCCGCGCACGAAGAGGACCTCGCATTTGTACAGGTTGCCGATGCCGGCCAGATTTCGCTGGTCGAGCAGCGCCTCGGCGATGGCCGCGCCGGGCTGGCGTGCGATGCGCCGGGTCGCTTCCGCGGGATTCCAGTCGGTGCCGAGCAGGTCCGGCCCGAGGTGGCCGACGAGCGTCTCCTCTTCGGCGGTGGGCACCAACGCCAGGTCGTGCAGGTGGTAGCCGACCGCGACGGCGTCGGCCGTTCGCAGTACCGCCCGGATCAGATGAGCCGGACGGGCGGCCCAGCGCTCACCGGGCGCGTACGTTCGCCAGGCGCCGTCCATGCGCAGGTGCGAGTGCAGCGTGAGGTTTCGAGTGCCGTCTTCGTCGCGGACCCGCAGCAGGAGGTGCTTGCCCCGGCTGCGGGACTCCAGGACCGTCCAGCCGACGAGGCTGGCGGTGGCGAGTTGGGGTACCCGAAAATCCGACGCGGTGAGCTGGCGGCCAGCGAGCGCCCGGTGCAGCCCTCGCGCCGTGTTCCAAACGGTGTCCCCTTCCGGCACGGCCCAATCCTGACACCGCGTGATCAGGGCTGTGAACGGTCCGAGTCGCCTACTCCGTCGTGCGCAAGTGCCGCGCAGCGACTCGGACCGTTCATCCTCAAGTCGCTCTCACAACTTGAGGGACGCCCTGATCACAAAAGGGTGCGTTACGCGGGCAGGCCGCCCACCTGAGTGTTGATCCAGGAGCGGATCGCCGTCAGGTCGCCGTAGATCGACGGGCCGGTCGCGCACGTGGCGTTGTTGTTGCCGGCACGGCTGGTGGCGCCGATGAGGTTCCAGCGCCCGTTGATCATCCGCACCTGCGGGCCGCCCGAGTCGCCGTAGCAGGCGCCCGCGTTGCCGTTGGTGTTGTTGGTGCAGATCTCGCCCGGCCCGTTGATACCGAGGCACCGGCTGTCGGCGACGATCGACGTGTCGAGTTCGTTGGCGACGGTGGGCACCGGCCCGCATCCGCGGTTCGGGCAGGTCAGGCCCCAGCCGATGATCCGCGTGGCGGTGCCGACCGCGCCGGACGAGGTGGGGATGGGCGCCGGCGCGTGCGAGACGTTGCCCGCGAGCTGGAGCAGCTTGACGTCGATGCTCGGGTTGTTGACCGCGCGGGTCACGCCGATCACGGTGCCGCCGCTGGTGCGGTTGACGCTGCCGACGCGCACCGAACTGGGCGTGGGGCAGTGTTTGGCGGTGACAGCCCAGTTGGCCTTGATCAGCGAACCGGTGCAGCCCGACACGTACACCATGAACGAGTAGTTCTCGGTGGCGGGCCGGCCGTTCACGACGTAGGGGCCGATGTCGGCGCTGGCGGCGCTGGGCACGGCTATGCCGAATGCCGCGAGTGCGAGGACGAGGAGCAGCCGGAGCGATTTCATGGTCGCCGTCCTTTCCCGGGGGGATTGGGGTGCTCCGACCATATCGATTGAATGGCATATGTGGATGCATATCGAAGTCGCCCTACCACCGGGCGATGAAACAGAATGGCTTACATGGACGTGGAGATCGCCACCGTCGCGGAGCGGCCGGAGTGGGCGCCGATGCTGGGCCAGCTCGACGGATTCTGGCCGGCCTTCATGACGAACGACCCGACCGCCTGGTTCTACTACGGCTACCACGTGTCCGCGTACCCGGACTACGTCCTCATCGCGGTCGACCGCGCCACCGGTCAGCCGGTGGCCAAGGCGCACTCGGTGCCGATCGCCTGGGACGGCGACCCCGACGACGGGCTGCCCGACGGTGGGTGGGACTGGGCGGTCCGGGCGTCCGCGTACGACCGGCTCGGCGGCGGGCAGGCCACGATCGTGTCAGCCCTGGAGATCCTCATCAGGCCCGACCTGCGCGGCACGGGCATGTCGGGGCGGATGCTCGCCGCGATGCGCGACAACGCGGCCAAGCACGGCTTCGAAGACCTGGTCGCGCCGGTGCGCCCCAACGGCAAGCACCTGCATCCGGACATGCCGATCGACGAGTACGCCAGGTGGACCCGCGACGACGGGCTGCCGGTCGACCCGTGGCTGCGCGTGCACGTGCGAGCCGGCGGCCGCATCGTCAACGTCGCGCACACCAGCATGGTCATCCCAGCCCGGCTGGCGCGCTGGCGCGAGTGGACCGGCCTGCCCTTCGACACCAGTGGCGCGGTGCGGGTGCCGCAGGCGCTCAGCCCGGTGCACTGCGACGTCGCACAGGACGTTGCCGTCTACGTCGAGCCCAACGTCTGGGTGCACCACCGGCTCACCCCGTCGAGTTGATCCGCACCACGTCACCCGGTGTCACCGAGAGCACGACCGCGGCGCGACCACCGTTGACCGCCACCGCCGCCCGGCCGGCCGAGTCCGAGTAAACGATCAAACCACCGGGGGAGGCCTCGGCGAACGTGCCACCGCGCACGGCGCGGACCCCGCCGACGCGCAGCGCCGGCCCGAGGCCGTCGAGTGCCTCGCCGGGCGCGGCGAGCTGCACGTTTCCGAACCGGTCGATGGTCAGCACCTCCGCCTCCAGCCAGCCGTCGCCGACCGCGACCACCGGATCGGGCAGCCGCACGAGCCCCGCGGCGTCGACGGGCGGACCCGCGTCGGTGAGCGGCGCGCCGCGCGCGAGGCGCGCGGCCACCGGCGCGAAAACGTCGCGGCCGTGGAACGTCCGCGACACGTCGGGCGCGAACCACTCCGGATTCGCCAGCTCTACAACGGCGTCGAGGCCGCCGAGCGCATCCGCCGCCCACGGCAGCAGACCGTTGTCAGGCCCGACGAGCAGGCCACCGGGTGTGCTCGCCGCGATGCCCCGCCGGGCCGTGCCCACGCCAGGATCGACAACAGCCACGTGTACCGCTTGCGGCAGATGCGGCACCGTCTGAGCGAGCACGGCGGCACCCCGGGGCACGTCGCCAGGCGCGACCGAGTGCGTCACATCAATGACGCGTACCTGCGGCGCAAGCCGTGCCACCACACCGTGACATGCGGCAACGAACCCGTCGGAGAGCCCGTAGTCAGTAGTGAAGCTGATCCAGTCGTAACCGGTCATGCCAGAACGTTAGCGGTCGATCGCTGCTCGTGTCCGACCGGGCTGGGTAGGGTGATCGAATGCGGCTTTGTGTTTTTACGGAACCCCAAGAAGGCGCCACCTACGATGACCAGCTCAAGGTGGCCCTGCGCACGGAAGAGTGCGGGTTCGACGGGTTCTTCCGGTCCGACCACTACCTGGCCATCATGGGCGACGGCGGCCAGCCAGGCCCCACTGATGCGTGGGTGACGCTGGGCGCGCTCGCCGTGCAGACCAGCCGCATCAGGCTCGGCACGCTCGTCAGCTCGGCGACGTTCCGGCTGCCAGCGCCGCTCGCGATCAGCGTCGCGCAGGTCGACCAGATGAGCGGCGGCCGGGTCGAGTTGGGTCTCGGCGCCGGCTGGTACGAGCCGGAGCACACCGCGTACGGCATCCCGTTCCCTCCGATCAGTGAGCGGTTCGACAAGCTTTCCGAGCAGCTGGCGATCGTGAAGGGCCTGTGGGCCACCCCGCCGGGCGAGACGTTCAGCTTCCGCGGTGGCCACTACGACCTGTACGACTCGCCGGCCCTGCCGAAACCCGCGCAGACCCCCGGTCCGCCGGTCATCGTCGGCGGTGTCGGACCCAAGCGCACACCAACGCTGGCCGCCAAGTACGCCGACGAGTACAACGTGGCGTTCCGGTCCGTCGACGTGACCGCGCAGGCGTACGAGCGGGTGCGGGCCGCGTGCGAGAGTGAAGGCCGCGAGCAGCCGATGGTACTGTCCGTCGCGCAGACCGTCGCATGTGGACGGACAGCCGCGGAGGCGCGCGCCCGAGCCGAAAGGATCGGTCAGGAGCCCCCGATCTTCGGTACACCCGACCAGGTCGTCGACCAGATCGGGCAGTACGCCAAGCTGGGCGCCACGCGCTTCTTCCTCCAGATCCTCGACCTAGCCGACCTGGACCACCTCGACGTCCTAGCCGGCGAGGTAGCCCGACAACTCCCATAACCACCCCACACGCTCCGCGTCGCTCCGCGCTTCCCACGGACGCGCGGATGCGCGCCTCCCGCCGATCAAGGGCAAATGCACGTGGTTCGATCTCAAATCCGCGTGCATTTGCCCTTGATCGATGCGGATCTCCTTGATCGCCGCGCCGTCCGGCGCCGCGCCGGGCCGCGCCGGGCCGTGCCGTGCCGTGCCGGGCCGTGCCGTGCCGGGCCGTGCCGGGCCGTGCCGCGCGGG
>NZ_JAIBNX010000341.1:0-849 GCF_026130045.1 Micromonospora sp. CPCC 205371
GGCGGGACGCCCCGCGGCCGGGCGCGCCGCTTCGTGGAGGGGGTGGGGCGGGCCCCGAACCGGTCCGGGGGGGTGCGGCGCCTGCGGCGCCTGCTCGCGACCGAAGGCGACTGGGCGCGGCGAGCCGCCGAGTGCGGCTACCACGACCAGGCGCACATGATCCACGAGTTTCGGGAGCTGGCGGGCATGCTGCCGACCGACTACGCGCCGCGCTCCCCCAGCGAGGCGAACCACGTGCCGGTCTGATTCTTACAAGCGGGGTGCCCGCCCCGGCGCGACGATGGGGGCATGTTCTATCCACGCCTTGTGGTGCGCGACGCTGCTCGCGCCATCGAGTTCTACGTCGCCGCCTTCGACGCCAAGGAGACGGCCCGCCACACCGACGCCAACGGCAAGATCGTGCACGCCGAGCTGGTGATCGCCGGCGCGACGGTCGCGGTCAAGGACGAAGACGACGCCGACCGCTCACCGGCGACGCTGGGCGGCACGCCGGTCATCATGGCCCTGTACGTCGACGACGTCGACGCGCTCGGCGAACGCCTGTCGTCGGCCGGCGCCACGGTGATCTACCCGATAGCCGACCAGCCGTACGGCGAACGAGGCGGCCGCTTCCAGGACCCCTTCGGCCACCAATGGATGGTCGCCCGCCCCCTCTAACCACCCACGCCGGGCCCGCCCGGTCCCGCCCGCCGCGGGCCCCGGGGCAGGCTCAGTCGTCGTCCTCCGTGCGGCCCAGGCGCCAGTAGCCCATGAAGGCGACCGCTTTGCGGTCGAGGCCGCGCTCGCTCACGAGGGGGGGGGGGCGCCGCTTGGTTCCGCCCGGCTCCCCCCCCCGCCCCGCGGACAGGG
>NZ_JAIBNX010000341.1:859-5779 GCF_026130045.1 Micromonospora sp. CPCC 205371
GTACGTACGCGGCCGCCTCGCGGTGACGCCGCGCTCGCTCACGAGGTGGCGGCGCTGCGCCATGATCACGCCGGCCTCGCCGCCCAGCCACGCGTACAGGTCGCCGCTCGCGCTCTCCTCCGGCACCTCCCAGAGGGTCTCGCGGTCGACGTCGATGTCGTCGAGCAGGGCGCCGGCACCGACTGCCGCCAGCGCGGGTGCCTTCGTCAGCAGCCGCGCGGCCGCCGACGTGACGGCCGGGACGAGCCGGCTGCCATGCGCGCCGCCGTCGCGGGCCAGCCAGGTGATCCGCAGGCCGGCGGGCGCGTCGAGCTCCAGGACGTCGCCGGGCTCGGGTACCTCCAGCAGCGCCTCGCCGCGCACGTCGCGGGGCAACTGCTCGACGATCGTGGCGATTGCCGGTACCGCCGTCTCGTCGCCGGCGAGCAGCAGCGGACGCCCATCGGCCGGCGCGCGGAACTCGATGCCGCCGTGCGGGCCACCGGCCTCGGCATCCGGCCCGACCAGCCCCGCGATGTCGCCGGGGCGGACGGTCTGCGCCCAGCGTGCGGCCGGCCCGCCGTCGCCGTGCAGCACTACGTCGAGGTCGACCTCGCGAGCCGCCGGACGCACGTAGCGAGTCGTGTACGTGCGGATCGGGTTGCGCCTCTCCTCGGGCAGCTCGCGCCACTTCGTGTACCAGTCGGGGCCGACGGGCATGTGCGCGACACCGCTGTCGGGCAGCGGAAGCACCAGCTTGATGCGCTGGTCCCAGCCGGTGTCCTCGAAGGCGTCGAGGTCGTCGCCGGTGAACGTCACGCGCAGGAAGCTGGGGCTGAGCCTGCGCACCGCCCGCACTTCGACCCGGAAAACCCGAAACGTCACAGCGCCCTCCCTCGAATTAGGCATGCCTACCCTAACTGATCAAGGCGCGGCGGCAAACCCGGCTCAGCGGGCGCCGGACCCGGCGTCGGCGATCATCGCCGCCAAGCCGTCGAGCAACAGGCGCAGGCCCAGCTCGAAGACGATGTCGAGGTTGAGGTCGAAGTCGGGGATCTCGTCGAGGCTGGCCAGCATCGGGAAGCGGCCGGAGGCGAGCAGCCGGCCCAGCGTCAGGTCCTGCGCCTCGTACCACTCCTCGTTGCTCAGCCCGGTGTCCTGCTCGGCCTCGACCTCCTGCTCCAGGTGCAGGGCGGTGCCGACGACGTGCCCGGCGATGGTCACCGCCGCGTGCACCATCGTCGCCTTGTCGAGGCCCAGGCCGTCGAGGGCGCGCAGCGACGCCTCGGTGTGCGCCATGCCGTTCGGCACGGCCATCGGGCGGGTGATCGAGACCTGTCGGGCGACCCACGGATGACGGTGACAGATCGCCCACTGGAGGTGGGCCAGGTCTTCGAGGCACGTGCGCCAGTGCGGTGCGGGCTCCGGGAGCGGGTCCTCGGCGAACACCGCGTCGACCATGCGCAGGAGCAGGTCCTCCTTGCTGGGGACGTAGCGGTACAGGGACATGGTCGGGATGCCGATGTCGGCGGCGACGCGGCGCATGGAGAGCGCGTCGAGGCCCTCGGCGTCGGCGATCCGGATGGCCGCGCTGACGATGCTGTCGCGCGAGATGGGGCGACCGTCGTCACGCACCCGCCGCGGGGCCGTCGCTGGCGGGGCGCCGGCCACGACCGTGCCCACGCGGGGCACCGCGGTCACCGCACCCTCCTGGCGCAGCACGGCGAGGGCCTTCGTCGCGGTGGCGAGGGCGACGCCGAACTCGCGGGTGAGCTGCCGCGTCGACGGCACCGTGTCGCCCGGACGCAGCTCACCCGCCGCGATCCGCCGCCGGATCTCGTTGGCGATCCGCAGGTACGGCGCATCTGTACTAGTACTCATGCCCCTAGACTAGTACAGTTTGCGCTGGTCGAAAAGGGACCGTACGGTGTACGCATGTGTTCGTACAACGTACCTGCGGTCGAGGTGACCGCCCTCGAGAAGTCGTACGGCGCCAACCGGGTGCTCGCCGGCGTCGACCTCCGGGTCGCGCCCGGCACCCTCTTCGCCCTCCTCGGGCCGAACGGCGCCGGCAAGACGACGATGGTGCGCATCCTGGCCACGCTGACCGAGCCAGACGGCGGCCGGGCCACGGTGGCCGGATTCGACGTGGTGCGCGAGCGGCACCGGGTGCGCCGGGCGATCAGCCTCACCGGCCAGTACGCGGCGGTCGACGAGCTGCAGACCGGCGCCGAGAACCTGCGCATGATGGGCCGCCTGTCGGGGTTGGGCCGGGCGGACGCCCGCAAGAGGGCCGCCGAGCTGCTGGAGCGGTTCGACCTGGTGGACGCCGCCGACCGCCGGGTGGGCACGTACTCGGGAGGCATGCGGCGCCGCCTCGACCTCGCCGCGAGCCTGGTCGGCCAGCCGTCCGTGATCTTCCTGGACGAGCCGACGACCGGGCTGGACGTGCGCAGCCGGCAGGCCATGTGGGACGTGGTCAGCGATCTGGTACGCGGTGGCGTGACGGTCTTCCTCACCACGCAGTACCTGGAGGAGGCCGACCAACTCGCCGGTCGCATCGCGGTACTCGATCATGGTCGTCTGGTCGCGGACGGCACCGCGGCCCGGCTGAAGGAGCAGGTCGGCGGCCAACGCCTCGACCTGACGCTCGCGGACCCGGCGGCGTACGACGCGGTCGCCGCCCACCTCGGTGATCGGCTACTGCTGCGTGACCCGGCGCGGCGGACGCTCGGCGTGGCCACCGACGGCAGCGCCGCGCACGTGCGGGCGCTGCTCGACGAGATCGACCCGGGGCGGCGCGCGGTGGACCGGTTCGCGCTGCACGCGGCGACCATGGACGACGTGTTCCTCGCCCTGACGGGGACGCCGGCACACGAGAAGGAAACAGCAAATGTCTAGCGCCCTCGTAATGATCGACCGCTCGGTGCGCCTGTCCCGGCGCAACCTCGACGCCCTGCTCACCGCGCTGATGCTGCCCATCATGCTGATGCTGCTCTTCGTGTACCTGTTCGGCGGCGCGATCGAGACCGGCACGAAGTACGTCACCTACGTGGTGCCGGGCGTCATCATGCTGTGCGCGGCGTTCGGTGCGTCCACCACGGCGGTCAGCGTCAGCCAGGACGTTGCCGGCGGCATCGTCGACCGGTTCCGGTCCATGGACGTCGGCGGCGTCGCCTTCCTGACCGGCCACGTGGTGGCCAGCGTGGTCCGCAACCTGGCCTCCACGCTGCTCGTGCTCGGCATCGCGCTGATCATTGGGTTCCGGCCGGCGGCCGGGCCGCTCGAATGGCTGGCGGTCGCCGCCGTCCTGCTGCTGTTCGTGTTCGCGGTGTCGTGGCTGTCCGCGGCGGTCGGCCTGCTCGTACGCTCCGCGGAAGCGGCCGGTGGCTTCACGTTCTTCGTGATGTTCCTGCCGTACCCGAGCAGCGCGTTCGTGCCGATCGACACGATGCCCGGCTGGATACATGGGTTCGCCGAGCACCAGCCGGCCACCCCGGTGATCGAGACGCTGCGCGGGCTGATGCTCGGCACCGACCTCGGCACCGCCCCCTGGCTGGCCCTCGCCTGGAGCGGCGGCATCCTGCTGGTGTCGGTGGCCGCAGCCGGCGCGCTCTTCCGCCGCCGCACGGCGGCATAGCTACAGGCGCAGATCTACAGGTACAGCAGGGCCCGGATGGTGGTGCCGTCGGGCGTGGTGTGCACGCGAACCAGGTCGCAGAGCTGGTTCACGAGCACCAGCCCGCGCCCACCGTTCGCGCTGTCGAGCGGCGGCGGCACCCGCCCGGACATCGGGTTGGCGATGTGGCCGCCGTCGTGCACCTGGGCCACGAGCGCGCCGCCTTCCGTCCATATCGCGAGCGTGCCGGCGCCGCCGCCGTGCTTGACCGAGTTGGTGGCGAGCTCGTTGACCGCCACCGTGAAGTCGGCGATCCGCAGGCTGTCGAGACCGGCGGCCGCGCAGCGCGCGGCGACGAGCTGCCGCTCCCCCGGCAGGCCCCCGCCCGCCGCGGCCCTGGCCGCCGCCCCCCGCCGCGGGGCTGCCGCCGTCGACGGTCATGGCCGCCGCGCCGAGCGGCGGGTCGGAGAGCGGCTGATTGAACCGGGCCGCGACCGCGACCGGATCTGCGTAGTGTGCGCTGTCCGCGCGGCCGGTCACGGTCTCGACGACCGGGTGCGTCCGGTACGCGTCGTGGACCACCTCGGGCGCGAGCCGGGCCACGTCGTAAGGGCACAGGATGGCGCCGTGCCGCTCGGCGAACGCGGTATTGATCAGCGCCTCGTGCTGCACGCAGGCCGGGTACTCCAGCGCGCTGCGCCCGGCCCAGATCGGCTCGCCGATGACGCGTACCGGCCGGCCGGAATGCGCGGCGGCGAAGGCCAGCAGCACGCCCGGCAGAATGCGGCCAGGGTTGCGCCCGGCCCGGCTCATGTCGCGCAGCGTCACCATCGCGGCCTGGTCGCCGAGGCCCTCTTCGATGAGCGTCAGATTGTCCCCCGGCACCGCCACCAGCACCGGCTCGCCCGCCGCCAGCCCGGCCCGGATGAACGGCAGCGTGCCCGCGAGGTATTCAGCGGAGTCGCGGTAGAGCAGCGCGGGGTGATCGAAGGTGCCAGGCGCCGCAGTACTCATCGAGCTATCCGTTTCGAGGGCCGGTGATTCCGCCAACCGTACCTTCCCGGATCGGGACCGTTTCAACCCCTCGCCCACTGCAAAGGTTTGCACCGAGGACGTCCGTTTTGTATCGCTCACGCACCCGATAGGCGGGCTACCGCAACACATTTGAAACCAAGATCCGTTGACAGGCCAGCAACCGTTTGCATTAATTGGCCGACCCCAGTGACGACCACCACACGAAGATGGACGGAGATACCGCTGTGCCCGCCACCATTCGCGACGTCGCCCGCGCGTCCGGCGTGCACATCTCCACCGTCTCGCGC
>NZ_JAIBNX010000342.1 GCF_026130045.1 Micromonospora sp. CPCC 205371
GCGCCAGTGCTCGGGGCGGCGCCAGTGGCGCGCGGCTAGTCGGAGAGGACGTGCGCCAGCCTGTCGCGGAACTTGCGCTCGGGGTCTGTCACCACGTCGCCGCCTATGCCCAGGATGCCGCCGCTCGGGGCGGCCGTCACCACCTGTTCGGCGATGGTCACCAGCCAGTGCTTGTAGGCGCCGGCCGCGCCCTCGTCGACCTTCGAGGCCAGGAGCTTCGCGGCCTCGGCGGCCCGGCTGAGGACGTCGGCGATGTACGCCTCCGGGTCGGCGGGCTGGATGGACGGGAGTTCCTCGCCCAGCTCAGGGTCGCCGACGCGGTTGACGAATTCCTGGGCCACGGCCGCGACCAGCGGGTCGGCGTCTTCCCGGCCCTCGGCGATGGCTTCCAGGCCGGCGGCGTTTTCCTGGTGGGTGCGCTTCGCACCGTCGGGCTCGGCCACGCTGGCCGCGGTCAGCACCGACTGCGGCAGGCCGACCAGCAGGCCCCACTCCTCGTCAGTGAAACCGAGCCTCGTGTATACCGGCTGCTCCGTCACGTGTGCGCCCCTCTCCAGTGAGTCAAGTCAGCAGTCCTTGCTCACGGACCACCGGCACCGACAAAGTCTTATACCCTACGTCGTCGAAGAGCACCGTCATCCGGTCCGCTTCATAGCCCATCACCATCCCGGTGCCCCAGTCGGCGTGTCGCACGGTGCTGTGCAGGGGGAACGGTCCGGTGCTGGCCGCGTCGGAAGACGAGCCGGCGGAGCAGTTGTCGCAGTGGCCGCACGGTCGCGTCATGTGCTCGCCGAAGTACGTGAGCAAAGCCTGTCCCCGGCACGACCGGCTCTCCGCGAAGGCTCGCATCATGTCGGTGCGCGACCGCTGTACCGCCTGCTGGCGCTCGGCCTCGGCGAGCGCCGCGCGTGCCGCCTCGGCCGGAGCCGGCGCGTAGGACGGCGCGGTGATCTTGTTGTTGCCCAGGGTGACGGCCGCGTCGACCTGTTCCAGCAGGCTGAGCAGGCGGCCGAGCTTGCGCGGGCTGAGGCCGGTGCGGTCGCGCAGCCCGGTGCGGCTGAGCGGGTCGCCGGTGCGCAGGACGGCGGCCAGGTCGCGCAGTTCGGTCTCGTCGGGGGCGCCGCCGCTGAAGAACCGCTGGAGGCCAATGTCTTCGGCCCGCCACAGCAGGAGGGCCCGGGCCGGTGCACCGTCACGTCCGGCGCGGCCGATCTCCTGGAAGTAGCTGTCGGGCGAGTCGGGCAGCGCCACGTGTGCCACCCAGCGGATGTCGGACTTGTCGATGCCCATCCCGAACGCCGAGGTCGCCACCATCAGGGGTACCCGGCCCGCGAGGAAGTCGTTGTGCCGCCGCTCGCGCTCGCCGGCCGCCATCCCGCCGTGGTACGCCTGCGCGGGGAACCCGGCGGCGGTGAGCCGTTCGCAGAGTTCCTCGGCGGCGCGACGCGTCGGCACGTACACGATGCCGGGTCTCTCGCCCTCGCGCAGCAGCGCGACCAGCCGGCGCCACCGGTAGTCCTCGGTCGGGCAGTGTGCGACCTCGAGGAAGAGGTTGTGGCGGTCGAGGCCGGACACCACCACGCGCGGGCGCCGCAGCCTGAGGTGGCCGATGATGTCGTCGCGCACCGGCGGGGAGGCGGTGGCGGTGAGCGCGGCGATCGGCGGCCGGCCCATGCCGCGGATCATGTGTCCGAGCGCGAGGTAGTCGGGGCGGAAGTCGTTGCCCCAGGCGGAGATGCAGTGCGCCTCGTCGACGGCGACCAGGGCTGGGCGCAGCAGGCGTACCTCGGTGAGCCGGTCAGGGTTGCTGAGCTGCTCGGGCGTGATGAACAGGAAGCGTGCCTCGCCCCGGCGTACCGCTTCGAAGGCCGCGGCCTGCTGGGTGGGCGTCTCGGCGGAGCTTACGCGCACGGCGCGCAGGCCCGGCTTGTCACGCCCCCGAGAGGAACAGCGCTCGTTGAGCGCGGCGATCTGGTCCTGCTGTAGAGCCAGCAGCGGCGAGATCACCACCGTCGGTCCGGGCAGGACCGTGGCTGGCACCTGGTACACGGCGGACTTGCCGGCACCGGTGGGCAGGACGACGAGGACGTCACGGCGGCTGAGTACCGCCTTCATCGCGTCGAGCTGGCCGGCGCGCAGCCGCCGCCAGCCGAAATGATCGCGGGCGGCCCGGCGAAGGCGGCGGGCATGCAACAGCGGCATCAGCAGTCTCATGGCCCCGCCATCTTGCCCTAGCGCGGCAAGCTACAAACGAGGCAGGACCCGCTTGGCGTACAGGTCGAAGAGGCCCTGGTAGTGCGGGCCGACGTTGGCGATGTACAGCTCGTCGAAGCCGGCGTCGGCGTACTTGCCGATCATTTCCAGGTGCCGGTCGGGGTCGTTGCCCAGCACGAACGCCTCCCGCATCGCGTCGGGCTGGACGAGCTGGCTGGCCTGTTCGAAGTGCTTCGGTGACGGCAGGACCTGGGACAGCTCGCCGGGGACGCCGGCGTTCGGCCAGCGCTCGTACGCGATCCGCACCGCCTCGTCGTCGCTGTCGGCGAAGCAAGCCTTGAACCCGGCTTGGGCGGGCTTGTCGCCGCCGCCCTTCTCCCTGAAGCGCCGCACCAGGTCGCCGTCCGGCATCGTGCTGACGTATCCGTCGCCGATGCGGGCGGCGAGGTCGACCGACTTCGGCCCGAACCCGGAGACGTACACCGGTGGGGGCGTGTCGGGCAGGGTGTAGATGCGGGCGTTTTCGACGGTGTAGTGCTTGCCGCGGTGGTAGGTGAAGCCGCCCTTCCACAGTTCGCGCATCACGGCGACCGCCTCTTCGAGCATCTCCAGCCGCACGTCGGCGCTTGGCCACGGGTCGCCGAGGATGTGCTCGTTGAGCGCTTCGCCGCTGCCGACACCCAGCACGAACCGGCCTTCGTGCAGCACCGCGCTCGTGGCCGCCGCCTGGGCGAGTACCGCGGGGTGGATGCGCACGGTAGGGCAGGTGACCGCGGTGGTGACCGGTAGCCGGCTCACCTGGCTCAGGGCACCGATCATCGACCACACGAACGGGCTCTGCCCCTGTGCGTCGATCCACGGGTGATAGTGGTCGGAGATCCACAATGCCTGGAAGCCGGCCGCTTCGGCGCCGCGCGCCTGCTCGATCAGCTCGGCGGGGGTGAACTCTTCGCTGGAGAGGAAGTAGCCGATGCGCATGCCCCGGAGGTACCCAGCAGCGGCGCCGTCACACCGCCCTGGGCCGGACGGGGCCCTCGCCGGGCTGTGCTTCGGGGCAGCGCAACCGCAGCTCCTGGTGCCCGAACGGGGTATCGACGAGCCAGCAGTGGTGCGGCTGGGTGCTGCCCGGATGGGCGTATCCGTCGAAGAACCGGCACGTCACGCACATCTTGGTGACCGGGATCTGCCCCTCGCGCTGCATGCGGCGGATCTGGCCGGACACCACGGCGAGCAGCCGATGCTGGCCCTCGTGGTCGAGGTTGTGCAGCTCGGCGAGCAGGTCGGCGGCCCATCCGCGCACCTCGGGGGCGTGCTGGCGGCCGGCCGTCGTGAGCGCCACGCGGACGGCAGCCGGCGCGTACGACGGGGAGGGGTCCATCGACACCAGGCCCTCGCGGACCAGCGTCGACACGGCGGTCATGGTGTCCTGCGTGGTCATGCCGAGGTCGCCGGCGAGGTCGGCCAGCGGGTACACCTCACTGCGCCGGCTCAGCATCAGCAGAACCTGCTGCCCAGCGATCGTGCGCTCCAGCTCGCCGCCCGGGCCTTCCGCGGCGTGCACGGCGACTGCCACCCGCGCCAAGCCGATGGCGAGCTGGCGGGAAGAGGTTTCCAGATCCACGCGTATCTGCCCCACGATCGATGCGCTTCCTTGTGACGCGCGTCACGTTACCCCAGGTCTACCGGCGTGACGAGTCACAGATCGGCCTCTCCTTGCTCAGGTGAGGCTTAACGGCCTTTTCCGAACATCGACCGTATCGCGGCCACAAGCAGCAGCGCGCCCAGAATCGCGCCGACCACCCGGACGGCCGGGATGTCGTACCAACCGGTGTCCATGCTTCAGAACTGTCCCACACCAAAATAGAAAAGTTTGTTTACTATGGCAGCATGACAGGACAGAGGAGCCGTGACCTGGTCCGGCTCGCGGGCACCGTGCTGCAGCCCGGCTTCGCGGGCACGACGCCGCCGCCGTGGGTGCTCCGCCTTCTGGGGGAAGGGCTCGGGGGCGTCGCGCTCTTCGGGCGCAACATCGAGCACCCGGCGCAGCTGGCCGCCCTGACCGCCGCCCTGCGGGCCGTACGGCCCGACGTCATCGTGGCCATCGACGAGGAGGCCGGCGACGTCACCCGCTTGGAGACCCTGATGGGCAGCTCGCGGCCCGGCAACCTGGCGCTAGGGGCCGTCGACGACGTGGCACTTACCGAGGCGGTCGCCCGCGACCTGGGCCACGATCTCGCGGCGGCGGGCGTGACGCTCAACTACGCACCGGACGCCGACGTCAACACCGACTCCCGCAACCCGGTGATCGGCGTGCGCTCGTTCGGCGCCGACCCTGACCTGGTCGCGCGGCACACGGCCGCCTGGATCACGGGACTCCAGTCCGCGGGTGTCGCCGCCTGCGCCAAGCACTTTCCGGGCCACGGCAACACCAGCGTGGACTCGCACATCGACGTACCAAGGATCAATGCCTCTCGCGCGGAGCTGGACGCCGTGGAACTGCCGCCCTTTCGCGCCGCCATCGCCGCTGGCACGCAGGCCATCATGACCGGACATCTGGTCGTGCCGGCAATCGACCCGGAGTGGCCGGCGACGCTGAGCCGCCGAGTCCTGGTCGGCCTGCTCCGCGACGAGCTCGGTTTCGCGGGTGCGGTGGTCACCGACGGCATCGAGATGGCGGCCATCGCGCGGCGGTACGGCTTCGAAGCCGCCGCCGTGCGCGCGCTCGCCGCCGGCTCCGATGCGGTGTGCGTGGGCGGCGACCACTTCGACGAAGGCGACGCCCTGCGGCTGCGCGACGCCGTTGTGGAGGCCGTGACCACCGGCGAACTGCCCGAGGAGCGTCTCGCCGAGGCCGCCAAACGGGTCGAGCAGCTGGCTGAGTGGACAGTTCAGGCGCGCACGGCAACCGGCTCAGGCGTGCCGGACCGACCGGACGGGACCCCGGTCGGCCTGCTCGCTGCCCGGCGCGCGATCCGCCTCACCGTCGCCGACGGCGCCGCGCCGCCGCCGCTTGCCACCGCGCCGCACGTCGTGGAGTTCGCGCCGCCGGCCAACATGGCCGCCGGGGCGCAGACGCCGTGGGGCGTCGCGACGCCGCTACGCACGCGGATGCCGGGCACCACCGCGGTGCGGCTCAGCGCCGCCGACCCGGGAGCCGCCCTCCATCCGGCACGCGGGCGTCCGCTGGTGATCGTCGTCCGCGGCATTCACCGGTACTGGTGGATGTCGCACGCCGTGGCGACGCTGCTCGGCGTACGGCCCGTCGCGGTGGTGGTGGAGATGGGCGGACCGGAATGGGTCTCCGGCGGGGGGCACCTGGCGCCGTAC
>NZ_JAIBNX010000343.1 GCF_026130045.1 Micromonospora sp. CPCC 205371
CCACGCAGGCGGCGGCGCCCGGCCGCCCCGGCGCGCGGCCGGCCGGGCGCGCCGCCCCCCGCGGCCGCGGCCCACGGGGCGCGGGGGCGTACGGCGGGGGCACGGCGGGAGCCCCTGTAGTACCTCGGGACTACCGCTCAAGTGGGCTCTGTGGAGGGACGCCGGCTACGACGACCGATCCGTAGCTTCGTCGGCATGGCTACCCCTACCCCAATCGGCAGGCTGCGCCGCACGGTGCTGGCGGCGCTCGTCGGCACCGCTGTCGTGGTACCCATGGCGGGTGCGGCCCGGCCGGCGGCGGTACCCGCGCCGCCGCCCGTGTCGCTCGGGCCGCTGCCGGCCGCGGCCTGTGCGACCCACCTGGCCGCCCGGTTTGCCGCGAACCGCGACGGCGTCCTCGCGGCCGAGCGGATGGCGGCCGGGCACGGTGACCGGCGGGGGGCCGCCGCGCTAAACGCGATGGCCGACCCCGCGCGAAAGCTGCTGTCCTTCGACCGGCGCGACGGGGGGCGCCGGGCCCAGGGGGTCGGCCCCCTGTGCGGGGCGGAGCGGATCGCCGTGCTGGTGCCGGGCTCCGATACCAGCTTCGAGCAGTACGGGCGGCTTCGGGCCGGTGCGCTGGCGCTGCTCCAGCGGCTCGGTGACCGGTCAGCGGTGGTCGCCTGGCTCGGCTACCCGGCGCCGAGCATGCTCAGCCTGGCGGTGCTGACGCCGCGGCGGGCCGAGGCCGCCGCCCCGGCGCTGCGGGCGTTCGTCGACGAGGTGTCCGCGGCCAGGCCGGCGGCCCGGGTGTCGGTGCTGTGCCACTCGTACGGGTCGGTCGTGTGTGCCAGCGCCGCCGAAGGGTTGGCCGCCTCCGACATCGTCCTCTTTGGAAGCCCGGGCACCGGCGTCGACGACGTGGCCGCGCTGCGCACGACGGCCGCGGTGTGGGCCGGCAGGGGTGCCCGCGACCTGATCGGCCGGGTGCCTGACGTGCGGTTGCGGCTGCCGTTCGTCACGGTCGGGTTCGGCACCGATCCGGTCTCGCCCGGGTTCGGCGCGCACGCCTTCGCGGCGGGCGACAGCGCGCACAGCGACTACCTGAAGGCCGGCTCGGTGTCGCTGGACAGCATCGCCCGCATCGTCGCTGGAGACGGCCGTGCGTGACCTGGTCGCACGGATCGAGGCCGCGACGCCGCCGGATCGCGACCGGGCCGTCGACGCGCTGCGCGCGCTCGCCGTCGCCGGTGTCGTGTTTGGACACTGGCTGGTCACCGCTCTGGTCGTGGACAGCGGCACGGTACACGGAGCGAGCCCGCTGCGGCACCTGCCGGTGTTCGTCCCGGTGTCCTGGGTGTTCCAGACGCTCGCCGTGTTCTTCCTCGTCGGCGGGCTGGTCGCGACGCGCGGCTACGCCCGCGGTGTCCCCTACGGACGGTGGGTGGCGACGCGGACGGGGCGGCTGTTCCGCCCGGTGGCCGCCGTACTGGTGGTGTGGGTGCTGGTGGCCGGTGTGCTGCTGGCGTCCGGTGTGGACGTTCAGACGGTGCGCACGCCGCTGCGGCTGGTGCTCTCGCCCCTGTGGTTCCTGCTGGTGTTCGCGGTGTTGACGGCGGCAACGCCGCTGGTGTCCAAAGTGCACTTCGCCTGGCCGCTGGCCGTCGTGGTTCTCGTGGACGCGGTGCGGCTCGGCCTCGACGGCCCGGCCTGGCTGGGTTGGGCCAACGTGGCGGCGGGCTGGCTGGTCCCGTACACGATCGGCGCCGCATGGGCACGCGGCCGGCTGCGGGACCGCACCACGCTCTGGGCGCTGCTGGCCGGCGGCGCCCTGGCGACGGCGGCGCTGGTCCGCTGGGCGGGTTACCCGGCGTCGATGGTCGGCGTACCGGGCGACGGCTTCTCCAACCTTGACCCGCCGAGCCTCGCCGTCGTCACGTTCGGCCTGGCCCAGTGCGGTGCGGCCGGCCTGCTGCTGGGGCCGCTGCGCCGGCTCATGCGACGCCCGGCCGCCTGGGCGGCGGTGGCGCTGGTCAACCTCTCCACCATGACGATCTTCCTGTGGCACCAGACGGCGATGATCGCGGTCAGCGCGCTGGGCCTGCTCACCGGCCGCCGGCTGCCGGGGCTGCACACGGTGCCCGACGGACCGGCTTGGGTGGTCGCCCGCTTCGGATGGCTGCCGATGTTCGCGCTCGCCCTGGCGGTGTGCGGTGCGGCGTTCCACGGCTATGAGCGGGTCAGGCCAGCTCGGAAGTACTTAGCATGGACGCGATGAGCACGGGCGGTGACAAGAGTGGCGCCGGACGGCGTCTGGCGGCCGCCGTCCGGGCGGTGCGCCGCGACCTGTGGACGGTGGCGGCCGACCCGCTGCCGCCGTTGGCCTGGCCGCGCTGGCTGGCCCGGCTGCCGCACCTGCTCGTGGTGCTCTACGCGGCGGTGGTGTCCTGGGCGTACGCGGGCCAGACACAGATCTCGATCCTGCTGACCGGGGTGCAGGCGGCGGCCGTCGTCCTGGCACTGTTCCGCCCGGTGCCCGCCTGGTGGGTGGTCACGCTCGCCATGATCCCCGGCAGCGCGGTGGCGGGCGACCCGTACCCGTGGAACGGTGGCACGATCGCCACCGTCGCCGGTGTGATGTTCCTGCTCGCGCTGCGCGCCCGCCCCCGGACGGTGCTCGCCGCGCTAGCCCTGAGCGTGCTGGTCGGCCTGGCGTGCACCGGCTTCGACGTCCACACGAAGAACCCCAACGCCACCTGGACCGTGGCCTTCTTCTACACCGACGCCGGCCAGGCCGCGTCGATCTGGGGCCTGGCCGCGCAGCTGGCCTCGCTCGGGCGGGCCCGGCGGGTGGCCCGCGGCCAGTTGGCGGCCCAGTCCCAGATCTCCGCCGAGGAGCGGGCCCGCCGCACACTCCTGGAGGAGCGCACCCGCATCGCCCGCGAGCTCCACGACGTGGTCGCCCACCACCTGTCGGTCATCTCCATCCAGGCCCAAGTCGCGCCGCACCTGGTCGCCGACCCGCCCGAGGAGCTGAAACAGAACCTCGCCGGCATCCGCGGCAACGCGCTCGAGGCCCTCACGGAACTGCGCCGGGTGCTGGGCGTACTGCGCGTGGACGCCTCCGCGCCCGCGGAGGCTGGGCACACGCCGCAGCCCACCCTGGCGCGGTTGGACGAGCTGGTCGGCAACGTGCGCGACGCCGGGCTCACGGTCACCACCCGCACCACCGGGCAGCCGCGCCCGCTGCCGCCGGGCGGCGGGCTGTCCGCGTACCGGGCCGTGCAGGAGGCGCTCAGGCACGCGATCCGGCACGCGCCCGGTGCCAGCGTGCGCGTCGAGATCGCGTACCACGCAGCCAACGTGGTGATCCGGGTCGTCAACACCGCGCCAGACTCGCCGGCACCATCCACTTCGGAGGTCGGTCACGGCCTGCTCGGCATGCGGGAACGGGTCGCCATGCTCGGCGGCAAGCTGACGACCGGGCCCACAGCGGACGGTGGCTTCGAGGTAACCGCCAACCTGCCAGCACCGACGACGGAGACCGCCCCATGACGACGATCCGGGTACTGATAGCCGACGACCAGATGCTGGTGCGGCAGGGTTTCACGGTGCTGCTCAACGCCGAACCCGGCATCGAGGTGGTCGGCCAGGCGATCGACGGGCAGGACGCCATAGCCAAGGTCGCCGAGCTGGTGCCCGACGTGGTGCTGATGGACATCCGCATGCCCGTCGTCGACGGGATCGAGGCCACCCAGCGGATCACCGAGCCGGCCGGCGCCGCCGTCAAGGTACTGATCCTGACCACCTTCGACCTGGACGAGTACGTGTACGAGGCGCTGCGGGCCGGCGCGTCCGGGTTCCTGCTCAAGGACGCCTCGGCCGCTGAGCTCGCCCACGCGGTACGCGTCGTGGCGGCCGGCGACGCCCTGCTCGCCCCGAACGTCACCAAGCGGCTGATCGAGGAGTTCTCCCGGCTGGGCAGTGCCCCGCGCGCCCCGCTGAAGGAGCGGGTCGGCGAGCTGACCGAGCGCGAGACCGAGGTGCTCTCCCTCATCGCGCAGGGCCTGTCCAACGGGGAGATCGCCGAGCATCTCGTGCTGGCCGAGCAGACCATCAAGACCCACGTGAGCCGCATCCTGACCAAGCTCGGCCTGCGCGACCGCACCCAGGCGGCGGTCTTCGCGTACGAGACGGGTGTGGTCCGCCCAAGCGGCGCCTGACCCGTTCCCGGTCGAGAACCTCGCCGCCTACGCCGCCGGGGCGGCCGGGCGTGGCGCGTGAGGCTGCTGAGCATTACGGGCTGCCGGGTCGCGGTTGGGTGACTACGCTGATGCGCATCAGGCATCCCGGGAGGTCTAGATGCGCATCAGCGACGTACTTCGGGTCAAGGGCGACCGGGTGATCACGGTTCCTCCCGACACCCGGATACGAGACCTAGTGGCGGTGCTGGCCGAGCACCGCATCGGCGCGGTCGTGGTGTCGAGCGACGGGCGCACGGTCTCCGGCATCGCCAGCGAGCGCGATATCGTGCGAGCGCTGTCCGAGCGCGGTGCCGAGGTGCTGGCCGAGCCGGTCACCGCGATCCACACCGCCGAGGTGCACGTCGTCGCTCCAGACACCCACCTCGAAGAGCTGATGCGGCTCATGACCGACCGCCGCATCCGGCACGTGCCGGTGGTCGCCGGCGGTGTGCTGTGCGGGCTGGTCAGCATCGGCGACGTGGTCAAGAACCGCATCGACGAGCTGGAGACCGAGCGCACCGCATTGACCAACTACATCTCGGGTGGCCGCTGACCACCACGCCGCTGATACGGTTCGCGCGTGATTATCTTCGGCTTTTCGGTCTTCTACATCTTCGGTCTCATCGGCTCCGGCCAGTTCGCCTGCCCCAACTGTGGCGGCGACCGCGAGTACCAGCACCGGACCGCCCGCCGATTCTTCACGCTCTTCTTCCTGCCGGTGATCCCGCTCGACAAGGTCGGCGAGGTCGTCCAGTGCCAGACGTGCAAGGTGCGCTTCGACCCGGCCGTGCTCCAGCGCCCCACCAGCGCACACCTGGCCAAGGCCCTTCCGGCGGGCATGCGCGCCGCCGTGGCCGCCATCGTGCGCGCCGGCCGCAGCTCCGACCTCGTCATCAGCACCGCTGTCGACGCGGTGCGTTCATCGGGCGCGCCCGACTACGACGTCACGCAGCTCCAGGCAGACCTCAACCTGCCCGCCCCGGCCGCTGCTGACCTGCTGCGCACCCTGGCCCACAACCTCACTCTCGATGCCTGCGAGCGATACCTGGCCGAGGCCGTCCGGGTGGGGCTCGCGGACGGTCCGCTCTCACCCGACGAGCTCGACTGCCTCCGCTGGATCGCCAGCCACCTCGGCCTGACCCCGGCCCACGCGCACGGCGTCATCTCCACGGTCGAGCAATCCACCCGCCACTGACCCACAGACCCGTCGACCCGCCTTTCCCCGCACGGCGCGGACGCCCCTCCCCGCGCGGCGCGGACGCC
>NZ_JAIBNX010000344.1 GCF_026130045.1 Micromonospora sp. CPCC 205371
CGCATCGATCAAGGGCAAACGCACGCGGAAAAGAGATCGAACCACGTGCGTTTGCCCTTGATCCACGCAGGGCGCGCGGGCCCGGCCTCGTCGCGTGGCCGCAGGGCCCACGCAGTCAAGGGCGCCGCTCGTACACCTCCGGGATTCCGGCCACGATCCGCTGTACCGTCTCGGCGACGTCCAGCCGCGTCGTGTCCACGCCGACGTACCGGTAATCGGCACCGACCGCCTCCCGGAGGCTCACATCCTCCGGCATCAGGTCGGCCCTGTCGCGCCACTCCTGGGTCGTGCGCTTCGCGCGGGTGAGCCGTCGGTGCTCCCGCACGTCCCTGGCCACCCGAAGCTCCACGAGAAAGACCTCCACGGGTTGGGTCAGCAGCGGCCGGAAGGCAAGATAGTCCACATAGGATCGTAGGAAACTGCCGGCGATGACATTGCTGTATCCGGCGCTCCAAAAGTTCCCCACGAGAAGGGCGACGTTGCGACGCAGCAGGTCGAAGAACTGGTCGTCCATGGGGCAGGGGTTCGTTTGTCCAATGTCCTCCGCGTCGATCCTGGCAGCCCGCGGCGTATGGGGCAGCAGCGCACGGACAATGGTGGACTTGCCTGCGCCTTCCTCCCCACTGACGATGATGAGCCGAAGCTGCCCCGTCATCGGTCGCTCCTCTCCCGGCTGCCGTAGAACCGACACGTCGACGCCGTCACCGCATTTGCCGGCCGCCGTTAGAGTGTTCCGATGATCGGCCGGTCGCGGGTGGCTGCGGTCGTCCAAGCGTTGCTGCTTGGTGTCGGCGCTGGCGCGTGCGACCTCGACAGCTGCGCCGACAAGGTGGCCGACGCGCAGGCCGAAATGTACAGGGACCACCGGTGGACCGAGGAGGACCTTCCCGGCATCGGGCAGTACGTCGAGGTCCACTGGCAGACGCGCGCACTCGGCAACGCGTGCTCCCGGGCGCCGGGCCCGACGGATTGGGAATACCGGGGCGTCGTACGGATGCGGACGGAGGAGGCCCAGGAGCTCCTCGCGGCGTACGAATGGACGGTGGCGTCGCCGGTCGAGGTGTGGCCCGCGCTGCGGCTGTTGGTGCCGACCGACGTCGAGTGGCTGCACAGCGACAGCTACACCAAGGCGCTCGCCGACCAAGGCCGCCCCGCCGACGTCTACCTGTCGCCTGACGACGCCCTGGTCTACTTCGCCCTCCAGAGCTGAGGTTACGCGGATGGCTCGTGTCTTGACGGTCGTCTGTTGGGCGCTGGCGGTGCCGGGCCTGCTGTGGGCAGCGGTGCGGCTGTGCGGGCTGGAGCGCGGCCCTCTGGTGCAGCTGCTCGCCTTCACCCCATACGCAGCCGGCTGGAGCCTGATACCGGTGGCACTCGCCCTCGCCCTGCGGCGCTGGTGGCCGGCGAGCGTGGCGGCCATCGCCGCGATTGCGCTGGTCGGTGTGGTGGTGCCCCGCGCGGTGGGCGGTTCGGATGACCGGGACGGGCCGGTGCTGCGGGTGCTGACCGCCAACCTGCTCGCCGGCAGCGCCGACATCCCCACGCTGGTGGCGATCGTCCGCGAGCGCGGGGTGGACGTGCTGGCGGTACAGGAGTTCACGCCGGACGCGGCGGCCGAGCTCGACCGGCACGGGCTCGCCGAGCTGATGCCGCACCGCCGCCTCAACCCGATCGTCGGCACCGAGGGGTCCGGCCTGTACTCGCGCCATCCGCTCGCCGACACCGGCGTGCGGCGCAACGAGGGCGGCTTCACCCAGGCGTACGGGACGGTGCGTGTGCCGGGCGCCGCGCACCCGGTCGTGGAGTCCGTGCACCCGGCGGCGCCGTACTCGCTGGCGATGCTCGGCCTGTGGCGCACCGACCTGGCGGGCCAGCCGAAGGCCACACCGGACGGTCCACTTCGGATACTGGCCGGCGACTTCAACGCCACACTGGACCACGCGCCGCTGCGCGACCTGCTCGCCTCCGGGTACCGCGACGCTGCCGACGCCGCCGGTGCGGGCCTGACCGGCACGTGGGGCCCGTACGACGGCGACCGGATACCGCCGGTCACGATCGACCACATCCTGGTCGACCGCCGTGTTGGCGTGCGCGGCGTGTGGGTGTACCCGGTGCCCGGCAGCGACCACCGCGCCGTCCTCGCGGAGCTCACTCTCCCGTGATGCAAAAGGCGCTACTGGGTCTGGTCGTGATGGGCTGGCTGGCGGCGCGCGCGTTCCGCGCCTACCAGTACTCCATTTAGGGCGATCACCAGCCAGATCGCGTTGAGGGTCGCCGACGGCCAGGCGCCGTGGACCAGCGCGTTGGCGGCGAGACCGAGCGAGCCGAGCAGGTTCATCGCCTGGAAAGCCCGGCCGGCGGCGATCCTCCCGATCGACAGCAGCAGGTACGCCAGCAGCAGCAAGGCCGCCCCGCCCCACCCAGCGACCTCAGCGAGCATCCCTGTCATACAGGCACGATCGCGTACGCGCGGACCGGGAAGGTCCCGAAGTCCCGCACCGGGGCCGGGACGGCGTGCAGCCGGGCACCGGTGTCCGGCAGCTGGTCCAGGCCGGTGAGGTGCTCCAGCACCGGGATACCGGCGGCCAACAGTCCACTGTGGGCGGGCCGCTCACCGCCGCTCGACGCGTCGTCGATGTTGACGCTGTCGATGCCGACCAGCGCGGCCCCCTCCGCGACGAGGCGTTCGACGCCCGCCGCCGTCAGATGGGGCGCCGGGTCGCCGTACGCGGCGGTGCCCCAGTGCCGGTCCCAGCCGGTGTGCAGCAGGACCGCGGCGCCGGCCACATCCAGGCTGTCGAACGCCTCCGGGCCGATCCCCCGTTCCCCGGCCGCGCGCACGACCACCGCGGGCAGGTCGGCCACCGCGGACAGCGGCAGCCCGGCCAGGTCGGCGCCGCCCTCGTACCGGTGGAAGGGGCTGTCAAGGTACGTGCCGGTGTTGCCGACCATGCTGATGCGGTCGATCGCGAACTCCGTGCCGGGCGCGTAGTGACCGCGGGAGTCCTCCCGGGTCAGGTGCGGCGTGATCTCGGGGCCGGGCAGTCCCGGGTACGTGGTCATGCCGGCCGTGATCACATGGCTGAGGTCGACCAGCCGCTTCTTCTCAGATGGGCCGCCCCGCGATCCCTTGTGCGGCTCGGCCACCACCCGCACGCTGTCGAACCGCACCTCGCCGACCATCAGCAGCGCCAAGTGCCGGACGAGCAGGCCGGCGAGGACATCCTGGGTCACGTCTGGGCCCGGCACGTCCAGGCGGAAGTCGCGGACCCGCAGGTCACCGCCGTTGCTGAAGGTCACGGTCGCGTCGAACACCGCTCGGTACTGCGTCATGCCCTCATCCTCCGCCAGCGCCCGCGTACAGCAAAAGCCAGAATGTCTTCACTCTGCATGTAGCGTCACTGCATGCGACTCGATCCCCGCCGGTTGACCGTGCTGCGCGCGGTCGCCGACGCCGGCAGCGTCCTCGGCGCGGCCGCCGCCCTGCACCTGCCGCCGTCGGCGGTATCGCAGCACGTGGCCCGTCTGGAGGCGGGGGGCGGGGTGGCGCTGCTGGGCCGGGCTCGCCTCGGCGGCCGAAGGGCCGCCGGCCTCACCCCCGCCGGGAAGCTGCTGGCCCGGGACGCCGGCCGGCTCGTGGGCGTGCTCGCCCGGGCCGAACGCGGCCTGGCGGCGCTCACCGGGCAGGTGGCCGGCACGGTGCGGGTCGGCGCCTTCCCCACGACGATCCGGCACCTGGTCGGGCCGGCCGCCGTCGCCGCCGGGCCGCACGTGCGGGTACGCGTCCAGCAGATCGAGTCCGAACCGGGCGTCGCCGCACTGCGCGCCGGCGCGCTCGACCTGCTCATCGTCGACCGGGACGCCGCTGACCCCGCGCCACACCGGCCGGGCCTTTCGGCATCGCCGCTGCTGCTCGACCCGTACCAGCTCGCCGTGCCGGCCGCCTGGGGCGCGATCGACGGCGTCGAGGCCCTGCTCGGCCGGCCGTGGGTGGACGGGCCGCCCGGATCGGTCGCGCGCCGCTCGCTCGACCGCATCGCCGGCCAGCACGGCGCCGGGCTGGACCGCGCGCACGAGTGCCTGGAGTATCCAGCCGCGTTGTCGCTGGTGGCGGCCGGGCTCGCGGTGGCGGTCGTGCCGGCGCTCGCGCTGCCCGACCCGCCGGATTCCCGGGTACGCCTGCTGCCAGCCGCCGTCCTCGGTGCCCGCCGCCTGGACCTGGTCCACCGCGCGGCGCGGCACGAGCCCTCACCCGCGGCGCGGCTGGTGGCCGGCGAGATTCATGCGGCCGCACGTGAACTGGAACCGGACCGGCCAGGCCGCCGTCCAAACCGGACATGAACAAGGGGCTCGCTCTGCTCGCCGTTCTCGCTGTCACCGCGTGCGGCGCCACCGACCCCGATCTCGGCGGCGGCGCGCCCGGCGACGGCTGGCGAGAGCTGGCCGGCTCCCCACTCAGCCCGCGGCACGCCGCCCTCGGCCTGTGGACCGGCACCGAGGCGCTGATCGTCGGCGGCTCCGACGACACGATCTGCCCACCCAACGCCGACTGCCGCGCCGATCCGACGCCGCCGGCTGACGGCGCAGCCCCCCCCCCGGCAACCGGCAAGGGGCGGCGGATCGCCGACTCGCCCGTGCCGTTCTCGTGGGGGCAGGGCGTGGTCGTCGGCAAGTCGGCGTACATCCTGCCCAGCCAGGCACGGCAGGTGCTGGAGTACCGGGTCGACGAGGACCGATGGTCGCTGGTGCAGGTGCCGTTCAAGCCGGACAGCTGGTACCAGCTCCTGGCCGCCGGCGGCCGCCTCATCGCGTACTCGGGCAGCGACGAAACCGAGGAAGCGCCCGACTATGTCCTCGACGCCGCCACCGGGTCCTGGCACGAGCTGCCGGCCGACCCGCAGGGCCGCTCCTACGACCGCACGATGGCGTGGACCGGCCGGGAGCTGTTGCTCTTCGACAAGGAACTGGTGCCCAACCCGGGCCAGAAGGAGCCGTCGCTGACCCGCGCCGCCGCCCTGGACCTCGCCACCGGCACCTGGCGCCGGCTGCCCGACTCGCAGATCCTCTACACCGGGCCGTGGCTGCTAGCGGCCGGGAAGCTCGTCAACCCGACCCTCGGCGACGCCGACGGCGGCGAGGTCGGTAACTGGGGCCGCGCCTACCCCAACGGCGGCATCCTGGACCCGGCGACCGGGCAGTGGACGGCGCTGCCCGAGCGGCCCGGCGGCGGCGAGACCGCGGGCGCCCGCTCGGCCACCTCGGCCATTTTCTCAGGACTGCACGGATCGGTGCTGGACACCACGACGGGTACCTGGGAGCCCCTGCCCACGCTGCCCGGCGGTCGCCGCTCCAGCGCGACGTACGTCGCGGCCGGCCGTGACTTCCTGGTCTTCGGCGGCGGCTGGGGCGACGATCTCCGCAACGACACCTGGCTCTGGCACTGACCAGCCCTCCGCCCCTGACGCCCGCCGGC
>NZ_JAIBNX010000345.1 GCF_026130045.1 Micromonospora sp. CPCC 205371
TTTCGGGGTTTGTTGTTGGTGTGTGTTTGTTCTTTGAGAACTCAACAGGGTGCTTTGAAAGCCAGTGCCAATGTTTGTGTGTAACCTTTGGCAATTTTATTGCTGGGGATGCTTTTCAAGATTTTTGTTGGAGAGTTTGATCCTGGCTCAGGACGAACGCTGGCGGCGTGCTTAACACATGCAAGTCGAGCGGAAAGGCCCTTCGGGGTACTCGAGCGGCGAACGGGTGAGTAACACGTGAGTAACCTGCCCTAGGCTTTGGGATAACCCTCGGAAACGGGGGCTAATACCGAATATTCACAGTCTTCCGCATGGTTGGTTGTGGAAAGTTTTTCGGCTTGGGATGGGCTCGCGGCCTATCAGCTTGTTGGTGGGGTGATGGCCTACCAAGGCGACGACGGGTAGCCGGCCTGAGAGGGCGACCGGCCACACTGGGACTGAGACACGGCCCAGACTCCTACGGGAGGCAGCAGTGGGGAATATTGCACAATGGGCGGAAGCCTGATGCAGCGACGCCGCGTGAGGGATGACGGCCTTCGGGTTGTAAACCTCTTTCAGCAGGGACGAAGCGAGAGTGACGGTACCTGCAGAAGAAGCGCCGGCCAACTACGTGCCAGCAGCCGCGGTAAGACGTAGGGCGCGAGCGTTGTCCGG
The DNA here is from genome assembly GCF_026130045.1 of Micromonospora sp. CPCC 205371. Taxonomy (GTDB): domain Bacteria; phylum Actinomycetota; class Actinomycetes; order Mycobacteriales; family Micromonosporaceae; genus Phytohabitans. The sequence continues at coordinate 655 of NZ_JAIBNX010000345.1, forward strand.
ATTTATTGGGCGTAAAGAGCTCGTAGGCGGCTTGTCGCGTCGACTGTGAAATCCCATGGCTTAACTGTGGGTCTGCAGTCGATACGGGCAGGCTAGAGTTCGGTAGGGGAGACTGGAATTCCTGGTGTAGCGGTGAAATGCGCAGATATCAGGAGGAACACCGGTGGCGAAGGCGGGTCTCTGGGCCGATACTGACGCTGAGGAGCGAAAGCGTGGGGAGCGAACAGGATTAGATACCCTGGTAGTCCACGCTGTAAACGTTGGGCGCTAGGTGTGGGGGGCCTCTCCGGTCCTCTGTGCCGCAGCTAACGCATTAAGCGCCCCGCCTGGGGAGTACGGCCGCAAGGCTAAAACTCAAAGGAATTGACGGGGGCCCGCACAAGCGGCGGAGCATGCGGATTAATTCGATGCAACGCGAAGAACCTTACCTGGGTTTGACATCGCCGGAAATCTCGCAGAGATGCGGGGTCCTTCGGGGCCGGTGACAGGTGGTGCATGGCTGTCGTCAGCTCGTGTCGTGAGATGTTGGGTTAAGTCCCGCAACGAGCGCAACCCTCGTTCGATGTTGCCAGCGCGTTATGGCGGGGACTCATCGAAGACTGCCGGGGTCAACTCGGAGGAAGGTGGGGATGACGTCAAGTCATCATGCCCCTTATGTCCAGGGCTTCACGCATGCTACAATGGCCGGTACAATGGGCTGCGATACCGTGAGGTGGAGCGAATCCCAAAAAGCCGGTCTCAGTTCGGATCGGGGTCTGCAACTCGACCCCGTGAAGTCGGAGTCGCTAGTAATCGCAGATCAGCAACGCTGCGGTGAATACGTTCCCGGGCCTTGTACACACCGCCCGTCACGTCACGAAAGTCGGCAACACCCGAAGCCGGTGGCCTAACCCTTTTGGGGGGGAGCCGTCGAAGGTGGGGCTGGCGATTGGGACGAAGTCGTAACAAGGTAGCCGTACCGGAAGGTGCGGCTGGATCACCTCCTTTCTAAGGAGCAACCCACCCCATCTTTGTGTGGGGTCAGGGAGCCCTAGGGTCCGCGAATGTCGGGCCGGGGTGCTCAAATGGCGGAGACACTGGCTAGCTTGGTAGCACGGCTGTCATCAGCTCTAGTACGGCCTCTTCGGGGGTGTGGAACGGGTGTGGTGGGGTGGTGCTGGTCAAGTGTTAGGCATCCTGTTGGGTCCTGAGGGAACAAGCCATGCTTTGGTTTGGGTCGCTCAGTGCCAGGCATGACCTGCTGTCACATACCGGTTCGGCGAGGCTGATTGTCTTGTTGGGTGTTTGGTGTGGTGGTGTGGGGTTGTGGGTTGGTTGTTGTTTGAGATTTGCATAGTGGACGCGAGCATCTTTGTGGTCAAGTTGTCAAGGGCGAACGGTGGATGCCTTGGCACCAGGAGCCGATGAAGGACGTGGGAGGCCGCGATAGGCCTGGGGGAGCTGTCAACCAAGCTGTGATCCCAGGGTGTCCGAATGGGGTAACCCGGCACCAGTTATGTGGTGTCACCTGCACCTGAATGCATAGGGTGTATGGAGGGAACGCGGGGAAGTGAAACATCTCAGTACCCGTAGGAAGAGAAAACAACATGTGATTCCGTGAGTAGTGGCGAGCGAAAGCGGATGTAGGCTAAACCGGTTGCGTGTGATACCTGTCAGGGGTTGCGTGGTCGGGGTTGTGGGACCCTGCTGGTCAGACTGACATCTGATCGAGAAGTTACAAAGTTTGCTGTTAGTTGAACAGTCTGGAAAGGCTGACCGTAGACGGTGATAGTCCGGTAGGCGAAAACAGTTGACCTTCTGTGGGTGTTCCCGAGTAGCGGCGGACTCCTGAAATCTGCCGTGAATCTGCCAGGACCACCTGGTAAGCCTGAATACTCCCTGGTGACCGATAGCGGACGAGTACCGTGAGGGAATGGTGAAAAGTACCCCGGGAGGGGAGTGAAATAGTACCTGAAACCGTTCGCCTACAATCCGTCGGAGCTGAGAGCTTTATGTTCGAGGTGACGGCGTGCCTTTTGAAGAATGAGCCTGCGAGTTAGTGGCATGTGGCGAGGTTAACCTGTGTGGGGTAGCCGTAGCGAAAGCGAGTCTGAATAGGGCGTTTAGTCGCGTGCTCTAGACCCGAAGCGGAGTGATCTAGCCATGGGCAGGCTGAAGCGCGGGTAAGACCGCGTGGAGGGCCGAACCCACCAACGTTGAAAAGTTGGGGGATGACCTGTGGTTAGGGGTGAAAGGCCAATCAAACTCCGTGATAGCTGGTTCTCCCCGAAATGCATTTAGGTGCAGCGTTACGTGTTTCTTGCCGGAGGTAGAGCACTGGATGGTCTAGGGGGCCTACAAGCTTACCGAAATCAGCCAAACTCCGAATGCCGGTAAGTGAGAGCGTGGCAGTGAGACTGCGGGGGATAAGCTTCGTAGTCGAGAGGGAAACAGCCCAGATCACCAGCTAAGGCCCCTAAGCGTGTGCTAAGTGGAAAAGGATGTGGGGTCGCTTAGACAACCAGGAGGTTGGCTTAGAAGCAGCCACCCTTTAAAGAGTGCGTAATAGCTCACTGGTCAAGTGGTTCCGCGCCGACAATGTAGCGGGGCTCAAGTACACCGCCGAAGCTGTGGCATTCACGCATGTACTTCGCATGGTTCTTTGGGATCGTGTGCAGGTGTGTGGATGGGTAGGGGAGCGTCGTGTGGGGGGTGAAGCGGCACTGTGAGGTAGCCGTGGACGCCACACGAGTGAGAATGCAGGCATGAGTAGCGAAAGAAGGGTGAGAAACCCTTCCGCCGGATGACCAAGGGTTCCAGGGCCAGGTTAATCCGCCCTGGGTGAGTCGGGACCTAAGGCGAGGCCGAGAGGCGTAGTCGATGGACAACGGGTTGATATTCCCGTACCCGCGAAGGAACGCCCATGATGAACCCATTTGTGCTAACCATCCGAACTGGTGGCGGTCTTCGGACCAAGATCAGGGAGCGTGGGAACCTGGGTGGTAGTAGTCAAGCGATGGGGTGACGCAGGAAGGTAGCTGAGCCCGGCCGGTGGTTGTGCCGGGGTAAGCGTGTAGGCCGGTGTGTAGGCAAATCCGCACACCTTGTGGCTGAGACGTGATGCCGAGCCGATTCAGGTGAAGTCAGTGATCCTATGCTGCCGAGAAAAGCCTCTAGCGAGTTCTTAGCGGCCCGTACCCCAAACCGACACAGGTGGTCAGGTAGAGAATACCGAGGCGATCGGGCGAACTGTGGTTAAGGAACTCGGCAAATTGCCCCCGTAACTTAGGGAGAAGGGGGGCCGGACGCGTGAAGCCCCTTTGCGGGTGGAGCGTGGTATGGCCGCAGAGAGCAGGGGGAAGCGACTGTTTACTAAAAACACAGGTCCATGCGAAGTCGTAAGACGCTGTATATGGACTGACGCCTGCCCGGTGCTGGAACGTTAAGGGGACCGGTTAGTCTTTCGGGGCGAAGCTGAGAACTTAAGCGCCAGTAAACGGCGGTGGTAACTATAACCATCCTAAGGTAGCGAAATTCCTTGTCGGGTAAGTTCCGACCTGCACGAATGGCGTAACGACTTCCCCACTGTCTCAACCACAGGCCCGGCGAAATTGCATTACGAGTAAAGATGCTCGTTACGCGCGGCAGGACGGAAAGACCCCGGGACCTTTACTATAGCTTGACATTGGTATCCGAGTTCGATTGTGTAGGATAGGTGGGAGACTGTGAAGCTGGCACGCCAGTGTCGGTGGAGTCATTGTTGAAATACCACTCTGTTGGATTTGGGTATCTAACCCGGGCCCCTGATCGGGGTTGGGGACAGTGTCTGGTGGGTAGTTTAACTGGGGCGGTTGCCTCCTAAAGGGTAACGGAGGCGCCCAAAGGTTCCCTCAGCCTGGTTGGCAATCAGGTGTTGAGTGTAAGTGCACAAGGGAGCTTGACTGTGAGACTGACGGGTCGAGCAGGGACGAAAGTCGGGACTAGTGATCCGGCACTTGCGTGTGGAAGCGGTGTCGCTCAACGGATAAAAGGTACCCCGGGGATAACAGGCTGATCTTCCCCAAGAGTCCATATCGACGGGATGGTTTGGCACCTCGATGTCGGCTCGTCGCATCCTGGGGCTGTAGCAGGTCCCAAGGGTTGGGCTGTTCGCCCATTAAAGCGGTACGCGAGCTGGGTTTAGAACGTCGTGAGACAGTTCGGTCCCTATCCGCCGCGCGCGTAGGATACTTGAGAAGGGCTGTCCCTAGTACGAGAGGACCGGGACGGACGAACCTCTGGTGTGCCAGTTGTCCCGCCAGGGGCACGGCTGGTTAGCTACGTTCGGGAGGGATAACCGCTGAAAGCATCTAAGCGGGAAGCCTGCTTCAAGATGAGGTATCCCGCCACGAGAGTGGGTAAGGCCCCCAGCTAGATGACTGGGTTGATAGGCCAGAGATGGAAGCCCGGTAACGGGTGTGAGTCGACTGGTACTAATAGGCCGAGGACTTGACTACAAAGCTGCTACGCGTCCACTATGCGAATCTGAACCAACAACCGGTTCACCAGGTTACGGCGGTCATGGCGGAAGGGAAACGCCCGGTAACATTCCGAACCCGGAAGCTAAGCCTTCCAGCGCCGATGGTACTGCACTCGGGAGGGTGTGGGAGAGTAGGACACCGCCGGACATCTT
>NZ_JAIBNX010000346.1:0-1476 GCF_026130045.1 Micromonospora sp. CPCC 205371
GCGGCCGGCGGGCGCGGAGCTGACGCCGCCGGTGGAGCCGGAGGACGCGGACGGCCCGGCGCTCGCGGCGTACGAGGCGGAGCTCGCCGAGTACGAGTACGAGCGCGACTTCGCGGAGTGGGCGGCGGAGCAGCGCAGGCAGGGGAGGCTGCCTCCAGCCGCGCCGCCGGGCGTCGGCGCGGTCCGCGGGGGCAAGCTGGCCACGGCGCGGCACCCAGAGGAGCTGGGCCGGGACCACGAGGGCCTGCGCGACGACTACGACGCGGCGGTGACGGCCTACCTGGGCAAGCTCCGCAAGGCCGTGCTGAAGGCCGTCGAGCCACTGTGGACGCAGGCGCGGCGCTCCAGCCCGCTGGCGAACGAGCTGCCGGGCGGTGCCCAGAACACCGCCCAGGTGGGCCAGCGCTCGGGTGGCCGGGGCACCGACGCGGCGGTCGGGACCCCGTCGCAGTCCTCGCAGTCGCAGCCGCCACCACCGGCCACAGTGGACAGCGGCCTGGCGACCGCCCGGCACTCGGCGCTGGTAGGGGCCCCGCTCTGGCTCGTGAACATCATGGACCGGTTGACCAAGGCTGTCGGCCAGGGCTATGACCAGCGCGCCCGCACGGCCAAGGCGGCCAGCGCGGTCGCCGACCAGAAACACCGGGACGAGCAGACGCTGGGCCCGGCCGGCCTGCTGGCACCGTCCGGACCCGCCTGGAAGGTCACCCCGTTCCTGCTCGACGCGGCGCACGCCGTCGGCGAGCACGCGGCCCGCGCGGCGGCGGGAAACCAGCCCGGCGACCCCGAGCGGGCGCCCGGGGCCCTGCCCGCCAGCGAGCGGCTGGAGCTGCCGCGCGTCCGCACCGAGCTCGCCGCCAAGGCGCTGGAAGGCGCGGACGGCACGGGGGACGAGCTGATCGAGCTGGAGGCGTCCGACGCGTGGCGCGAGGTATCCGAGCTGCGGCCGCTCAAGGAGCGCACGCTGGCCGGCAAGCTCGAATTCTTCGCCTCCGCCTTCGCCGGCCCGGACGCCCGTGCGGACCTGCGTACCCTCAACCATGTGCCGCCGGCCGCCCGAGCCGCGTTGACCAGCCGGATGAACGAGATGCTGCGGCTGCGGGCGTTCGAGGCGCAAAGTCGTGGAAAGCGGGTCCGCGACCTGGGCGGGGCCGAGAAGCTGGCGGAGTTCGAGAAGAAGACGGTCACCGAGCGGATCGCCGAGATCGCCGGCAAGGAGATCACCGGCTACGTGCCGTTCGACGTCCTCGCCCCCGCCGGGAAGACCTCGGCCCTGGCCGACATGCGGACCTTCGTCGAGGTGGTCGCGTTCGAAGGGCTGGGCACCGGGGAACAGCTGCTGGCGCTCGACGCGATAGCGCTGGCCCGGCACGTGCCGGTGTTCCGCAGTGACCGGTTCTCCGAGCGGGCGGGGCAGGTCGCGGGGGGCGTCGGACGCCGGCGCCCGCGCGGGGGGGCGCGCGGCCGGTCCCGCCC
>NZ_JAIBNX010000346.1:1486-5254 GCF_026130045.1 Micromonospora sp. CPCC 205371
TGCCGGGGCCCGCCAGTGCCCGGTCCCCGGGGGGGGCGGCGCAGGCGGGGGGGGCCGCGGAGCTGCCCCGCCGGGTGGGCAACGCGCAGCTCGACTTCGCCTCCATGGACCGCCTGCTCGGTGCGCTCGGCGACTTTCCGGTGCTGGGGGAGTTCCGGCAGATGGCCCCGGCGCAGCGCCTCGTCGCCCTGGACGCGCTGCGGGAGACCCTGTGGCTGGCCGGCTTCGACCGGCCGGTGCTGCTGGAGCGGGTCAGGTTCCTGGAGGAGCTGCGGAACTTCCAGCACCTCATGGACGCCGCGGACGTGTCCGGTGAGGACCGGTTGCGGTTCCTGGCCGAGCCCGCCCTGCTGGCCGCCCTCCAGCCGTACGCGCACCTGACCCCGGCCGAGATGGAGAGCCTCTCCAAGGAGCTGGGCAGGTTCCAGCTCATGAATGACCACCAGCGGGTGGTGCTGCTGGAGCGGTTCGAGGAGTGGGAGGAGCGGCACGCGGTCATCGAGGTGCCGGTGCGGACCTTCACCCTGCACAAGCAGACGGTCCGGGTCGGCGTGCTGGCCGACCACTCCGAATCGCTGCGCGCCGGCGCGGTCGTGCCGGTGGGCCACAACACGTTCCTGATCACGTTCTCCGGCCGGGTCACGCCCGACGAGGTGGAGAAGCACGGCTGGTACGCCGCCGGTGAGCCCGGTTCGCCGCCGCCGGACACGGAGATCGACCGGATCGTCGCCGCCGAGCTGGCGCGCATCGACGACCAGGTCAAGCTCCAGTTCGAGGCGCTCGGGCCGCGGCTGCTGGACGCGATGGCCAAGACCGCCGGCCCGGCGGTGTACAGCGGGCTGCGCGCGCTGGTCGAGACCGGTGATCCCGGCAAGTCCGCGATCGCCGCCGCGGCCGCGGTGTTCGCCCTGGCGCACGCGCAGACCGCCCGGATGCAGGAGCGGTGGAAGGCGGCGGTCAGGTCCAGCGCCGACCTGCGGGCCGAGACCCCCGGTGAGGAACGGCGCGCGGATGTGGAGCGTGCCCTGGCCGACGCCACCGCGGCCACCGACGCGCTGCGCGAGCTGCTGCTGCACCGGATGGCGCGGATGGCGGACGATTCCGCGGCAACGCCCGAGCAGCGCGAGTTCCGTCGCATCGCCGAGGCCAGGCTGTCCTATTCGGACGCCCAGATGGACAAGCTCATCGCGGACCTGTTCGAGAACCAGTTGGAGTTCGCGGGGCAGAAGCACACCAGGCTGTCCAGGAACGTCTACGCGTACACGCCGGCGGACGAGGACGGCAAGCCACGCCGCGGCATCGACCCGGTCGTCGTCGTGGTGACGCACGACCGGATCGACGAGGTGCGGATCATCCGGCAGGAGAGCTACGGGTACGGCGACCTCCACGTGATCGTTCCCGACCGGATGACCATCGGATACCTCGGCGTCGACGCGAGCCGCGCGGCCGTGGTCGAGCAGGTGCGCGACAAGCTGGCCAAGGAGCTGGACCTGTACGGCGACCGGCCGGAGGGCCGGGCGGGGCTGAAGGCGTACCTGCGCCGCTCCCTGATGGCCAACGGCGCCACCGCCGCGACGATGGCCACCTTCGCCGGCGCCAACCCGATGGCCCAGTACACGACCGAGGCGGCCGTGATCCGGATGGCCGCCGCCGGCTTCGTGGACCAGTTCGTCGAGAACACCAACGGCGTGCGCCTGTACCAGCTCATGCAGTTCACCAACCGGTACGGCTGGCCGGCGCTGCACGACCAGGCCGAGATGACCGACCGGATCACCCACTTGGCCGAGTACCACGACGAGCTGACCCGGCTGCTGGAGGAGGCGGAGCGGGTCCGCTACGCCCAGCCGTCGCCGGGACTTCCGCTGCCGGCGCTGCCGGGGATCGGCACGCGCGCCGGCGGCACCGGTGCGGCGGACCGGGAGGCCGCGCGCGAGGAGTTCGGCGAGCACGCCAAGGCCGTCGCAGGCGAGCTGTCCACGATGTTCTCGAAGGCCGCCTTCGACGCGCGCACGTCCCGGCTCACGCTGACCCTGCCCGCGGGCGGGAAGGTCGTCGTGGAGGTCGACGCCCGGGAGCTGCCGGACGGCATGGGCGCGGTCTTCGACCCCACGCCACCGGAGCTGAACCGCCGGGACGGCAGCGCCGGTGCGTCCGTGATCGACACGCACCGGGCCACCGTGGACGTGCGTACCGCACAGGGGCTCGCCGCTCGCCGCGTGCTCGGCCAGGTCCTGGCGACGGTGTACGCCCACCAGGTCGGCGCCGACGCGGACCGGATGCGCCGGATCGCCGACCTGACGGTCCTGGCCGGCGCCGCCCGGGCGGGATCACCGGTCGTGGTGCTGTCGCTCGGCGAGGCGATCGACCGGTACGGGTACCGGCACGGCCGGGATGGCGCGGATGTCCGCTGGCTGGTCGACAGCGGCCGTATCCCGGAGGGCGTGCGGGACCTCCTGGCCGCCGCGCGCCGCGACGCCGTCCCGGTGTCCCCGGGGGCGCCGGGAGCGCGCGGGCGGAACGCGCTGACGCGCACCGTGGACACTGACACCGCGCGAGCCCGTGCGGCGGAGGTCGCGGCGGCGCTGCCGGAGCTGTTCCCGGACTCCGGCTGGGATCCGGACACCGGGACGCTGCGGCTGGCGCTGCCGGGTGGGCGCGAGGTCGCCGTCGTCATCGACACGGCGGCGCTGCCGGACGGCGAGGCGGCCCTCGTCGAGATCGCCCCGGACGACCTGAACGGGGCAGGTGGACCGCCCACCACCCACCGGATCACCGTGCCGGACCGGACCGGCACGCTGGTGCGACTGCGCCGCGCGCTGGCCCAGGCCTTGGGCGTCGTCCACGGGCGCGAGGTGGGCATGGGGTGGGAGCGCTCGCGTCCGGTCGCGGACCTGCCGCAGCCGCGGGTCGCGGACCTGACGGCCCTGGCCAGGGCGGCGGCGGTGCCCGGTCCGCCGGCCCTGTTCCGGCACCTCGCCCGGGCCGTCACGGAGTACGGGTACGGCGCCGGCGAGGCCGGTGACGCGGCCTGGGCCGGACACGCCGGCCGGTACCCGCCGGACGTGCGGGCCGTCATCGATCGCGCGCGCCAGGCGGTGTACGCGCGGGAGAACGCGGCCGGGCGCTTCACGCGGGAGGGCCGGGAGGAGCCGTTCGACGACGCGCACATCGGCGAGCGGCTGCGGTCGATCCCGGTGACCGTGTTCGGCGGTGAGGCCGCCAGCCTGGAGGTCGCCGAGGACGACCTCAGCTCGACGGTGGCCCTGCCGGACGGCACCGTGCTGCACTTCAGGCACCGGGCCACGGAGCCCGCGCGGCTGCCGGACCGGGTGGTGGCCACGATCCGCCAGGGCAGTGGCACCGCGGCGGACCCGTACCTGCTGGAGGTGTCGAGCCGGGCACCGGACGCGGCGGTCGACCGGGCCGCGCCGCACGAGATCGGGCACGCGGTGGCTCCGGACGTGTCCCACGGCGCCGACCCGGAGCGCTACCCGCGCGAGGTCGAGCTGCGGGTCATCCAGCACCGGATCGGCGAAGCGGTGGCGGCCGGCGACGAGTCCGAAGTGGAGGCCCTGGTCGCCGACGGGCGCGCGCTGCGGGACGAGATGGGCCTGGGTCCAACAGACGCCCCCGACTGGCTGGCCCCGGACCTGCGCGGCATCCTGCGTGGCCTGGACCCCCCAACCAGAGCGTGGGCCAGGCCGGAGGCGGCCGGCGGCGGCCGCACCGTGGCGGGCGAACGGCGCGCCGCCGAGCAGGCCCGGCGGG
>NZ_JAIBNX010000347.1 GCF_026130045.1 Micromonospora sp. CPCC 205371
GGTGGCCTGGAGCTCGTCGGTCTTGTACTGCGGCACGTCGTCGTAGAACCACGTCAGGCCGACCACGGCACCGCCGGCCATGATGACCATCACCGCGAACGCGGCGACGAGCAGGTTGACGCGCTTGTGCCGCTTGGCCTTCTTGGCCGCGACCGGATCGCCGCCCTTACCGCCCTTGCCGCTCGCGGCTTTCCTGGCGCCACGCCGCCCGGGGCCGGTGGGGCCGTCGGGGCCACCGGGACCCTGCGGCGCGTCTGGACCACCGGGCACGGGCGCGGCCGCCGACACGGAGGCCCGGCCGACCGTGGCCCGCCCGGCCGGAGCCGGCGCGGCGCCGACGCTCGCCCGACCGCCGACGCTCGGACGACCGGTACCCGCCGACGCGGACCCTACCGACGCCGAACCGACCGACGCCGAACCGACCGACGCCGAACCGACGGACGCCGAACCGACCGACGCGCGGCCGCTGCTTGGACGCTGGGGTGGCTGGCCTACGGCGGGTCCGGTGTCACCCGTGGGGCCTGGAATCTGGGCCCGGCCGCGCGCGGCATTGACGTCGTCGTAGGCGTTCATCCGCTAAACCATACGACAACGATCTTCACCGCGGAGAGCGCAAGCCTAGTCCACACAGGAGAGTCACCAGCGCGACACGCTGTGTCAGCAACCGGTTTTCGCGTTCGCGGGCGACGCGCGCGAGTCGAGCAGGGCCGCGATCCCGTCGAGAACGCGCTGCAGCCCGAACTCGAAGGTCTCGTCCCAGCCCAGACTGAAGGCGTCTTCGCTCAACGCGGCCATGTGCGGGTAGTCGCCGGACTCCATCGCCTTGACGAGCACGGGGTACTGGTGGCTCCAGAACTCCTCGTCGGTCAGCCCCGTCTCCTCCCCCACCGCGGCGTTCTGGATCCGTTGCCGGACGATGCCGGTGACGTACCCGTCCACCATGATCATGATGGAGATCCGCTCCTGGTCGGTGATGTCGAGCTCGCGCAGGCCGCGCACGAACACCTCGACGCCGGCGAGGATGTTCGGCCCGAGCACCGGCCTGGTCCAGTTGACCTGGATGAGCCACGGGTGCCGCAGATAGAGCTGGTATGAGCCGCGCGCGGCCGTCTCGACCACCTCGCGCCAGCCCGCGTCCTTGAGCCGGTCGACGTCGTCGCCGAGCTCGCTGACCTTGTCCAGCATCAGGGCGAGCAGCTCCGCCTTGCCGGGCACGTGCCGGTACAGCGACATCGTGCCGGCGCCGAGCTCGGCCGCGACGCGGCGCATGGAGAGCGCGTCGATCCCCTCCCGATCCGCGAGTGCGATCGCGGCGTCCACGATCCGCTCCAGGTTGAGGCTGGGCTTGGGGCCGCGGCTGGGCCGCACCCATTCGCCCCAGAGCAGCTCCATGCTGCGCCGGAGCTGCTCGGCGGGACTGCGCTCCGCGGGACCGCGCTCAATCGTCATCGCGCTCATCCTATAAATCGGGTGGCTTCTGGGTACAGCGTACGCTAATCTGCGTACGACGTACCCAGTTACGGGGAGGGACACCTTGTCAAGATCCGAGTACGCGGTCGTCGCGGACGGCCTGCGAAAGCGGTACCGCGACACCGTCGCGCTGGACGACCTGCACCTGGCCGTGCCGCGCGGCACGGTGTACGGGCTGCTCGGCCCGAATGGCGCCGGCAAGACGACGGCCGTGCGCATCCTCACGACCCTGGTCCGCTCGGACGGCGGCCGCGCCGAGGTGGCCGGCTACGACCTGCGGACGCAAGCCCGGCTGGTCCGGCGCAGGATCGGCCTGACCGGCCAGCAGACCGCTGTCGACGACTCGATCACCGCCCGGCAGAACCTGGTCATGTTCGGCCGGCTGTTCCACATCGGTAAGGAGGCGGCCCGGCGGCGCGCGGGCGAGCTGCTCGACCAGTTCGGGCTCGCCGACGCCGCAGACAAGGCGCCGAAGACGTTCTCGGGAGGCATGCGGCGCCGGCTCGACCTGGCGTCCAGCATGATCCTGGCGCCCGAGGTGCTGTTCCTGGACGAGCCCACCACCGGCCTGGACCCGGCCGGGCGGCGCGAGGTGTGGCAGCAGGTCGGGAAGCTGGCGGCCGCCGGCACCACCGTGCTGCTCACCACCCACTACCTGGACGAGGCCGACAAGCTCTGCGACCGGATCGGCGTCATCGACCACGGCCGAAACGTCGTCGAGGACACCCCCGACGGGCTGAAGCGCCGGATCGGCAACGAACGGCTCGAGGTCGTCGCCGCCGAGCCCGGCGACCTGGCGCAGATCACCGAGCTGCTCAACAAGGCCGCCGCGAGCGGCCGGGAGGCCACGGTGGACAGCACCGGCCTGGCCGCGAGCGTGGCGGTCTCCGACGGGGTACTGGCGCTCACCGAGGTCGCCGTCGAGCTGCGCGAGCGGGGCATCACGGTGGCCGACCTGGGCCTGCGGCGGCCCACCTTGGACGAGGCATTCCTGCACCTGACGGAGGGCGCGAAGTGACCACAGTGGACCTCGTACCGGACATGGACGACTCGCTCGCCAGCCGGGCCAAGTGGGCGGTCGTCGATAGCTGGACCGTCGTGCTCCAGGAGCTGACGCACCTGGTGCGCCAGCCGTCCACCTTCGCCTGGCAGCTCGGCTTCCCGATCGTCATGGTGCTGATGTTCGTGTACGTCTTCGGCAGCGCCATGGACGTCTCTGGTCAAGGGGCCGGCGAAGGCTACCTCGACTACGCCATGCCCGGCCTGTTCGCCATGACGATGGCCTTCGGCTTCATGAACACGGCCTTCGCGGTGGCGCTGACCAAGGAGAAGGGCTTCATCGACCGCTTCCGCTCGATGCCGATGGCCTCCTCGGCCGTGGTCACCGGGCGGGGCGTCGCCGACATCATCCACGCGACCGTCGACCTGACGATCCTGGTCGTGATCGCCCTCGTCCTCGGCTGGCGCCCGGGCGGCAGCCTCGGCGACACGCTCGCCGCGTTCGCGCTGCTGCTCTGGCTGCGGCTCGCCCTGATCTTCGTCGGCATCCAGTTGGGGCTGCTGGTGAAGAACAGCGAGATGGCCGGGAACCTGTTCGCGCTCGCGTTCCCGTTCGGCATGGTCTCGTCGGTGTTCGCGCCGCCGGACCTGATGGCCGGCTGGCTCGGCGCGATCGCGGCCTGGAACCCGGTCTCCTCGACGGCGGGCGCGATCCGGGAGCTGTTCGCCTCCCCCGCTGTCCCCAGCGGGTACTGGATCGAGGAACACGCCACCACGGCGGCGGTCATCTGGCCCGCGGTGATCCTCGCGGCGTTCCTGCCGCTGGCCGTCCGCCGCTACCAGCGCCTCAGCCGGTAACCGACCGGGTCAGTTGGCGGAGGGGCGCAGCGAGATCCCCTGGAGGAACGCGTCGCCGATCTGTGCCGGGTCGGCGGCCACCAGCACCCCTCCGCCGGTGACCTTGGTGATCTGTTCCAACGCGCCTCGGTTCACCGAGTCGCCGATGCCCAGGATGATCAACTGGATGGGCCGCTGGGGGTCCTTGAGGTCCTGGAGCCGGTTCATCAGGGCCTGCTGCGACAGCCCGCCGTCGGGGTCGTCGTTGCCGATGCCGTCGGTCAGGATCAGCACCGAGTTGACCCGGCCGGGCTGCCAGCCGTCCTGCACGTTCTCGTAAGCGGCCGCGATCGTGTCGTACAGGCCGGTGTCGCCGCGGGTGGGCTGGATCTGGCCCAGCGCGCTGACGAGGGTGGAGCGCTGGGCGGCGAGGGGCCGGATCGGCACCAGCTCCCGCCAGTCGTCGCCGCCGTCCAGGTGCGTGGCGAAGATCCACAATCCGACGGCCCAGTCGTCGCCGAACAACGACAGCCCCCGGCGGGCCGCCTCGACCGTGACCTGCATGCGGGTCGCGTTGCCCGCGGTCGGCACCTGGACGCGCATGGTGCCGGACACGTCGATGACCGCCAGCATCCGCGCGGGTGCGGCGGTCGCGGCCCAGGTGGCCAGGGTCTTCTCCACCACGGCCACGTCGGTGTCGCCGGGCGCCGGCGCGGTGCCCGGGGGGCTCGCGGGGGCGGGGGACCCGGCGCCGCCCGCGCCGTCCGCGCCGCGCGGGCCGTGCCCGCCGAGCCGGTCGCGGAACCCGGACGAGGTAAGGGCCTGATGGAGCGCTCCGGCGGCCGCGTTCTTCGCCGGGTCGAGGCCGGGCATCACCGAGTACGGGTAATCCAGCCCCGCCGGCGCCGGCTCCAGATAGAGGGCGGCCAGCGGTACCGGTGGCTTGCGGGCGTTGTAGGCGATGACACCCGCCTCGGAGACGGCGGCCAAGCTCAGCCCGGAGCTGAGCGACTGGGCGTCGGCGGCCTGCGGGAACCGCGCCATCAGGTCATCGCGTACGACCGAGCGGCCCGCGGCCAAGGCCCGCAAGGCGGCCGTGCGTGCCTGCTGGGCGTTGCTGCCGGACGACTCGGCGGCGGCACCCAGGGCCAGCAGCCCGGACAGGCCGGCGGCGTCGCGGGTCGGCTCGACGATGCCCGCCTTCAGGTTGGCGCCACTGGTCACCGACGCGAGCAGGTCCGTCCAGCCGATCTTCTTCTGCGGCCAGCCGAGCTGCCCGGCCACCGGCTCGGGCACCCCCACCACCACCGGCGAACGGGCCAGCGAAGCGTTGACGCCCGGCGTGAACCCGGGCGCGGCCGCGCGGAGCCGCTCGACCCAGATCGACGAGTCCGGCACCCACACGTCCGGGACCGTGGCGTTGCCCGCCGCCCCGCCGACACCGGCCAGCGCCACACCGTGCTCGGCGGCCAGCACAGCCGCCACGTCCACCGGGCTCGACGTGCTGACCTCGACCGCCACGCACGTGCCGTCGACCGCGCCGCCGTCGTCGACCCATTCCGCCGCCGCGTCACGAACCGCCGGGGCGATCTCCGCGGCCGCCGCGACGGTGATGCTCACCCGGCCGCCGCATGACTCCCCCGCCAACTGGCGGTAGCCAAACCATGACCCACCGGCGACGACTATGAGGGCGACGGCAGCACCGAGCACCGCCCCGCCGGGAACGGGGGAACGCATACGGTGACGGCCAGGCACCGCCCTATCCTGCCCAAACCCCTGACCGCCCGCCACCGCTGCCACCCAACCGTCGCGCACGCCACAATGCCGCCCTCCCCGTCCGGGCTCCCCGTCCGTGCCCGGCTCCCCCGCGCCGGGCACCCGTTACCTTTTTGATCGTCCCCAGCCGGGGACTCCTCGGTCGCCCGGCCCGGTATGACTTA
>NZ_JAIBNX010000348.1:0-3179 GCF_026130045.1 Micromonospora sp. CPCC 205371
TCCGACTTCGCGGCGGGCGGCGCGGTGGCAGGGGGAGCGCCGGGCGGCGGCGCGAGGGGCGCGGCGGTGGGGACGGCGGTGGCGTGCGATCGTCGCGGGACGAGCGGGTGTGCCGGCCGAAGAGGGCGTGGGCGCGTGGTGTACCCCACGGGCGGTAAGGCTCCCTATACCCTTGCGGTCATGACGATGCGGCCTATCCGCCTACTTGGGGACGCGGTCTTGCGCAGCCCCGCCGATCCGGTCACCAGCTTTGACGCCGAGTTGCGTGGGCTGGTCACTGACCTGCTGGACACGTTGCTGGGCGCGCCGGGGCGGGCTGGGGTGGCGGCACCGCAGATCGGTGTGAACGCTCGGGTGTTCGTGTACGACGCGGACGGGCAGGTGGGGCACGTCGTCAACCCGGAGTTGGAGGTGTCCGAGGAGGCGCAGGACGGCGACGAGGGCTGCCTGTCGATCCCCGGCCTGTACTTCCCGACGCCGCGCGCGATGCACGCCATAGTGCGCGGCTTCGATCAGCATGGTGAGCCGCTGACCGTGCAGGGCAGCGGGTTCCTGGCGCGGGCGCTACAGCATGAGACCGACCACTTGGACGGCAAGCTGTACATCGACACGCTGCGCGGCGACACCCGCCGGCAGGCGTTGCGCGAGATCCGCGCGGCGGCCTGGTCCCGGCGCTGACCGCTCGCGCCGCATGGCGCCAAAAGGGTGCACCAGCTCTCGCCGGTCTCGCGGGCGACGCTGATCGCGAGACCGGCGGGGGACGGTCGCGGCTACACGGTGAGGGTCCAGGTGTTCACGTAGCCCGTGTCTTCGGCGTAGACGTCTTGAACGCGTAGGGTCCAGGTGCCGTTCGCGGTTTCGCTGGACAGGTTCGCCGTGTACGTGGTGTTGACGTTCGCGGTGCTGTCGTCGGCGTTCGAGGACTTCAGCGGGTACGTGGAGCCGTCCGGGGCGGCCAGCGTCACCACCAGGTCACCCCTGAAGCTGTGCACGATGTTGACGTACACGGTGGAGCTGGCGGAGGCGGCGCGGGCGCAGCCGGAGACGGTGACCGAGCTGGTCACGACCGCTCCCGCGTCCGGGATCGTGACGTCCGTGCCGTTCGTGGCGGCGCATCCCGAGGGCGGCGGCGGCGTCGACCCGCCGAGGACCGTCTCGACGGTGATGGTGACGTTGCTGCAGGACGCCGCGTACGAGGTGAGCGCGCTCTTCTCCGCCGAGTCGACGGTCAGGCCCCAGCGGGTCTTCACGGCCGCCCACTCGCCGACGTACCGGCAGTACACGCTGGACAGCGGTGGCATCCACTCGGCCGGGTCCTGGTCGCTCTTGGACTGGTTGACGTTGTCGGTGACGGCGGCGAGGCTGCGCGCGTCACCGAGGTCGTTGGCGAACGACTGGCGCTGCGCGGTGGTCCAGGTGCGCGCGCCGGAGTCCCACGCCTCAGCGAGCGGGATGAAATGGTCGATGTCGATGTCGGACGGGAGTGTCCAGTATGCACCGTCGTAGTAGGAGTACCAGCGGCCGCCGGACAGGGTGCAGCCGGAGCCGACCGACGGCGCGGTGACCGCCTCGGCGATGAGCACCTCGTAGCGGGTGTTGCAGCTGTCGGAGTCGGCGTCGATCCAGTGGGGGAACAGGTCCCGGTTGTAGCCGGTGCGGATCTCGGTGGCCACGGGCAGGTCGGCGATGAGCGTGCGCAGTGGCTTGGAGACGGTGGCGGCGGTGGCGGGTGACATGACCGCCAAGCCGCCGAGCAGGGCGAGAACGACGGCGGCTACCGCCGTCAGACACCGTTTGATCATGCCGTGACGCTAAGCCAGATATTCGAATATATGGTGATACCTGAAGGCTCATACCACGAACATCTGGGGCGGCGGGTGCCGCAGGAACTCGTGGTGGGAGATGTCCCAGCCGTAGGCGCCGGCGCGTCCGAACACGAGAACGTCACCCACGCGTAACCGATCCACCCATTGGCCGCGGGTGAGCACGTCGCGGGGTGTGCACAGCTCGCCGACCGCGTCGACGGGTACTTCGGCGACCGAGGGGCGCGGGTACGGGTGCGGCCAGTCCGGCACCGGCAGCACGGTGAACGGGTGGCTGTACCCCCAGGCGGCCGGGAGTCTGAAGTGGTGGGTGCCGCCGCGCAGCACCGCGAACCACCGGCCGTGGGTGTGTTTGAGGTCGAGCACCTCGGCGGCGTACCAGCCGGCGTCGGCGGCCAGCCACCGTCCGGGCTCGAAGACCAGGCGGACCCCGTCGGGCGGGACGATGGCCGCCAGTGGGGCGGTGTCGAATGTGGCCGGTCCGGTGTAGTCGACGCCGAAGCCGCCGCCGACGTTGACGTACTCCAGCGCGATGCCCAACGACGCGGCGGTGGCCACGGACCAGCGCAGCGCGTCGTCGACGAAGGCGGCGTGCCGGGCGCCGTCGAGGTTGTTGGAGACGGCGTGCAGGTGGAAGCCGATCAGCCGGATGTGTGGGAGGGTGCGGGCCAGCGCGACCACGGCGGGCAGCTCGGCCTCGTCGATCCCGAACGGCGTCGGCGCACCCGCCATCTGATGACTGCCCGGCAGCCCACCGTCGCGCCGGTTCACCCGCAGCGCCACGGCGACGTCGCCGATATGCGAAAGGCGGTGCAGTTCTAGCGCGCTCTCCGCGTGTACCAGGGCACCCGCCGCCACCGCGGCGCGCAGGGACGCGTCCGTCTTCGCGGGGCCGCCGAACGCGATCTGCCGCGCACCCGCGGCTTGCGCGAGGGCCAGCTCGCCGCCCGATGCGACCTCCAGGCCGTCGGTCGCGGCCGCCAGTGTCGCCACCACGTCCGGGTGGCCGTTGGCCTTGACCGCGTACAGCAACTCGGCGCCCGCCGGCAGCGCGGCCTTCAGGGCGGCGGCGCGGGCACGCAGCACCTCCCGGTCGTACACGTACGCGCACACCGGCCGCCCCGCGCCGGCCAGCGCCGCTCGCACCCGGTCAGGCAGCATGCAGCGGGTTCCGCACCGGGAGGTACACGTCGCCGCCGTCGGCCACCCGCATCCGCACGAGCGCCTTGTGCGGCATCCGCGGGGCGGTGAGCGCGGCGTGGTCGGCGGGGGCCGCGGCGGGGGTGCGGGGGGCGGGCAGCAGCGGCTCGTACGTCCCCTCGACGACGGCGCGGGGCAGCCGCCCGGCGGGGGCCC
>NZ_JAIBNX010000348.1:3189-5216 GCF_026130045.1 Micromonospora sp. CPCC 205371
GGCGGGGGCCGCCCAGCGCGGCCTCGCCCGCCCCGCCGCCGACGGCGCGCCCCACCCGCCGGGCCGCCGCCGCGTCCAGCCCGTGCCGGTCGCCGAGGCGGACGACCAGCTCCCCGAGGTGCGCCTGGAACGCCGTGTAGCCCAGCTTGGCCCGCATCACGCCGGGGTCGTCGGTGCCCACCACCGAGCCGGGCCACAGCGACAGCGGCACCCCGGCCGCGGCCAGGCGTGGCCGCAGCACCCGCAGCCCGGCCAGGTCGCGCAGGGCGAGGCGGTGCGGGGCGCCACCGACGAACAGCGGCAGGCAGTTCTGCAGGTGCGCTTCGAGCGCGATCCCGTACCGGGTCTGCAGGCGCAGCAGGGGCGGCAGGACCAGTCGGACGTACGCCTCCAGCCAGGCCAGCGGGCCGCGCCCGTACTCGTCGACGAGGCCGGCCACGGCCAGGGGGAGCGCGCCGCCGGGCACGACCTTCTCGCCGGCGGCGAGCCGGCCGTCGAGCCCGGTGCGGACGATCGCGGACACGTCGCGGCCCGCGCCGGCGGGCACGGCCGCCCCGGCGGTCTCGGCCAGCAGCAGCACGCGCTCTTCGCCGGACAGCAGCTCATCGAGTACCGCCGACAGCGCCGGCCCGTTGCGGGTGCTGGCCACCGAGATGGTGCGGCGCGTCGAGGTGACCTGGATGTCCAGGGACACCTTCAGGTATCGGCGGCGGCCGTCCGCGGCGGGCGGCAGCAGCAGGGTGCGCAGGGCGGCGGTTGGTGCGGCCGGCAGCTCGGCGTCCAGCACCCGCAGCGCGCCGGACTCGACCAGGTCGGCGTACCGCTGGCGCAGCACCGCGTCGCGCTGCCAGGCGTGCACCGGCTGGATCAGGTACCCGGGCGGCGGTGCCGGCACCTCCGGGTACCCGGACAGGGCCACGCCGAGGTCGTCGCCGGTGTGCCGGTCGGCCCGCACCGCGACGAACCCGATGGTGGTCTGGCCGGCTTCCAGGTCGTGGGCGAGCACG
The DNA here is from genome assembly GCF_026130045.1 of Micromonospora sp. CPCC 205371. GTDB lineage: Bacteria > Actinomycetota > Actinomycetes > Mycobacteriales > Micromonosporaceae > Phytohabitans. The sequence goes on from NZ_JAIBNX010000348.1 coordinate 4,197, forward strand.
TCGCCGACGTCCCAGCCCAGCCGGGTACGCCCGCACGGGTGCAGGTTGTGCCCGTCGACGGCCAGCCGCTCCGCGGCGAGCGCCTCGACGTCGGGACTGTGCTGGTTGGCGCCCGCTCCGCTCGCGAAGGACCCAAGATCACGAGCCACAGGGGACGATGGCCGGCTGTACGCGATCGCCAGGTTGACGACGGCGTCGGCGAGCTCGGTGGCGAGCTGGTGGTCGCGCAGCGCCGCCGGCAGCAGCTCGACGGGGTCGCCGGCCGGTACCTCGCCGAACTCCACCCGGTCGAAGCCGTGCGACCGGCCCCGCCCGGCGTGCCTGGCGCGGGCGTCGCCGATGTCCTCGCGGCACAGCGCGCCGAGCAGTCGCCGGCCGACGGCCTGGGCGGCCCGGGGCAGCGCGGCCCGGAACGGGCCGACCAGCTCCGGGGCCAGCGCCGCCAGGTGCGATTCGGCGTGCCCGGCGGCGTCGCGGACGGTGCCCGGCCGGAAGGCGCAGGTACTCAGAACTGGGCTCAACGCATGCCTGCCATGGGGTTCGGGAGGGACGCCCACACGTCGGTGAGCGGGTCTGCCGCGAGGCGCATAGCGGTGGTCGCCTTCACCGGAAGGCTAGCGCGGAAGATCGATTGGTCGGCTGTGACCGCCGCCACCCGCGCCCACAGCCGTTCCGGAGCGATCCCGTGCACCCGACCGAACGCGGCCACCTGTTCGGCGAGGACCCCGCCCAGCGCCGCGGCGAACAGCTTGTCGCGCAGCTGTTCGGGGTCGTCGGTGACCAGGTCTCCGTGTACCGGCGGGGGGTCGACGCCGTGCGCGCGCAGCCGGGCGGGGCTGATCCGCACGCCGCCGACGTCCCGGTACAGCAGGCGTGCCGGGCGGCCGTCGCGGAGCACGACCAGGGTGTTCTGGCCGTGTGCCTCCAGGGCGGCGCCGCGGGCGAGGACGGTGAGCAGCGGCGGCAGGAACACCCGTGCCAGGGCGGCGAAGAACGCCTCGGGGTCGGCGGCGCCGGGTG
>NZ_JAIBNX010000349.1 GCF_026130045.1 Micromonospora sp. CPCC 205371
GCCGCGAACCAGCGCTAGCCCAACCCTGGCTCCGCACCCTCGTCACCGAACTCAACAGCTGAAACCCTCCACCGCGAAGACAAAAGAGTTCAAGCGGACGAGCGCTTCGCGGCGGATCCGCGCACTCCGTCGGCGTGTCGGCTCGCTGCCATTTCACAGGGCAGCGCGGATGGCGTCGGCGAGTGAGGTCGGCCGGCGTCCGATGAGCCTTGCGAGGTCGTCTGCCTCCACATGCATATCGCCCCGGGCGACGCCCCGGTCGCCGTCGGCGATGAGTTCGGCCTCGGGTTCGGGTGTCCCTGCGGCGGCCAGGAACTCGACATATTTGTCGACCGGCAGATCGGTGTAGGTGACCTGCTTTCCGGTCTGCCGCGATATCTCGGCGGCGAGCTCCGTCATCGTGAACCCCTCGCCACCGAGTTCGTACACCTGGTTGGTATGCCCGCCGGTGGTGAGCACCGCCGCGGCGGCCTCGGCGAAGTCAGCCCGGGTGGCGGCACTGATCTTGCCGTCGCCGGCCGCACCGACGATGCCACGCTCCAGGTATGTCGACAGCTGGGAGGTGTAGTTCTCCAGGTACCAACTGTTGCGCAGGAACACGTAAGACAGGCCGGAGGCAACGATGTCCTGCTCCGTCGCCCGGTGATCGGCCCCGAGCTTCAGCGTTGATCTGTCCGCTTTGGCAAGGCTGGTGTAGGCAACCAGGCCAACGCCAGCGTCCTTCGCCACATCGATGACATTGCGGTGCTGCTCGCGTTTGCCGGCCTCGCTGCCTGAGACGAGCATCAGCTCATCGGCGCCGGCGAACGCCCGGCGCAGCGAATCGACGTCATCATAGTCGGCCCGCACCACGACGACGCCCCGGTCACCCAGGTCGGCGGCTTTTGCGACATTCCGGCCGACCGCGACGATCTGGTCGGGTGATACCCCTCGGCGCAACAGCGCCTCCACGATGAGACGCCCGAGGCGACCGGTGGCCCCGGTAACGGCGATCGACATCGGAGCTCCTTAGCAACCATCAGCAACCCTCACCTGCGCGCTACCCCACGACGCGGAAAACATGCGGGCGCGGTACCGGTCTCCGGATGCCTGAGTGCGCCGTCGGCGGCAGAACCGGTCGAACGCGCACGCAACACCGCGCTGATCGCGGCAGATCCGTGCGCGTTCGCGGGCACTTGCCAATCCGGTTGCAGGCCGGGCCGGCTATCCATACCGTCGGCACCGTGACGGCGGATCTGTTCGACCCGGGGGCGATGTACGACGACGACTATCTGCATTTCTTCGCCACATCGGGAGCGGGCGCGGCACCGACACACGGTGCCGTGGTTGGTACCGCGTACACCGGCACATCCGCCGCCGACATCGTGTGGCGACTGCTGGATCTGGCGCCGGGAATGAGTGTGCTCGACCTTGCCTGTGGCCATGGCGTGCTGGCCAACCTCTTGGCAGCGCGCGGTTGCCGGGTCACTGGCCTCGACTCGTCGACGATCTTCCTGGACCGTGCGCGGGCCGACGCAACGGCGATGGGCGTCGAGGTCGAGTACGTATCTGGCGACATGCGAGAGCTCCCGCCATGGACTGGCCGGTTCGACCGAGTGGTCAACTGGACGACAGCGTTCGGGTACTTCGATGACGCCACCAACCGGGCCGTGCTGACGGAAACCGCGCGAGTCCTGCGGTCCGGCGGCAAGATTGCCATGGATCTGGACAACACCACGATGTTCCTCATGTCCTACACGCCGTCACGGATCACAGCGACCCAACAGAACGGCGACATGCTGGTCGACCGCCACCACTTGGATCCGCTGACCGGGCGCTTCGAGGTTGAACGGACGGTCGTCCGCGACGGCCGAGTTCGCAAGCTGACCTTCGTAAAACGATTATTCGCCTTTCCGGAAATACGGGATTGGCTTATCGTATCGGGGTTCACCAGCGTGGCCGGATACGGCGAGGATGGACAGCCATTGAAAGCGGATCACTATCGGATGGTAGTGATTGCCGAGCTGCCGTAGCGCCTCGCCCACCTCGTAGGACTGTCGTGTAACGGAGGTGCGAGGCGCACTGATCTCGGCAGTTCCGGGCGCCTGCGGTGCGCCGTCCAACGTCACGTTGCGTGTCGCACCGGATCGCGGCGTCGCGCACGGGCCATGCCAGGTCAGGTAACGCTGCGCCACGAGTGAATCGCGGCATGACCGGTCGCGCTACACCAATCGACCGGCGCCGGCATGGCAGTCCGTTTGCGCCGCGACCGCAGCCACTTCCTCATGTCGACGGGGCCGGACCGCGACGGCTGCCGGACCCCATGACCGTGGCCACCGCGTCCCGAAGCTCGCGCACCGATTCCCGAACCAGCTCCGTGCATCTGATCTTGACCGACCGGCGGCCGGCAGAAGATCGTGTTCGAGCTGTCGGACACGGAGGCTCGTGTGCGTCGAGGTCAGTTCTTGTGGCGGTCCGGGAGTGCGAAGACGTCACCACGTAGACAGTTGCTCCTTGGCCCGGGGGCCAAGGGTTCCGGTTCGTTCATTACAGCCTCCGCACGCCAGCCTTCAACAGCAAGCCCGTCGGCGGCGCGATCAGCAAGTCGATTGTCGGTCGCGTCGCCAAGCAGACCGGCATGCTCGACGATGACGAACAGCGCGTCTGCGGCACAGGTCACCATCGCGGAGGCTTCACCCGCGCTCATGTCCGGGTTCAGTTCGAGGTAGATGCGGCGAGCAGCTATGAGGAGGCGGTCAGCGTCGGTCACGGTGAAGTCGCGCCGTAGCCGGATGGACAGGCTCATCCCGTCAGCGAGCGGGTCGTTGCCGATAACGTAGTCATCGCCAGGCACGTCGACACGGTACGCAAAGGTGCCAGCTCGGCGACCCGCAATCCGGCCGCGCGTCCATCCCGACAACGGTGGGAGCCCAGATCTGCGGCCACGTCGAGACAGCACGACACCGGGAGTCAACGCCCGTCCACATCATCGCCGTGATCAGATGCACTGCCGCCGGCTACGAGCGGCCGCAGACGGGGCGCACGGTTTGCGGCATTTGCGTACGCGTAGGGCTCGACGGCGAACAGGCATTGTGTAGTTCCATGTGCCGCCGATAGGCCTTGGGAGTACATGCGGGTGCGTTACTACTCCCCGCGCAGTAGCCGCGGTGCCCTCCGGCGGCCGACGCGCCGGTGGCGCGGCCGGGGCAACATGGAGCCACGGTTCGTTACAGACCCGCACGAGAACACGGCAACGCCAACGGCTTGCCCCGCTGACGCATGGCGGAGGAGACGCGACATGACCAGATGGACCGCGGCAGACGTCCCCGACCAGCACGGGCACACGGTGATCGTCACCGGCGCCAACAGCGGACTCGGCGCGGAAGCGACCCGCGTGCTAGCCAAAGCCGGCGCAAGGGTGATCATGGCATGCCGCGACCTGGACAGGGCGCAGGCGGTGGCCGACGCGATCGAGGGCGACACCGAGGTGCGCAGGCTCGACCTGGCCGACTTGTCGTCGGTGCGGGCCTTCGCCGGCGGCCTCAACGGCGATGTCGACGTGCTGATCAACAATGCGGGAGTCATGGCGGTGCCGAAGGGCACCACGGCGGAGGGTTTCGAGCGGCACATCGGTACCAACCACCTCGGGCCGTTCGCGCTGACCGGCCTGCTGATCAACCGCGTGAGCGACCGCGTCGTCACCGTGTCCAGCGGCCTGCACATGCTCGGCAGGATCCGCGAGGACCTGAACTGGGAGCGCCGCCGCTACCAGCGGTGGCTCGCCTACGCGCAGTCCAAGCTGGCCAACCTGCTGTTCGCGTACGAACTCCAACGACGCCTCTCCGCGGCGGGTCGGCGAACCATCTCGGTGGCGGCTCACCCCGGCCTCGCCGCGACCGAGGGGCAGCGGCGAGACAAGTCGCTACAGGGCAAGCTCCTTGCCGGCGGGTCCGCGCAGAGCCCCGAGATGGGCGCGCTTCCGATGCTGTACGCGGCGACCGCCCCTCGCGTCGCAGGCGGCGCCTGCGTCGGGCCGGACGGGTTCATGCAGCGCCACGGCTACCCGACGCCCGTCCGCTCAAGCCGTACATCGCGAGACACAACGCTCGCCGCCCAACTGTGGGAGCGTTCCGAACTCCTCACCGGCGTCCACTACGCCATCGAACCGTTCGCACGGTAGCCCGGTGCCCGGACGAACATCACAGCCCCACAGCATCCTGTCATCGGCTACTTGTTTCATTGCCTTAGGACCGCGGATCTCCATCGTGGCCGCTTGGAGGTCGACGGACTCGGCTACACGGCGCGCTCACCGACGTGCGGACACGTTGCGATGGCGGGACCTTCACGCCTGCAACTTCGCCTAGGGCCGGTCACCCCATCCACACCGCGATCGGCTCGTGGTCGGCCGCTGCGGCGCGGAACAGGGCTACGACTCGCGCGTAACTCTCTTCCAGATATGACAACGCCCAGTCTTGACTCCAGATCCCTGGATAGACATCGGCTGCGATCAGCTCCGCCGCAGCACAATGCTCCGCGAGAGAGGCGAACGGGGTAGCCGCAAGGAACCACGCCGCATCGGCCACGTCGGTGACGGCAAGCAGTCGGGGCGAGTCGTAGCCCCACTCGTCGGCGGTCATGGGCTCGCCGCCGCCGATGACGTCGACCGGCGGGTCCAGCTTGGCCAGCAGCCACTGCAGAGCGGCCCACGCCTTGTCGGTATCCATACCTCGTGGGGACACGGCCTCGTCCTCGTCACCCACACGCAGATCACCGGCGTACTCCTGGGCGCGGTCTGGCTCCTCGACCAGCAGTCGGCGAAGCTCAGCGAGTTCACGTGGTCGCAACCTCACATACTCCATGACCATGCTCATGACCTGAGATTCTGCAGCACCTCAAGGCCAGCTAGAACCAGCCAACCCACAGGCCAGGAGCGCGCAGCGCGGCATGAGAGTTGACCCGACCATGGACTGCTATGGCGCTGCCACCCCTGACGAATGGGTGAAGTCGGAGGTTAGGCCGACGAGTGGGTCAATACGGCGCAGTAATGCCTCCCCTGGTGACGGTAG
>NZ_JAIBNX010000035.1 GCF_026130045.1 Micromonospora sp. CPCC 205371
GGCGCGGGCGGCGCGGGCGGCGCGGGGCGCGGGACGCGTGCAGCTAGGGGCGCGCGGGCGCCCGGCGCTGGGCAGGGGCCGCGGAGGGGCGCGGGAGCGGGGCGGGGGAGGGTTAGAGGAGGGGGCGGAAGGTGCCGGCTGCCGCGGAGATGGCCAGGGTGGTGCCTGCTACTGCGACGGCGCCCGCGATCAGGGCGGCGTCTGCGAAGCGGAAGTGCTGGACGCGGGCGTGCGTGCGGGGGCTGCCTGAGTCGAAGCCACGCGCGTCCATGGCGATCGCCAGCCGGGTGCCGCGCCGGATGGCACCGACCAGCAACGCGAACGACGTCGACGCGAAGAGGCGCAGCGCGGCCACTGGGTTGCGGCCGGCGTCGATTCCGCGGGCGCGGCGGGCCAGCGTGAGCTGCTGCCATTCTTGCCGCATCAAGGGCGCGAGCCGGAACGCCGCCAGCGCCCCGATCGCGAACCGGTGCGGTGCGCGGGCGTTCTGCACCAGCGCGTCAGCTAGGTCGGTCGGGTCGGTGGACGCGAACACCAGTACGCCGGGCAGGGCGATCGCCACGACGCGCAGGGCCAGGCCGAGTGCGGCGGTGAGCACGCCGGTCGTGACCAGGACGGGGCCGATCTCGAAGAGGCGGTCGCCGCCGCGCTCCGCCGCGAACAGCACGATCGTCACCACTACGCCGAGCGCGCTCAGCAGCAGCGGCCACGCGCGCCGGGCTAGCGTGCGGTAGCTCAGCCCGAACAGCGGTACCAGTGCCAGCTCGACCGCGATCGCGATGGCCGGCGTCAGCGGGTCGAGCGTCACGACGAGCGCAAGCGTAAAGACCAATGCCGCTGCCAGCTTGGCCACCGGGTTCCGGCGCGCGAGAGGCGCGGTCACAACGTCACCGTGCGGTCGGCTAGGGCTTGGACGAAATCGCGGTCGTGGGTGACGGCGACTATGCCGTGGCCGGCGTCGCGCAGGTCGGCTAGCAGGTCGACCAGCTCGATCCACGTGCGCCGGTCCTGGCCGAATGTCGGCTCGTCCAGAACCAGGAGACGTGGTGCCGCGGCCAGCGCCGTCGCCACGCTCAGCCGCCGCGCTTCCCCGCCTGACAAGGTGTACGGATTGGCGCCGGCCAGCCGGTCCAAACGCAACCGTCCCAATAGTACGTCCACAGTGGAAGCGTCGGCTCCGATGGCGAGTTCGTCGTGGACCCGCGCGGTGACGAACTGGTGCTCCGGGTCTTGAAAGACCGAGCCGATCCGCCGTGCCAGCGCGCGTGCCCGCCAGCGGTGCGGGGCAGTGGCCGCCTCGGCGCCAGCCAACTCCTCGGTCGCGCGTACCCGGCCATCGCTGGGTTTGAGCAGGCCGCCCAGTAGGAGGGCCAATGTGGACTTGCCGGCGCCGTTGGGTCCGAGGATCGCGAGCGCCTCGTTCTCCAGTACCGTCAGATCGACGGCGGCCAAGCGGTCTCGGAGGGCGACCTTTTCCGCGCACAGCAACGCCTTTCCGGGCGCGCGGACCGCGCGCCGCGGCGGCACCGGATGTCCCGGCACCCATACGCCCTCCTCGGCAAGCCGGTCGCCGTGTTCGGCGAACACCTTCTCGGGTGGACCGTCGGCGCGCACGCCGCCGCCCGGTTCCAGCACCACCACCCGGTCGACGAGCGGCAGCGCCTCGGCGACCCGGTGCTCTACGAGGATCAGGGTGCTGTCGGGGTCGAGAGACTGGGCGAGCGCGCCGCGTACGAGGTCTGCGCCTTCGGGGTCGAGGTTGGCGGTGGGTTCGTCGAGAAGCAGCACGTCTGGGCGGAGCGCGAGGGCACCGGCCAGCGCGAGGCGCTGCTGTTCGCCGCCGGACAGGGCCGCGGTGGGGCGGTACCGGCCGTACGGGAAGCCGACCCGCCGCAGCGCTTCGTCGACGCGTGGCCATATCTGGTCCGGGGGTACGCCGAGGTTTTCCAGTCCGAACGCCACGTCGTCGCCCGCGCGCGCCATGACCAGCTGCGTCTCGGGGTCCTGGAAGAGGATGCCGGCGCGCCCGTCGATGTCGACGGTGCCTTCCTGTTCACCGGAGTCGGCGGCGAGCAGGCCGGCGAGCGCGGCGAGTAGCGTGCTCTTGCCGGCGCCCGATGGCCCGAGCAGGAGTACCCGTTCGCCGCGCTCGACCCGCAGGTCGAGGTCGCGGAGCGCCCACCGTTTCCGGCCGGCGTGCCGCCACCCGAACCCGCTGAGCTTGATCACTGTGTCTGATGCCCTCGCTTCGCTCGGGTCGTTCGCGCGCTGGACGGCCGCCCTGTAGACCGCAGTCGCTCTGGTCGCTTCGCTCCCGCCGCTTTGTGCGGTCTGCGGGCGGCGCGCGCTCACTAGGGCCTAGACCGTGACGCGGTCGCGGCCCGCCGGGAACCGGTCCAGCACGCCGGTCTGCGCGAGCGCGCGGGTCAGCGTCCAGGCGCCGCCACCGGCGATGACCGCGGAGCTGAGCACGACGAGCGCGCCGAACGCCCACTTCCAGCCGGTCGACGTGTCGGGGTAGTAGTTGATGATGTCGAGGAGCGTGGCCGCGCCACCGGCGAGCGCGCCGCCCACGATGGCGGTCGGCAGGCGCCACTGCCGGTACCCGGTGGCGGCGAAGGCGAACTCGCCCGCTGCTCCCTGGAAGAGGCCGTACAGCACGGTGACCAGGCCCCACGGCGAGCCGAGGAGCGTGGACACGAGCGCGGCGACCAGTTCCGTGAAGATGCCGGCGCCCGGCTTGCGGATGACCAGCGGACCGAGCACCGCGGGCAGCAGCCATACGCCGTAGATGAGCGCGCGGCCCGGCAGTGGAATCGCGTTGGCCGGGCCTTCCCAGAGCAAATTCCAGGCCCAGAAGATCACGCCGAACGCGACGCCGAGCACGGCAGCGACGACGATGTCGACGGTGCGCCATCGGGTAGGTGACATGTAACGTCCTCCGGACTCCCTGCGCTGGCATTACCCAGATCAGGTTCGAGGGTCTGCGTGCCGCGTCATCGCGGCCGCACTCTCAGCGCTGCGCGCTCCCCTGTCGGTTGTTCTCACCAACGTTACACCGCAGGCCACGTGCGTTACTCTGGGGCGGCCCGCCGCCTGTGAAGGGGATCTCTGCCGTGACCGCTGTCGACCCGGGGACCGACCAGGAGGCGCGCGGCACGAAAGAGGCGCCGCGACGGCTGTTTGGCGACCGGATCGGCTCGGTCGAGGTGCTCGCGGTTGTGCTCGTCCTGCTGGTGCTCTTCCGGAATCCGCTGGCCGACGCCATCTCCAATCCACGACTACAGACCTGGACCACGGTGTTCGTCTCCGTGATGGTGCAGGCCGTGCCGTTCCTCGTCTTCGGCGTCGCGCTGTCGGCCGTGATCGCGGTGTACGTCCCTCGGTCGTTCTGGTCCAAGGCGCTCCCCAAGCACCCGGCTCTCGCAGTTCCCGTCGCGAGCGGCGCGGGTGTGATCCTGCCCGGCTGCGAGTGCGGCGCGGTGCCGATCGCCGGCTCGCTGATCCGGCGCGGGGTCACCCCGGCGGCCGCGCTGGCGTTCCTGCTGGCCGCGCCCGCGATCAACCCGATCGTGCTCACCGCCACGGCGGTCGCGTTTCCCAACAACCCGGAGATGGTCGTGGGCCGGGGCGTCGCCAGCCTCATCGTTGCCATGATCATGGGTTGGCTGTGGTTGAGGCTCGGCCGTGCGGAGTGGATTCGCCTGCCGCACCGGCCCGACCTCGACGGGGTGCCGCGTGGGCAGGCGTTCTGGGCGGCGGTCCGGCACGACATCGTGCACGCGGGCGGATTCCTGGTGGTGGGCGCGATGGCGGCCGCGACCATCAACGTCGTGGTGCCCGAGCGGTGGCTCCAGACGCTCGCTGACAACCCGGTCCTCTCGATCCTCGCGCTGGCCGTACTGGCTGTGCTGCTGTCGATCTGCTCGGAGGCCGACGCGTTCGTGGCGGCGTCGCTCTCGCAGTTTTCGCTGACCTCGCGGCTGGTGTTCCTGGTCGTGGGGCCGATGGTCGATCTGAAGCTGATCTCGATGCAGGCCGGTGTGTTCGGGCGGCGGTTCGCGTTCCGGTTCGCGCCGACGACGTTCGCGGTGTGCGTCCTGATCGCCGTGGCGGTAGGGGCGGTGCTGCTGTGAACCGGCAGGCGCAGGCGGTCGTGATGCTGCTGTTCGGCGGCGCTGTGGTGAAGGCCAGCGTCACCGACATGTATCTCCGGTACGTCAAGGAGGGGCTGCGGCCGTTCCTGATCGCAGCGGGTGTGCTGCTGATCGCGGCGGCGGTGATGACACTCTTCTACGACCTGCGGAAGCCGTCAGACAGCCATGATCACGACCATGGCGACGGCAAGCCGCACCGGGAGCCACGAGTCGGCTGGTTCCTCATCCTGCCCGTGCTCGGCCTGCTGCTCGTGGCCCCGCCGGCCCTGGGCTCGTACGCCGCCGGCCAGGCGGGCACCGCGCTCTCGGGCCAGCAGCAGATGTCCGACTACCCGCCGCTTCCCGAGGGCGATCCGGCGCGGATCACGGTGCTCGACTACGCGTCGCGGGCCGTCTTCGACAAGGGCACCTCGATCGGTGACCGTCGGGTGCAGTTGACCGGGTTCATCGCGCAGGGCGCCGACGGCCAGCCGATCCTGGCCCGGATCATCCTGTCCTGCTGCGCCGCCGACGGGCGGCCGATCAAGGTGGGCATGTCGGGTGACGCGCCCAACGGGCTGGCCGCCGACACGTGGGTCGAGGTCGTTGGCAAGTACACCGACCGCACCGCCACCGACCCCGTCAACGACGAGTCCATCCCGTTCATCGAGGTCGAGTCGTGGCGGCAGATCGATCCACCGAAGCAGCAGTACGAGTAGGGCACATATGAGTTTGAGCGCCGACGGCTACCTGAAGGTCGTCACCGAGACCATCGACCGGGTTGCCAGCGGCCAGCGAGACGAGGTTGGCCGCGCCGCTGAGTTGATCGTTTCGGCGCTGCGCGCGGGCGGCGTGGTGCAGGCGTTCGGCACCGGGCACTCCGAGGCGCTGGCGATGGAAATCGCCGGGAGGGCCGGCGGCCTCGTGCCCACCAACCGGATCGCCCTGCGCGACCTGGTGCTCCGGGGCGGCGAGCCAGCGAGCATCCTCGGGCCATTTCTGGAGCGCGACCTCACGGTGGCACACAAGCTGTACGCGCTGGCGCCCATCGAGCCGGCCGACGTCTTCGTGCTCGCCTCGAACTCCGGCGTCAACGGGGCGATGGTGGAGTTCGCCATCCTCGTCAAGGAGCGCGGGCACGGCCTGATCGCGATCACCTCGCGAGAGCACTCGGAGCGCGTGGAGTCGCGCCATCCGTCCGGCCGCAAGCTCGCCGATGTGGCCGACGTGGTGCTCGACAACGGCGCACCGTACGGCGACGCGACCCTGCCGCTGCCCGGTGGCGGCGCGGTGGGCGCGGTCTCGTCGATCACCGCGGCGCTGCTCGCCCAGCAGATCGTGGTCGAGGTGGTGCGCCGGATGGTCGAGGCGGGGGAGCGGCCACCGGTGTACCTGTCGGCGAACATCCCCGGCGGCGACGACCACAACAGCGAGCTGGAGGCGCGTTACGCGGGCCGCATCCGCCGCGGTGGCTAGTTTGATCATCGCCTTTTCCGGGCAGATCTTTGGACCGTGGAGGAGGAGACCGAAAAACAGCGCTGGGACCGTAACTTCGCCGATCTGCTACAGGAGTTGCGCGTCGCGCAGACCGGGGTGCAGATTCTCTTCGCCTTCCTGCTGATCCTGCCGTTCAGCGCGGAGTTCCCGAAGGCCACCAATTTCCAGCGGGACGTGTACGTCGTGGCGCTGCTCTCCGCCGCTGGCTCGGCAGCGCTGATCATCTCCCCGGTGGCCTTTCACCGGGCGCTCTTTCGACTCGGGCGTAAGCCGGAGCTGGTGCGCTTCGCACACACCATGGCGACGGGCGGGCTGGCTTTCACGCTGGTGTCGATGGTGGCCTCGGTCTTATTGATCACTGACTTCCTGCTGTCGCGTCCCGTCGCGTTTGTACTCAGCGGGGCGACCGCGCTGTGGTTCTTCACGTTCTGGGCGTTCCTCCCCTTTTTACGCCGGAACTGGACCGATGAACCCCTACCACGGGGTACTACTCGCCGGTAGCGTGGGACACGTCACAGCATTCGGGCAAGGGGGTACCGCCGTGACCGGGACGAACGTTTCGGAAAAGCAGGCCCGTCAGGTCGCCGAGGCGGCTCGCGAGTCGGACTGGCGCAAGCCGAGCTTCGGCAAGGAGCTCTTCCTCGGCCGATTTCGCCTCGACCTGATCGATCCGTGGCCCGAGCCGGAGCCCGAACCCGAGTTCCTCGGCAAGCTCGACGCGTACGTGCGCTCCGAAGTGGACGGCCAGCGCATCGAGCGGGAGGCGCGCATCCCCGACGAGGTCTTCCAGGGCCTTGCGTCGCTCGGCGCCTTCGGCATGAAGATCGACAAGGAGTACGGGGGCCTTGGGCTCTCCAACCTGTACTACTGCAAGGCGTTGACGCTCGCCGGCTCGGTGAACCCGTCGATCGGCGCGCTGCTCTCGGCGCACCAGTCCATCGGCGTGCCGCAGCCGCTCAAGCTCTTCGGCACTCCCGAGCAGAAGAAGGCGTTCCTGCCCCGGCTGGCCGCGGGCGAGGTGTCCGCCTTCCTGCTGACCGAGCCAGACGTCGGCTCCGACCCGGCGCGCCTCGCCACCCTCGCCGAGCCGGTCGAGGGCGGGTACAAGCTCAACGGCGTCAAGCTGTGGGCCACCAACGGCACCGTCGCCACCCTGCTCGTCGTCATGGCCCGCGTGCCCGACAAGGGCATCACCGCGTTCGTGGTCGAGGGCGACTCGCCGGGCATCACGGTCGAGCGGCGCAACGCGTTCCTCGGCCTGCGCGGCCTGGAAAACAGCGTGACCCGGTTCCACGACGTCTTCGTGCCCGAAGCCAACGTCATCGGCGGCCTCGGCAAGGGTCTCAAGATCGCACTGACGACCCTCAACACGGGCCGGCTCTCGTTGCCCGCCATGTGCGTCGGCGCAGGCAAGTGGTCGCTCAACGTGGCCCGCCACTGGGCCGCCGACCGGGTGCAGTGGGGGCGGTCGGTCGGGCAGCACGAGGCGGTCGCCAAGAAGCTCGCGTTCATCGCCGCGACCACATACGCGATGGAATCCATGCTCGACCTCTGTTGCATGATCGCAGACGACGACCGCAACGACATCCGGATCGAGGCGGCGCTGGTCAAGCTGTACGCCAGCGAGATGGCCTGGCAGGTCGCCGACGAGCTGATCCAGATCCGGGGCGGGCGCGGCTACGAGACCGCCGAGTCGCTGGCCGCCCGTGGCGAGCGCCCCGCCGAGGTCGAGCAGATCCTGCGCGACCTGCGCATCAACCGGATCTTCGAAGGCTCCACCGAGATCATGCACCTGCTCATCGCCCGCGAGGCGGTCGACGCGCACCTGTCCGTGGCCGGCGACATCATCGACCCCGACGCCAACCTGGGCCGCAAGGCGCGCGCAGGGGCAAAGGCGGGCGCGTTCTACGCGCGGTGGCTGCCGACACTCACGGTCGGCAAGGGGCAGGTGCCCACCGGGTACGGGGAGTTCGGGCCGCTCGCCACGCATCTGCGGTACGTCGAACGCGCGTCTCGCAAGCTCGCCCGGTCGACGTTCTACGCGATGTCGCGCTGGCAGGGGAAGCTGGAGCGCAAGCAGGGTTTCCTCGGGCGGATCGTCGACATCGGAGCCGAGCTGTTCGCGATGTCCGCGGTGTGCGTGCGGGCTCGCGCCCAGCGTGGCGACCGGCCCGAGGGCGTCGAGCTGGCCGACCTGTTCTGCCGCCAGGCGCGGCTGCGCGCCGAGGCGCTCTTCGACGGGCTGTGGGACAACACCGACAGCCTCGACTCGGCGGCGGCGAAGCGCATCCTCGAAGAACGGTACGCCTGGCTGGAGGAGGGCGTCGTGACCCCGCAGTCGGACCTCCCGTGGGTGGCCCACTGGGAGCCCGGCCCGTCCACAGCGGAAGACGCCCGCCGCCGCATCCCCCGTTAGCGGAGGCCTAGGGTGCGGAGTTCCAAGGAGGCTAGGGCGTCGACCACGTCGTCGTCGCCCCGGCGCCACGCCTCGGCCACGTCCGGGTCGATGCGCGCCAGCTTGCGTAGCGGCTGGTTGGCCAGTGCGCGCAGCGCGAGCAGGTCGCGCCCGGCGGGTGCCTTGCGCAGTGTCGCCGCCGCGCCGGCTCGCCGCATCCAGCGAACGCGCAGCGGCAGCCATACGAACAGCACGAGCCCGAGCGGAAACACCAGCAGCCCCAGCGACAGCGCCCACGCCAGGTCGGCCACCACGTCCTGCTGGCTCTGACCCGCGTCGGACAGTGATCGGGCGGCGTTGGCGGCGCTCTCGAACGGCTTGGTGAGGTCGTCGCCCACCGCCGGTATCCGGCCGACCTTGCCGCTGACGTCGGACAGATTGTCGGCGATGCCGGTGCCTGCGCCTTCCAGCTTCTGCCCGGGCACGGCGAGCTTTTCGATCAGGTCGTACACCCACATCGCGACCCGGATCGACGCGTACACCCAGGCTACGACGAGGAGGTCGGTGACGAGTTGGCGGAGGGCGGTCGGGACGCGGTCGGCGTAAATCTTCACGCTCTCAAGCGTCGGGCACGACCGCCAAGATCACCGACTCAGCGCGCGCAGGACGGGCAGGTGCCGAAGATCTCCAGCGTGTGCGAGACGCCCACGTACCCATGCTGGGCCGCCACCCGCTCGGCCCATGCCTCCACGGTAGGCCCCTCCACCTCGACCGTGCGGCCGCAGGAGCGGCAGACGAGGTGGTGGTGATGGCCTTCGCTGCACCGCCGGTACAGGTGCTCACCGCCGGGCGGGCGCATCACGTCGACCTCACCGGCGTCCGCGAGCCCCTGGAGCGTGCGGTAGACCGTGGTCAGGCCGACCCGTTCGCCCCGGTCACGCAGCATCGCGTGCAAATCCTGGGCGCTGTGGAACCCCTCCACCTCGCGCAGCAGGGCGCTGACCGCCGTGCGCTGGCGGGTGTTGCGGACCGTTCCGGCCCCGTCCTCGGTCATCATCTTGCCTCCCGGGCGTGGCTGACCGCGTCGGCGACGATATGGGCGATGTGCTCGTCGACCAGCGTGTACGCGATCTCACGACCGCGCCGCGCGCCACGGACGACCCCGGCTCCGCGCAGCACCCGCAGATGCTGGGAGACGAGCGGCTGCGGCGCGCCGAGTTTGTCGACGAGCTCGTGCACGCAGCGTTCCCCATCGGCGAGCTCTGTAACGATCGCCACGCGGATCGGCGCCGACAGGGCACGCAGCAGCTCACCCGCACCCTCGTACGCCTCGTAACCGGTCGTGGTGGTCACCTCGCAACGGTAACCAATGTCTGGTGAGGTCAGCGCTCCAGGATCACGTCCGGCGGTTCAACCTCAGCGGTACGGGTGAACGGCCGCTGCCGGAGCGCTCGCCACGCCGCCGCGCCGACCGCCACCGCGAGGAACCCGGCGATGGCCAGTACCACGATCGTGGCGCCCACCGCCGTGTCGATCTCGCCGGCCAGCCACACGCCGAGCCCGGCGGCCAGCACGCCCAGCGCCATCGCGGCGGCCATCGTGCTGCGGAAGCCGCGGGTCACCTGCTGCGCCGCCGCCACCGGCACCACCATGAGCGCGCTGACCAGCAGCAGGCCGACGGTGCGCATGGCGATCGTCACGGTCACCGCGGCGGCGACCGCGATCAGGATGTTGAGGGCGCGCACCGGCAGCCCGGACACCCGGGCGTACTCCTCGTCGTGGCAGATCGCGAAGAGCGCCGGGCGCAACAGCAGCATCGCGGCCAGGACCACGGCGCCCAGCACGCAGATCACCACGAGATCGGTGCTCGACGTCGTGGTCAGGGAGCCGAAGAGGTACGCCATCAAGTTGGCGTTGCTGCGGTTGCTGGACAGGCCGACGAGCATGACGCCGCCCGCGATGCCGCCGTAGAAGAGCAGCGCGAGGGCCAGGTCGCCGGACGTGCGGCCGCGCTCGCGCAGCAGCTCGATCGCCACCGCGCCGGCCGCCGCCACGACCACGGCGGTGACCACGGGGGAGCGCTCCAGCAGCAGCCCTACGCCGACGCCGGTGAGCGCCACGTGGCCGATGCCGTCGCCGATCAGCGACATCTTGCGCTGCACCAGGTAGATCCCCAGAGAGGGGGCGGCGAGGCCGATGACCAGCGCGCCGATCAGCGCGCGGATCATGAAGTCGTACTGGAACAGGTTCATGTCAGGCAGACACCTGGTGGGTCCTCGGGCGCGTGCGGGTGCACATGGTCGTGGTCCGGCGCGGCGTGGTGGCCAACCGGCGCCGGTGCGGCGCCGTCGTGCGCGATCTTGCCATCGTGTACCACGACAGCCCGGTTGATCAGTGGCTGGAGCGGGCCGAGCTCGTGCGCCACCAGCAGCACGGTGCCGCCGGTGCCGACGAAGCCCCGCAGCGCCTCGGCGAACGCGGTCTGGCTGCTGGCGTCGACCCCGGCCGTCGGCTCGTCGAGCACGAGCAGCTCGGGTGTGCCGGCGAGCGCCCGGGCGATCAGGGTGCGCTGCTGCTGGCCACCGGAGAGGGTGGCGACCGGCTCGGCGGCGCGGTCGGCGAGGCCGACGGCGGTCAGCGCGGCGCTCACGGCGGCCCGGTCGACAGAGCCCGGCGGGCGCAGGATGCCCCGGCGGGCCAGCCGCCCGGACGCGACGACCTCGGCCACGGTGGCCGGTACCCCGCTGCCGGCGCCCATCCGCTGCGGCACGTACCCGATCCGCCGCCACTCACGGAACCGCTTGAGCGGGGCGCCGAAGAGCCGCACGCTGCCGCCCCGCAGGGGCACGAGCCCGAGGATGGCGCGCACCAGAGTGGACTTGCCGGAGCCGTTGGCGCCGAGGATCGCGACGACCTCTCCGGCCGGTACGGCCAGGGACACGTCACGGAGCACGGGGCGGTCGACGTATGCGACCACCCCGTGCGCGATGTTGACGACCGGCTCTGCGGTCACGAACACCCCAATGCCGTCCGGAGGGTGCCCAGATTTTTTCGCATGACCGAAAAGTAGTCGTCGGTGCTGCCGGGTTGCAGCCCTTCCAGCGGATCCAGCACCGCTGTCTGTGCGCCGACCTCCTTGGCGATGGTCTCGGCGACCTTCGGGCTGACGAGCGTCTCAAAGAAGATCGTCGTCGCCTTGTGCTCCCGGGCCTCGTCGGCGACCTCGGCCAGCCGCTGCGGCGAGGGCTCGTCTTCGGGCGTGAGCCCCGTGATGCCGATCTGCTCCAGGTCGTACCGGTCGGCCAGGTACCCGAAGGCGCTGTGGCTCGTGACGATCTCACGCAGCTTGCACGTGCGGAGACCGTCGGCGTACTCCTTGTCGAGCTTTTCGAGGTCGGACCGCAGCGTGGCCGCGCGGGCCGTGTAGTCGGCGGCGCGGTCCGGATCGGTCTCGCCGAGCCGCTTCGCGACCGCGTCGCCGATGGTGGCGAGGCGGGTGGGGTCGAGCCAGACGTGCGGGTCCTTGCCGCCGGTCTCTTCCTCCGCGTGCTCCCCCTCTTCCTCGCCCTCGTGGGCGTCCGCCGTGGCGTCGAGGAGGGGTACCGCCGTGGTCACGTCGAGCGCCTTGCCGCTGGCCTGCTGGGTGACCGCCTCGTCGACAGCGGGCTGGAAGCCCTTGAGGTAGACGACGAACTTGGCGTCGGTGAGCTGCGCCACCTGGTCGGGGTTCAGCTCCAGGTCGTGCGGTTCGGCGCCGGGCTTGACCAGGTTGGTCACGGAGACCGCGTCGCCGCCGACCCGCTCGGTGACGAACTGCAGCGGGTAGAACGCGGCTACGACGTCCAGCTTGCCGGCGCTGGCGGAGCTGGGCTCGTCGTCGCCACAGGCCGTGAGGCCGGTAAGCGCGAGCGCCGCGGCGCTCGCGGCGAGAAGGGCACGAGGGGTGGTGCGGTTACGCATGCCCCCAACTCTCCGCCTCGATGATAATGATTGTCAAAAGCGCATGAATGCCGTTCACATCATCTTGGCCAGGCCTACGGTGATCAGCAGGGTGAGGACCACGAGCCGGACGGCGCGGTTGCCGGGTGTCTGCACCGGCCAGGACTTGGTCATCAGGTAGATGAGCGCGCCGGCCAGCACCAGCATCAACAGGCCGCCGATCACGCCGGGCGTGAACAGCGCCACCAGCGCCAGCGCAAGCGTGGCGAGGAACACGGCGGTCGGATTCAGCCGCGTAAGCTTCATCGGATCACTGTAGGGAGTGGCTCGTGTTGGTCTTGAACCGGTTCCTGGTCGACGAGGACGCGGCAGCCGCGTTCACCGAACGGGCACACGCCGCCCTCGCCGCGTTGGCCGCCCGCACCGGGTACGTGCGCGGCCAGCTCACCCGATCGCTCGACGAGCCGCGCCACTGGTGCCTGGTGACCGAGTGGGAATCGGTGGGCACATACCGGCGGGCCCTCGGCAACTTCGACGTCAAGGTGTACGCCACGCCGCTGCTCGCGGAGTCGCTGCACGAGCCGTCGGCGTACGAGGTGCTGGCGGCGGCCGAGCCCGGCGGCCAGGTGGTGGCGACGGCGAGCGACCGCGCCCCGGACTTCCCGTGAGCCCGCGCACATTACGCTTGCCGTCATGACGCAGCCGCCGCCCGGCCCGGGGGTCACGCCGCCGTTCGCGGCGCCGCCGACCGAGGGGCGCTCGTTCCGGCTCTGGATGGCGCTCGGCGTGGCCGCTCTCGCTACGGTGCTGTGCTGCGGTGCGGGCGGCACCGCCCTGGTCGGCCTCATGATCACTGGTAGCGAGGCGGTAAACGAGCAGGTCCAGACGGTGGCTGGAGACTACTTCGACGCCCTGCGTGACCAGAAGTACAACGAGGCGTACGACCTGCTCTGCGACCAGATGCGCGACGACGAGACGCCGGAGCAGTTCTCCTCGCGGATGTCCCGCGAGCCGCGGATCGCCTCGTACAGCTTCGGCGACGTGGATCTCATCGACCTCACTCTGCCCGCGGATGTCACCTATACGAGCGGTGACCGCGACACCGTGCGGGTGGCCATGGATCAGGACAGCGGCAGCGGCGAGTTCAGGGTGTGCGGCTTCGAGGAGTAATCTGCTGGGGTTTGCGCCACCGGTAACCGTACGGTGGTGACAACCGTTGTTCATCTCGTCCACCCGCCCATCCCCGCCGACCGCCAGCCGGCGTAGGAGGAAATACCATGCCAGCCGATCGCATCGACGCCGTTGTCAGCCTTGCCAAGCGCCGGGGCTTCGTCTTCCCCTCCAGCGAGATCTACGGGGGCACCAGGTCGGCCTGGGACTACGGTCCGCTCGGCGTGGAGCTGAAGGAGAACGTCCGCCGGCAGTGGTGGCGCTCGATGGTCCAGCAGCGCGACGACATCGTGGGCCTCGACTCCGCGGTGATCCTCGCCAAGGACGTTTGGGCGGCCTCGGGTCACCTCGACGCGTTCGTCGACCCGCTGACCGAGTGCCAGTCCTGCCACAAGCGCTTCCGCGCCGACCACCTCGAAGAGGCGTACGAGGCCAAGCACGGCCGCCCGCCGACCAGCCTTTCCGAGATCAACTGCCCGAACTGCGGCAACAAGGGCACCTTCACCGAGCCGCGCATGTTCAACGGCCTCATGAAGACCTTCCTCGGCCCGGTCGAGAGCGAAGAGGGCCTGCACTACCTGCGGCCCGAGACCGCGCAGGGCATCTTCGTCAACTACCGCAACGTCGAGACCTCGGCACGTAAGAAGCCGCCGTTCGGCATCGCGCAGGTCGGCAAGTCGTTCCGCAACGAGATCACCCCGGGCAACTTCATCTTCCGGACCCGCGAGTTCGAGCAGATGGAGATGGAGTACTTCGTCGAGCCGGGCAGCGACGAGCAGTGGCACGAGTACTGGCTCCAGGAGCGCTGGAACTGGTACATCGACCTCGGCCTGTCGCCCGACAACCTGCGGTTCTACGAGCACCCGAAGGAGAAGCTGTCGCACTACTCGAAGCGGACGGTCGACATCGAGTACCGCTTCCGGTTCGGCGGCACCGAGTTCTCCGAGCTTGAGGGCATCGCCAACCGCACCGACTTCGACCTCTCCACGCACAGCAAGCACTCCGGCGTCGACCTGTCGTACTTCGACCAGGAGAAGCAGGAGCGCTGGGTGCCGTACGTGATCGAGCCGGCGGCCGGCCTCACCCGCGCTGTGCTGGCTTTCCTGCTCGAGGCGTACGACGAGGACGAGGCGCCCAACACCAAGGGCGGTGTCGACAAGCGCACGGTGATGCGGTTCGACCCGCGGCTGTCGCCGATCAAGGTGGCAGTGCTGCCGCTGTCGCGCAACACCGACCTGTCGCCGAAGGCCCGCGACCTGGCCGCCACGCTGCGCAAGCGGTGGATCGTCGAGTTCGACGACTCGCAGGCGATCGGCCGCCGGTACCGCCGGCAGGACGAGATCGGCACCCCGTTCTGCGTGACCGTCGACTTCGACACGCTGCAGGACGACGCGGTGACGATCCGCGACCGCGACACCATGCGGCAGGAGCGGGTCGCCATCGACGCCGTCGACCGGTACCTCGTAGACCGCCTCCCCGGCTGCTAACGCCCCGCGATCAGGGCGTCCCCCAAGTCGTTAGAGCGGCTTCAGGGACGCCCTGATCACGTGGGGACGGTCTGCCGGCGGAAGCCGTAGGTCTCGTAGCGCCGGACGAAGCCGATCGACTCGTACAGCTTGCGGGCCGGCACGTTTTCGGCATTGTGGTTGACGGACGCCATCGTGATGCCCTGCTCCGCCATCCGCCGCATGGCCCAGAGCATCGCGGCCCGCGCCAGCCCGCGCCGCTGGAAGTCGCGGTGCGTGCCGACCGGCTCGAAGTGCCCTGCGCGGTTGCGCGCGTCGACCCAGCAGATCGTGAACGCGGCGATCCGCCCGTCTGGCGCCTCCACCACGATCTCCTGGTCCGGGTCGTAGCCGGGCTTCGCCATGAAGTCGTCGCGGTATCGCTCGCCGGTCCAGGCCTCGCCGAACGACTGGTTGCGCGCCTCCGCGAGCCCATCGGCGTCGCTCATCGTGGCCGGGCGCACCCTGTATCCGTCCGGCACCAGCGGCTCCGGCACCGGCGCGGTGAGGTCGATCTCGTTGACATGGTCCCAGGTGCGGTAGTGCGTGAAGCCCAGCGCGGTGAGCAGCCGGATGCGAGTGGCGTCGCACTCGAAGAGATCGGTGGACACATGGCGGCCGGTCGTGAGGGCGGCCGTGGTCGCCGCGGCCACGCGCAGCATCTCGCGCTCGGCGTCGGTGCCACGCAGGGCGGGCGCCACGAACACGTCGAACGCCGAGCCGAACCGCCCGTTGATCGCCAGCCCGGCGATCTGACCGCCGTCTTCCCACACCTGCACCAACTCGCAGACCGTGTGCTGGTCGCGCCGACTCTCACCGTAGATCCGCTGCGGCAGCTCACCGATGTGGTCGTACCCGCAGCGCCCGACCTCGGCGATCCAGCCGGCCATCGCGTCCTGAAGGCGCGGCATGTCGGCGTCCGTGTACGGACGCATGATGGGCTCGCCCATCAGAAGTCGAAGCCGCCGGGGCGGCCATTCCGGTCGGCGATGAGCCCGGCGAGCGTGGCGATCGCGATCTCGGCGGGCGCCTTCGAGCCGATGTTCAGGCCGATCGGGCGGTGCACCCGGCCGATCTCGGCATCGGTGACGCCGAGCGCGCGCAGGGCCTCGATGTGCGGCGGTGCGTGCCGCGGGCTGCCCATCAGGCCGATCCACCGGGTCGTCTCGACGAGGGCGTCACGCAGTACCTCGCCCAGCTCGGGCCGGTCATGGTCGGTCACGACGACGTCGGTGTCGGAGTCGAGGCCGGCGGCCTTGACCGTGCCGCCCTGCGCCGGATCCACGAGCACCGTGCGGTATCCCACGTCGGCAGCGAACTTCAGCAGGTAATCGGCGACCGGCGACTCGAACACCGCCACCAGGGTGCGCCTCCCCGGCTCAGGCGGCAGATCTCCGTGTGCGGTCGCGCACGCCGGATCGGTGGTCACGGGTACGACACTATCCTTGTGGCTGTGAGTGGCGCACTGGCATTCGGGCAGCACCCGGTCGATCCGCCGGTGGTGCTGGCACCGATGGCCGGCATCACCAACGTGGCGTTCCGGCAGCTCTGCCGCGAGCATGGCGCCGGCTTGTACGTCTGCGAAATGGTCACCACCCGCGCCCTCGTCGAGCGAAACCCGAAGACGCTGCGCATGATCGCGTTCGCCGAGGGGGAGCGCCCCCGCAGCCTCCAGCTTTACGGCGTCGACCCGGCGATCACCCGTAAGGCCGTCGAGATGATCGTCGACGAAGGGCTCGCCGACCACATCGACCTCAACTTCGGCTGCCCCGTGCCCAAGGTCACCCGCAAGGGCGGCGGGTCGGCCCTGCCCTGGCGCCGCCGGCTGTTCGAGCGAATCGTGCGGGGCGCGGTCGAGGCAGCGGCGCCCGCCGGGGTTCCGGTGACGATCAAGATGCGCAAGGGCATCGACGACGAGCATCTGACGTACGCCGAGGCGGGGCTGATCGCCCAAGACGCGGGAGTGGCGGCGGTGGCACTGCATGGGCGCACCGCCGCCCAGCGGTACTCAGGCACCGCCGACTGGGACGCCATCGCCGACCTCAAGCAGCGCCTCGACGTGCCAGTACTCGGCAACGGCGACATCTGGGAGGCTGACGACGCGTTGCGGATGGTCGCGCACACCGGCGTCGATGGCGTGGTGGTGGGGCGCGGCTGCCTCGGCCGCCCATGGCTCTTCGCCGACCTAGCCGCCGCGTTCGCCGGCCGTCCCGAGCGGGTCCTGCCCACGCTCGGCGAGGTGGCCGCGACCATGCGCAGGCACGCTGAGTTGCTGATCGCGGCGTACGGCTCCGAGCGCGACGGCTGCACCGACTTCCGCAAGCACGTGGCCTGGTACCTGAAGGGCTTCCCGGTGGGTGCCGAGCTGCGACGGGCGCTCGCGATGGTGAGCACGCTGGCCGCCCTCGACGATCTGCTGTCCCGCCTGGACCCCGCCGAGCCGTTCCCCGCGCACACCCTGGGCCAGCCCCGCGGCCGCACCAACTCGCCTGGCAAGGTCGCCCTACCGGACGGCTGGCTCGCAACCCGCGACGATGAGTCCGTCCCCGAAGGCGCCGAACTACCCGACTCCGGCGGCTAACCCGGCTTGAGGGACGCCCTGATCACGAGGAGAGGTGGCGGGAGGGATGGTGGCGTCGGCGTAGGCGTAGGCCGTTGTCAGCGCGGCCAAGGGCATGGCCAGGGCGTATACGGCGCCGGACACCACGTTCAGCAGCCCGAACGGCATGTCGGTGAACAAGATCAGGAGCGTGCCGATCACAGGCCCCAGGGCGAGCGCCAGCGCGATCGCCGCTACCGACAGCGACGCCACCTTGAACCATCGCCCGCGCACCAGCTCCGCGCTGCGCCGCAATGCCTTCAACGGCCCGGGTGACGGATCTTCGAGGGCGACCACCGGGGCGAACAGCGCCCATCGGCCGGCGAGCCATACGCCGAGCGGCACGAGGACCAGGCTGACGGTCAGCGGCAGCACTATGACGAGCGCGAGCGCCAGCGCGCCGAGCAGCTTCGGGGCCCGGGTCAGCCCCATCCGGTACGCCTGGATGGGTCCAACGTCGCGGCCGGCGTCGACTTCGGCGAGGGCGATGGCGGTGACCGCCATGACGAGTCCGACGCTAGCGAGCGTGAGGATGGCGCCGACCCAGGCGAGGCCGGACAGAACGTTCTCCAGCGCCGTCCCGAGCACCGTGATGGGCAGAAAGATCAACCCGATGCCGGCGAAGAGGAGCCAGCGCCGGCGGTACATGCGGGCGGCGGCGACCAGCGTCTGTCCCCAGGCACGCCGGCGGGCCATGGGCAGCGGGTCGGCGGGGTGCCAGGTCGTGCGGCTGGCGATGTACAGCGCCAGGGCCAGGAGCACGGCGATCAGCATGAGCGTGATGGACGGTTCGCTGACGACCTGGCGGAGCGCGTCGGAGCCGGCGCGGACGGACTCGCAGAAGAAGTCGGTGGCGCCGGTGCCGAGCAGCCCGCCGGCCGGTACGGCGTATGCCTCGTCGCGCCAGCTGTCCTGTGACCAGGTGATCGGCTCGCTCCATGAGCGCTTCATCGCCGGTCCGGTCGGCCCGTTGTAGAAGGCCTGTTGCAGCTCGCCCCACCTGCCCTCGAACCCGATCCACGGGAACGAGGCGCGGGCGAGTGCCAGGTCCTGCGGGATGGTCCGAACGACCGGCCGGATCTCGACGGTCGGACTGGTGGAGTCGTCGCAGCCAACCCCTTCGGAGGCGGAGCTGCCGAGGTAGAGCGCCTCCTCGTAGTGGTTGGCGTGTGAGCCGGCCGCCGGGTGCACGACCGGGTGCGTGCCGTCGACGAGTTCCAGCTTGGCGGCGTCCCAGTCAGCACGCTCGGCACCCTCGTGCTGGCTGTACCCGACGGCCACCGGCGAGGAAGCGAGCGCAGCGGCCACCGAAGAAGCGTCGAAGATCAACTGGATCATTTCCCAGTCGCCCTCGTGCTTGTTGTTGTAGTCGTTGAATACGTAGAAGAACCAGTACTGGAGCGCGAGTTTCTCGGGCACGGCCGGATCGGTGGCGACGTGTGCGTACACCGTTGGGCGGGACGTGCCGGTAATCCGATCACCCCAACGCTCGTATCCGCAACCGGGGTTCAGCGGATCTCCGGGGAAGTCGAGGTGATATTCATAACGCCCCTCGGCGAGATCACCCGCGCTTGGTCCGATCTTCACCAGATCCGTCGGCGACCAGGGGCCTCGCAGTGCCACGGTCTGCTGATCGAAGAGCCGGTCGACGTCGAGCGGGAGATACGGCTCGCCGTACCCGCACTCCTCCTGCTGGTCGACCAGCCGCACCACCGGCGCGTACCGCTCAGCCAGCTCGGTCTCGTCAGCAAGGTCGGCCCGCGCGGGCGACGGCCAGCCGAGAACGCCGATCAAGGAAATGAGCACGACTTGAGCGAATCTGCCCATGGAAACGCTCCCAAGAACGCGAGTGAGCCGGAAATTGGCGAGCGGTGTGCCGATAGTCACCGAACTCTCCCTAAGGGCTTTCTGTCTCGCTTACTGTTCGCCCACCATTGGGTACTGACCCATCGTTCAACGCCGAATCGCTGGGTGCGGGAGGTTCTGTGAACAAATACGTGTACGAGTTCACTGAGGGAAACAAAGATCTCAAGGACCTGCTCGGCGGCAAGGGAGCCAACCTTGCCGAGATGACCAATCTCGGGCTGCCTGTGCCGCCCGGGTTCACGATCACCACCGAGGCGTGCAAGGCCTACCTCGCGACCGGCGAGGAGCCCGAAGGTCTGCCGGAGCAGATCGCCGACCACCTGGCCCGGCTGGAGTCCAGCATGGGCAAGCGGCTCGGTGACCCGGCCGACCCTCTGCTGGTCTCGGTGCGCTCGGGCGCGAAGTTCTCGATGCCCGGGATGATGGAGACGGTGCTCAATGTCGGTCTCAATGACCGGAGCGTAGATGGGCTGGCCCAGCAGAGCGGCAACGAGCGCTTCGCCTGGGACTCCTACCGTCGCCTCATCCAGATGTTCGGCAAGACGGTGTGCGACGTGCCCGGCGAGGAGTTCGAGCACGCTCTCGACGAGGCGAAGAAGGCGAAACAGGCGAGAAGCGATCTCGACCTCGACGCCGGCGACCTGCGCCATCTCGTCGACGTGTTCAAGACGATCTTCGCCAAGCACACCGGCCGCGAGTTCCCGCAGGAGCCGCGCGAGCAGCTCGACCTGGCGATCCGCGCGGTCTTCGAGTCGTGGAACGCCGACCGTGCCGTCCTGTACCGCCGCCAGGAGCGCATCCCCGCCGACCTCGGCACCGCTGTCAACGTGGTGGCGATGGTCTTCGGCAACCTGGGCTCCGACTCCGGCACCGGTGTGGCGTTCACCCGCGACCCGGCGACGGGCGCGCATGGCGTGTACGGCGACTACCTCGCCAACGCGCAGGGCGAAGACGTCGTGGCCGGCATCCGCAACACCGTGCCCCTGGAAGACCTGGAACGGCTCGACAAGACCTCGTACGACCAGCTTATGTCGATCATGGCGAAGCTGGAGGGGCACTACCGCGATCTGTGCGACATCGAGTTCACGATCGAGCGCGGCAAGCTGTGGATGCTCCAGACCCGGGTCGGCAAGCGCACCGCCGCGGCGGCGTTCATCATCGCCAGCCAGCTCGTCGACGAGGGGCTGATCGACCTCGACGAGGCGCTCCAGCGGGTCAACGGCGCGCAACTCGCCCAGCTCCTGTTCCCGCGCTTCGACCTGTCGGGCGAGCCCGAGGCGCTGGCCAAGGGCGTCGCCGCGTCGCCGGGTGCGGCGTACGGCAAGGCGGTCTTCGACTCCGTGCGCGCCGCCGAGGTGGCCGCCGGCGGCGAATCGGTGATCCTGGTCCGGCGCGAGACCAACCCCGACGACCTGCCCGGCATGATCGCCGCTCAGGGCATCCTCACGAGCCGCGGCGGTAAGACCAGCCACGCTGCCGTGGTGGCCCGCGGCATGGGCAAGACCTGCGTGTGCGGGGCCGACGACCTCGAAGTGGACACCGCCGGCCGCAAGTTCACTGTGGACGGTCGCACCGTCAGCGAGGGCGACGTCATCTCGATCGACGGCACCAGTGGCTGCGTCTATCTCGGTGACGTGCCGGTGCAGCCGTCGGCCGTGGTGCGGTACTTCGAGGGCAGCGTCTCACCAGACGACGACGCGCTCGTGGCAGCGGTACACAGGCTCGTCACGCACGCCGATGGAGCGCGGCGGCTGCGCGTTCGCGCGAACGCCGACACCGGGGAAGACGCGGCGCGTGCGCGGCGGTTCGGGGCCGAGGGGATCGGCCTGTGCCGCACCGAGCACATGTTCCTGGGCGACCGGCGCGAGCTCGTCGAGCGGCTGATCCTGGCACGCACCGACGAGGAGCGGCAGGCCGCGCTCGACGGGCTGATGCCGTTGCAGCGCGCCGACTTCGTCGAGATCTTCCAGGCGATGGACGGCCTGCCGGTGACCGTGCGGCTGATCGACCCGCCGCTGCACGAGTTCCTGCCGGCGCTTGAAGACCTCGCCGTGCGCGTGGCGGTCGCGCACGAGCGCGGCGAAGACGCGGGCAAGGACGAGGCGCTGCTCGGCGCCGTCCGCCGCATGCACGAGCAGAACCCGATGCTCGGGCTGCGCGGCGTCCGGCTCGGCCTGGTGGTCCCCGGCCTGTTCGGCATGCAGGTCCGCGCGATCGCCGAGGCCGCCGCAGAGTGCGCGCGCCAAGGCGGCACGCCACGGCCGGAGATCATGGTGCCGCTCGTGGGCGCAGTGCAGGAGCTGGAGACGGTACGCGCGGAGGCGGAGCGGATCGTCGCCGAGGTGGGCGTGTCGGGCATCCCGATCGGCACGATGATCGAGGTGCCGCGGGCGGCCCTCACCGCCGACCAGATCGCCGAGGCGGCCGAGTTCTTCTCGTTCGGCACCAACGACCTGACCCAGATGGGTTGGGGGTTCTCCCGCGACGACGTCGAGGGCGCCTTCTTCCCCCGCTACCTGGAGCTGGGCATCTTCGGTGTGTCGCCGTTCGAGTCGATCGACCGCGACGGGATCGGGCGGCTCGTGCGGATCGCCGTCGACGAGGGCCGGGCGGCGCGTCCGGATCTCAAGATCGGCGTGTGCGGCGAGCACGGCGGCGACCCCGACTCCGTGCACTTCTTCGAAGGCGTGGGCCTCGACTACGTGTCGTGCTCGCCCTTCCGGGTGCCGGTGGCTCGACTGGAGGCCGGGCGCGCGTCCGTGCACTCCGACGGCTCCGACAGCCGCTGACCAAGTCCAACGTGATCAGGGCGTCCCTGAAGTCGTTCTTACGACGTGAGGATGAACGGTCCGAGTCGCTGCGCGGCGCTTGCGCACGACGGCGTATGCGACTCGGACTGTTCACAGCACTGATCACATTGGGGGGCGCGTAACCTAAGCGTCACTTTGACTTCGCCGGTACCGTGACAACGGAGGTGCGACCCATGGGCAGCCAGTGGGAGAACCTGGTCGTTGACTCTCAGGACCCCCCGCGACTGGCGCGCTGGTGGGCAGAAGCGCTCGGCTTCCAGATCACCTACGAAAAGCCCGACGAGGTGGAGATCCGCCGCACGCCCGACGAGCTGCCCGGCCTGATCTTCGTACCGGTGCCGGAGAACAAGACCGTCAAGAACCGCCTGCACATCGACCTGCGCCCCTCCGATCAGGAGGCCGAGGTGGAGCGCCTGGTCAACATGGGCGCCCGGCACGTCGACGTGGGCCAGGGCGACGACGTGAGCTGGGTCGTGCTCGCCGATCCGGAAGGCAACGAGTTCTGCGTGCTGCGCCAGCGCGGTTAGCTCATATATGTCCATTTCGTGCTACCCTGCGCGAACGGCGCAATTAAGGGTAAGGCGGACATAGTGGGCTTCGATCCACAGAACCTCTACGGCGTGGTACTCGCGGGTGGTTTCGGTACCCGGCTCTGGCCGCTATCGCGGCAGGGTCGCCCCAAGCAGTTCATCGATCTGCTCGGCGGCGGGCGGTCGCTGCTGCAGCAGGCCGTCGACCGGGTCGTCGACATCATCCCGCTCGACCGCGTCCTGGTCGTCACGACCGAGCGGTTCGCCGCCGACGTCGCCGCCCAACTGCCCGAACTGGCACCGGAAAACATCATCGCCGAGCCGTGCGGCCGCGACACCGCGCCCGCCATGGGCGTCGCCGCCGAGATCGTCTCCGCGCGCTGCCCGGACGCCGTGGTCGTCAACATCCCGGCCGACCACTACGTCGCCGACGGGGAACGCTTCCGCGCCGCGCTGCTCACCGCCGCCGAGGCGGCGTACGACCATCCGGTGGTCGCCGTGCTCGGCGTGCCACCGACGTTCGCCAACACCGGACTCGGGTACATCGAGGTGGGCGCCGACACCATCGAGGTGGGGGACCGGACGCTGCTGGAGGTGGCCCGGTTCACCGAAAAGCCAGACGCCGGCACCGCTCGCGCGTTCGTCGACTCTGGACGGTACCTGTGGAACGCGAACTACTACACGTTTCACGTCGACACTTTCCTCGCCAGCCTCGCTGAGTACGCGCCCAGCCTGTACCGCGCGCTCGCCCCGTTGCGCGGCACCGCCGACATGTCCGCCATCGCCCAGGTGTACGCCACTGTGGAGGCGGCACCGGTCGACACCGCCATGACCGAGAAGGCGTCCAACATCTACGTACTGCCGGCCGACTTCCGGTGGAGCGACGTCGGCAACTGGAACGAGCTGTACGAGGTGCTCGCCGACGGCTGGGCCGAGCAGGACGGCACCGTCGTGGTCAGCCCGCGCCCCGAGCTGATCATCGGCATCGACGCGTCCGACAACCTCGTGCTCCAGGCCACCCCGCGGCCCATCGCGCTGGTCGGCGTGCGCGACAGCGTGGTCGTCGACCTCGACGACGGGCTGCTGGTCGCCGGCCGGGCACAGATCCAAGACATCCGCCAGGTCGTCGAGCGGCTGGCCGAGGTGGCTCCCGCGTACTGCTGACGGCCCTGGCGCCTTTGGGGCCTAGGGCCCGCGCGAGCGGAGCGAGCGCCAGCTAGCGCAGCTAGGCTCCGGGGGTGAGTCGGGATACCGAGCGCCTCGTCTTCGAGCCGCCCAAGGACACCGGGTACGGGCGCAGCCCGTACGAGCGCGATCGTGCCCGGGTGCTGCACTCGGCAGCGTTCCGGCGGCTCGCCGCCAAGACCCAAGTCCACACGGCCGGCTCCAACGACTTCCTGCGCACCCGCCTCACCCACTCGCTCGAAGTGGCACAGATCGCTCGCGAGATGGGGGCCCGGCTCGGCTGCGACCCCGACGTGGTCGACGCCGCGGCGCTGGCGCACGACCTGGGCCACCCGCCGTTCGGGCACAACGGCGAAGACGCCCTGGACGAGGCCGCACGGGAGTGTGGCGGATTCGAGGGCAACGCACAGACCCTCCGGGTACTCACTCGGCTGGAGGCCAAGATCGAGGGTGCCGGCCTCAACCTGACACGCGCCTCCCTGGACGCCACCTGCAAGTACCCGTGGCGGCGCCGGCCCGGCCAGCGCAAGTTCGGGGTCTACGCCGACGACGCCGCGGTATTCGACTGGGTCCGCGCCGGCGCGGAGGGTGCGGCCCGGTGCCTGGAGGCCCAGGTGATGGACTGGGCCGACGACGTGGCCTACTCGGTGCACGACGTCGAAGACGGCGTCCACGGCGGCTACATCGCGTTTCGCGGGCTGCAGGCCGACCGCGACGAGCGGGCCGGCCTGTGCGCCGACGTGGCCGAGGCGTACTCCGCCGAGTCCGCCGCCGACCTCGAAGAGGCGCTGGCCGACCTGCTCGCCGATCCCGTGCTCGCGCCCCTGTCGCGATACGACGGCAGTCACGGCGCGCTGGCGGCCCTCAAGGGCGTCACGAGCGTCCTCATCGGCCGGTTCGTGGCGGGCGCGGTCGAGGCGACCCAGGAGCGTTTCGGTGACGGTCCACTGCGGCGATACGCGGCCGATCTGGTCGTGCCACGCGCCGTACGGGCACAGTCCGCGCTGCTCAAGGGCATGGCGCTGCGATACGTGATGCGCCGGCCGAACGCAGAGGGGCGATACGCCGAACAGCGCGAGATCCTCACTGATCTGGTCCGGGCACTTACGATCAGGGCGCCGGACGGACTCGATCCAGTCTTCGCGCCGCTGTGGAAGGCCGCTCCCGACGACGCCGCGCGGCTACGCGTCGTTATCGACCAGGTGGCCTCCCTAACCGACCCGGCGGCCGTAGCCTGGCATCAGCGGTTGACGGGAGGCTGACATGCCCACGTTCGTGATCATCGGTGCGTCCCTCGCGGGCGCGAAAGCGGCCGAGACGCTGCGCGCCGAGGGCTTCGACGGGCGGATCGTGCTCGTCGGCGAGGAGACCGAGCGGCCATACGAGAGGCCACCACTGTCCAAGGGGTACATGCTCGGCAAGGAGCCGCTCGACAAGGCGTTCGTGCACGACGAGGCCTGGTACGCCGAGCACGACGTCGAGCTGATGCTCGGCTGCCGAGCCACCAACCTCGATGCCGATACGCATACCGTGACCCTCGACGGGGTCGCCAAGCTGACGTACGACAAGCTGCTGCTCGCCACCGGCTCCCGGGTGCGCACGCTGTCCGTGCCGGGCGCCGAGCTGAGCGGCGTCCGCTACCTGCGCACCATCGACGAGGCCGAGACGCTGCTCGAACGGCTCCGCGACGGCAGTCAGGTGCTCGTCGTCGGCGCCGGCTGGATCGGGCTCGAGGTGGCAGGCGCCGCCCGCGAGCACGGCTGCCCGGTCACCGTGGTCCCGGTCCGCTCGCTGCCGCTGCCCCGGGGGGTCGGCGACCGGGTGGGGGCCGTCTTCCGCGACCTGCACGTGGCGCACGGCGTCGACTTCCGGTTCGGCATGGGCATCCGCGAGTTCGGCGGGAGCGGCGGCCAGGTCACCCACGCGGTGCTCGAAGACGGCACCGAGGTGCCCGCCGACCTGGTGGTGGCGGGCGTCGGCATCCGGCCCGCCACCGAGCTGGCCGATGCCGGCGGGCTGGCCGTCGACAACGGCGTGGTCACCGACGCCGCGCTGCGCACCGCAAACCCCGACGTGTACGCGTGCGGCGACGTCGCCTCGTTCGAGCATCCGCTGATCGGCGAGCGCATCCGCGTCGAGCACTGGTCGAACGCGCTCAACGGTGGCCCGGCCGCTGCCCGCTCCATGCTCGGCCAGCCGGTCAGCTACGACCGCGTGCCGTACTTCTTCACCGACCAGTACGACCTGGGCATGGAGTACGCGGGCTGGGCACCGCACGGCTCGTACGACTCCGTGGTGTTCCGGGGCGACGTGGCGGCGCGCGAGTTCGTGGCGTTCTGGGTCAAGGGCGGCCGCGTCCTCGCCGGCATGAACGTCAACATCTGGGACGTCCAAGACGACATCCAGGCCCTAGTGAGAGCCGGCTTCACCGGCCACCGCGTAGACGAAACCCGCCTGTCCGACCCTTCCGTCCCCCTGCGGGACGCCCTCCAATAACTCCGCTCCCCGTCACCGCCCCTATTTCCGCCGATCAAGGGCGAATGCACGTGTTTGGATCTCTTTTCTGCGTGCTTTTGTCCTTGATCGATGCAGTTGCCCTTGATCGGTGGTCCGGCCGGCGTCGGTGACGCCGCGAAGTGAGATGGCTACATCGCGCAGTTCCCCCTCCCGTGGCTCGCCGGAGCTTGATACTCTGCCGCCGACTCACGGCTACGGCTGCATCGACACAGGGGAGGTCATCTCGTGTCTGACAGTGGCATGAAGGGTCGTGTCAAGGGACTACTCGGAGGGCCATCTGGAATGAGCGAGCCTCTAGAGCAGGTGGCCGCCGCCGCAGCCGACCATGTCGCGCAGCAGCACCAGGCCCTACAGGTTCTTACGCTGGCGCAACGCACCGCCGAGGAGCACGTCGCCAGCGCCCGGCGCGAGGTCGAGCGGATTCGGGCGGAAGCGCAGGCCAGCGCGGACCAGATCATCCGCGAGGCGCAGGCAAACGCCCAGGGCCTCCAGCAAGAGGCCGAAAAGGCGCTGTCGGCCGCGCACGCCTCGGCCGCTCAGATCGCCCGCGAGGCGCAGGCGCGCTCCGACAAGGCGCACCGCGAGGCGGAGACGATCCTCGCCGAGGCGCGCGCCAAAGCCGACGACATGGCCAAGCACGCACAGGTGTCCGCCGAGGAGCTCAGGCACCAGGCCGAGCAGAAGTACGAGGACGTCGTCGGCAGCCTGGCCACCAGGCGGGAGGCGCTGCAGCGGCAGATCGAGGCGCTGGAGAGCTTCGACCGGGAGTACCGGACGCGCCTCACCTCGTTCATGCAGAACCAGCTGCGTGCGCTCTGGGTCGACGAGCCCAAGGTCAGCGCCGAGGCCATCGAGGCACCCGAGCCCAAGGCCGAGGCCGCCGACACGGAGTTGGCCCCAGCCAGCGCCGTCCCATCCCAACGCGCCTCCAACGCCGCCTAGACCCGCCGCGCCGCGCCGTCCGCGCCGTCCGCGCCGCGCCGTCGGCGGGGCGCGCCTCTCCGCGCCGATCAAGGGCGAATGCACGCGGTTGGATCTCTTTTTCGCGTGCATTTGCCCTTGATCGTTGGACCTCTCCTTGATCGAGGCGTCGGTCGCCGTCGCTTGCGCGCCAGTCACGGTCGCGACCGCCACACCGCGCGAAGGCTACGGCCGGCGGCGCACGGGCCGGGCGCCGGCTACGAGCGGCGGCGCAGGCCCGCGCGCCGCCCG
The DNA here is from genome assembly GCF_026130045.1 of Micromonospora sp. CPCC 205371. Classification (GTDB taxonomy): domain Bacteria; phylum Actinomycetota; class Actinomycetes; order Mycobacteriales; family Micromonosporaceae; genus Phytohabitans. Next base: position 27,362 of record NZ_JAIBNX010000035.1, read on the forward strand.
CGCAGCTCGTCGGCGCTGATCTCGCCCCGCGCGTACCGCTCTGCGAGCACCCGCTCGGCGGCGGCGCGCGCCATCCGGGCCGGCGATCGCCGGTACACCAGGTAGCCGGCCGCGGCCAGCACCAGCGTCCAGAACACGGCCGGAAACACCAGCCACCAGCCCGGTCCGCCGCCAGCACCATCCCAGCCCGGCTGCGGATGGGCGTACGCGTAAGTCGTGAGTTCCGCCAGCATCACAATCTCCTTGGCTCGTTCCCCTCGGATATGTGAAGCGTCCGCCAGTGGGCCCGATCCGCCGTCCGCCCGGCAGCGACATCCCGCCTACGTCCGGAAGCGCAGCCTGCCCCCGCTACCCCGTAGGGGTCGCAGACCAGGCGCGACGCACCGTAGCCGTTTCTCTACCCCTCGCAACGGCGTTGATCACACTTGTGGAACGCGTGACGCCTCTGGCTTTCGGCGGGTTCAAGTACGAGTGCCGGGTCGTGACCCGCCCCGAACCGGCGATGGCGCCGATCCTGCTGCTCGGCGGCGCGTTTCAGGACAAGCAGTCCTGGCTACGGCACGAGGCCTTGATCGGGCCGCGCGCATCGGTGGTGACCGTCGACCTGCCCGGCGCCGGCGCCGCCGACTACCTGCCGGCGGGGTACGGGTTGGAGTTTCTCGCGGACGCGCTGCACCACATGATCGCCGAGGAGGGCCTGCCGCCGCTGAACGTGATGGGCGGCTCCTATGGGGGCGCGGTCGCGTACCGGCTGGCGCAGCGCCACCCCGCCGACGTGCGCCGGTTGCTGCTGTGCGGGACCGCGTTGGACGTGCCCGACGCGACCCGGGCGCGCGCCGCGCACACCGTGGCGCTGCTGCGCCGCGGGGCCATGGACGACTTCGTGCGCGCTACGCTGGCGCTCTTCCTTTGTCAGGAGCCCGACCGTGAGATCCGCCGCCAGGCTGCGGTGGCGCGGCTGCTGGAGCGGCAACTCCGCGCGTTGACCAGCGAAGACATCCGAAAGTATCTCGCCAATACCGAACGGGTGCTCGCCGCCCCGCTGCCCGCCGGGCCGCCGCCGGTGGTGCGGACGCTGCTCGTCACCGGCGAACACGACTCGCTGACCACCGCGTCGATGTGCCGGGCGACCGCGGCGCGCTGTCCGGACGCGCGGTTCCTGACCGTGCGGCACGCCGACCACCTGATGCCGCTGCAACGGCTGGACGAGTTCGTCGACCTGATGCTCCGCTTCTTCGGCGACCGCACCCTCCACGACCTGCCGTACCGCACTCCGCCCGCCGGCCACGACCAGCCGGCCCGGACGGCGGCGGCGTAGGAAAACCAGGAGCCATATCGCGAGCGGTCGCGCTACCGTCGTCGCTTGTGTCCCGTACCGTTTCGCTGATGCTCGTCGATGGCGAGGGAGCGCCGGCAGGTTCGCTGCCGCCCTTCGAGGTCGACCTCCCGTACTGGCAGGAGGTCGCCTGCGTGGTCCGCGGCGCCCGGGAGCGGCACGGCGTCGACGTGACCGTCCTGCGCCTGCTCACCGCGGAGCGGCCGGCGCCGCCCGGCGGGTCCGTCACCTATCTCGCGCAGGTGGGGGAGGCGCTCGATGGGGCTCGGCCGGACCCGGCCGAGCACCCGCACCGTGCTCCCTACGCGTGGCCGGGCGGCCCCGATGCGAGCCTGCGCTGGGCCGCCGGCGTGCTGGCCGGCCTGGGTTACGGCACGGTGTCCGATGTGGAGCAGCAGCGCACGTGGAACCTGTCGGCGATCTGGCGGCTGGGCACCGCGCGCGGCCCGGTGTGGCTCAAGCAGGTGCCCAGGTTCTTCGCGCATGAGGCAGCCGTTCTCGCGTGGATCGCCGACCGGATAGGGGAGCGGCTCGTACCGCCGCTGCTCGCGGCCGGCGACGACGGGCGCATCCTGCTCGCCCACGTCGAGGGTGATGACCTGTACGGCGCCGGCATCGCCACCCGCGACGCGATCGCCGCCGACATGCACCGCATCCAGTTGGCCGCACGCGACAAGGAGGTCGAGCTTCTCGCCGCTGGTGTGCCGGATCTGCGCACCGCGCCGCTCTACGAGTGGATAGCCGGCGTCGTGACGCGTTACGGCGGCGACGACCCCGGCCTGCGCGCGCTCGTCGAGGGCCTTCCCGATCGGCTCTCCACAGTGGAGTCCTGTGGCCTGCCCGACACGCTTGTCCACGGCGACCTGCACCCCGGCAACGTGCGCGGCACCAGCGAGCGGCGAACCATCATCGACTGGGGCGACTCGTCCCTCGGGCATCCGGCGTTCGACATCCTGCGGTTGGTCGAGGGTGTCCCGGCGGCCGACGCCACTCAGCTCATCGAGGCATGGGCGGCGCGCTGGCGTGAGGCCATGCCAGGCTGCGATCCCGAGAGGGCCGTCGAACTGCTCCGGCCGGTGGCAGCCCTGCGCATGGCCGCCGTGTACGCGAACTTCCTCGACAACATCGAGCCGTCCGAACACCCCTATCACGCCACCGACGTCCCTGCCTGCCTCAGGGACGCTCTGGCTCCGTGACGGTGATGCGGAGGTCGGCTGGGGCGTTCTGGCGGCGGGCCAGAGCGACGAACGGGAGCGCCAGCGCAGACAGCACACCGGAGACGAGGTACGAGGCCGGGTAGCCCCACACATCGGCCACCCGCCCGAGCACCGGTTGCGCCCCGATGCCGCCGCTCGACGACATCAGCGAGTCGAAAGACAGGATCGTGGCGCGCTGCTGCGAGGGGATCATCCCGTTGATGTACGCCTGGCGCACCGGCGTGACGGCGGCGAAGAGCAGCGCCCACACGACGATCAGCGCGATGACCGCCCAGAAGTTCATCATCAGGCCGATGAACAGTATGGCCACCGCGGCGATCGCCTCGACGACCAGCAGGGCCGTGGTGCGGCGCGGGAAGATCCGGGCGACCTGCGGTGTGAGCAGCCCTCCGAGGATCTGCGCGCCGGCGACGATGGCCGCCGCGAGGCCGGCGATGCCGTACGCCTGCGGGTCGCCCCAGAGATCCAGCAGGTACGGCTGGAGCGCGTAGAAGACGTAGATGCTGACGCCACCGGTGAACGGCGCGGCCAGCATCAGGTACCGCACCGCCGGCACCCGCCATCCGTACCGGACCGAGTTGGCGACGATGTTTCGCACCTCGCCTATCGGTCCGGCGCCCCGGCTCGGCGTGAACCCGATGTCGCGCATCAGCACCAGAGCCACCACGAACATCACCAACAGCACGGCCGCCCGGAGTACGAAAGGCACACCCAGGTTGGTGAGCTGCGCGATGTATCCGCCGGCCACCGACCCGGCGAGCATCCCCGTTCCGCTGATGACCTGCCCGCGCGCGAAGACCGACTCCAGCGGCCCGGTGTATCCGGTGGCGGTGAGCGCGTCGACCAGCCACGCCTCGACGGCGCCCGAAAAGAACGTGAACCCGAGCCCGAGTAGCAGCGATACGACGGCCCACTGCCAGAACGGCCCCTGTACCTGCCACAGCAGCACGTACAGCCCGGTGGACGCGGCCAGCGTGACCGTGCCGAGCAGGAATGACGCCCGCCGGCCCCACACGTCGGCGACCACGCCCGTCGGCACCTCGAAAATCACCATGCCGGCGGTGAAGAAGGCGTTGGCCGCGAACGCCTCCAGGTTCGACAGGCCGGCGTCGAGCAGGAAGATCGTGTTGATCCCCCAGATGAGCGACGCGGCCAGGGTGTTTCCTAGCTGGAGCGCGTAGTACGTGTATCGGACCGACCTCGCGGTGGCGATGACCGTTCTCCTCTCAGCTCCGGCGGCGCTGTCCTGCGCGTACCCCGGTCGGGAGCCGGGTCCGCGACCGCCACCGCCATCCTGCTCCGCCCGTGGCCAGTTGCCGCCATTGACGTGAAGAGGCCGCGCCGCAGCCTTCCGGCCAGGGGCCGACGCTGCCATCGTAGATCAACAATGTCGACGGCGCCCTGGGGAGGACGAATGAGCCGTCCAGCGTGGTTGCGAGCCGCGGTCGCGTGTGCCGTACTGGTGCTCGGGTTGCCCGTTGTGGCGGCACGCGCATCGGCGGCACCGCCGCCCGATGTCGCACCCTCTTACGGGGTCTCTGAGCCGATCGGCGAAGTCACGCTCGTGACTGGCGACGTGGTGACCGTGGGTGTCGAGCCGAACGGCGGGCTGAGCGCGGAGGTGACCGCGCCCGCGCCACGGCGGAACGGTCGCGCGGTGGTGTATTCGACGGTGCGCGAACGCGATTCGCTGTATGTGTACCCGTCCGACGCGCTGGGGCCGGTCACCGAGGGCCGGCTGGACCGGCGACTGTTCGACGTGGCGTATCTGGCGCGCAACGGCTACGCGGACAAGGATTCCAAGACGCTGCCCGTGATCGTGCGGTATCCAGCAGGCGCGCGTTCCGACCTGAGTCGCCGCGCGGACGACCTGCCCGCGAGCGCCCGCACCGCCACTCTCGCGACCGTGAACGCCGCCGCCGTCGAGGTCGAGAAGCCCAACGCGGAGACGTTCTGGGCGTCGGCGCTCGCGGGGATCGACAGCCTGTGGCTGGACGGCCGGGTACAGGCCGACCTGGCCGAGAGCGTGCCGATGATCGGTGCGCCGCAGGCATGGGCGTCGGGGTACGACGGCTCGGGTGTGACCGTGGCCGTGCTGGATACCGGCGTCGATGAGAAACACCCCGCGCTGGCCGGCAAGGTGACCGCGACCCGCAGCTTCGTACCGGGCCAGGGGGTGCAGGACGGCAACGGTCACGGCACCCACGTGGCGTCCACGGTGGCCGGTGTGGACGGCAGGTACAAGGGTGTCGCGCCGGGCGCCTCGCTGATCGTCGGAAAGGTCCTCGACAACAGCGGCAACGGCAGCGAGTCGCGGATCATCGCCGGCATGCAGTGGGCCGTGGACCAAGGCGCCGACGTGGTGAACATGAGCCTTGGCGGCTGCTGCACCGACGGCACCGACCCGATGAGCCAGGCGGTCGACAGGCTGAGCACGCAGTCAGGGGCCCTCTTCGTCATCGCCGCCGGCAACAACGGCGCCAACGGCAACCGCACCATCAACTCGCCGGGCGCCGCGACGTCCGCGCTGACGGTGGCCGCCGTCGACAAGCAGGACCGGACCGCCTCGTTCTCCAGCCGAGGGCCGCGCGTGGGCGACTTCGGCCTCAAACCGGACATCTCCGCGCCCGGCGTCGCCATCACCGCGGCTCGGGCCGATGGCACCGCGCTCGGGCCGGTCGTCGACGAGAAGTTCACCACGATCTCCGGTACCTCGATGGCATCGCCGCACGTGGCGGGTGCCGCCGCGATCCTGGCTCAGCGGCACCCAGACTGGACCGGAACCCGCCTCAAGGACGCTCTCATGAGCGCCGCCAAGGACACCGGCGCGGACCCCCATGAGCAGGGCGCCGGGCGGGTCGACGTCGCGCGCTCCATCGGGCAGGGCGTGTACGCGACCGGAAGCGTCGACTTCGGACGGATCGCGTACGACCAGGCGAACCCGGTGACGCGGAGCGTGACGTACACCAATGACACCGACGAGCCGGTCACGCTCAGCCTTGAGCCGTCGATCAGTGCCCGCACGGGCCCCGCCCCGGCGGGTGCGTTGCGGCTCGACCGGACCACCGTGACCGTGCCAGCGCAAGGGTCGGCCCCGGTGGTGGCCGCGTTCGATCCGACCGGCGGCCCCGACACCTGGTACCAGGGCAAGATCCGGGCGCGTGCCAACGGCGTCGAGGTGACCACGGCGGTCGGCGCCTTCCGCGAGATGAAGAAGGTCGACATCACCCTGCGGGTGATACCGCCGGACGGTGCCAGCCAGCTTTTCTACGGCGGCTGGACGCTGCTGCGGATCGACGGTCGCGACGAGGTGCCGCTGCACGGCGAGACCGCCGAGGTGCCCGAGGTGAGCGGGCAGATCTACGCTGGCCGGTACGCGGTGCGCACGTTCGTCGAGTGGCGCGATGCCAGCGGCGCGCCGAACGCCGCTCTCGTCGCAGCACCCGACGTGGACGCGAGCAACGACACCACCGTCGTGCTGGACCTGCGCAAGGCCAAGCGGATCGGCGCGGATACCCCACGCCCGACCGAGCGGTACGTGCACCAGTTCGGCTTCGAGAGCACGGTGGCGGGTGGCGTGGCGCGTGCCCGTGTCGAGGTCCGCATGTACGGTGCCATGACACTGTGGACACTGCCGACCGCCAAGCCGACCGTTGGCTCCTTCTACGCGTACAGCCAGCAGATCCACGTCGCGCCCCGGCTGGCCATGCGGATCGCCGGCCGGCACGCCACACTCGACGCCCGGTACCAGTCGCCGAACGCGGCGGTCAGCGACGACGAGATCCCACGGTTCGACGGCCGGCTCAGGCTCCCGGTCGTGTACGCCGGCCGCGGCACCGCCGAGGACATCGCCGGGCTGGACCTGCGCGGCAAGCTGGCGCTGCTCGACCTGTCTGACATCTGCGGTGTCACCTGCACCGACTACGGCACCACCCGGGTGCGCGCGGTAGCCGCGGCCGGAGCGGCGGGCGTCGCCGGCTTCGGCTCAGCGGGTCGCGGCTTCCTCGACCCCGACCCGTACGCGGCCCGGCCCACCTGGCCCGTGTATCCCGTGCCCACCGTGAGCCTGGCCGCTGAACAGGGCCGGGCGCTGCGGGACTCACTGACGAGCGGCTCGGTCAGCGTCGACATAACCGGCTCGGTGGACCCGGATTACGTGTACGCCTTGACGTATCCATGGGAGGACCGCATCCCCAAGTCTTTGAGCGGTCGCGTCCACGGCAACGAGCTGTACCAGGTCGACAACCGCATCCACGCCGACGTGCCCGGCACGGCCACGCTGACCTGGAACGCGCAACTGCCGGAGCTCAGCTATCCCAAGCGGGTCGGCAACGGCAACGGTCTGCCGGTGCGGGCCCCGAGCGAAATCACCACGTACTACGGCCCGGTCAGCCAGAACGTGGGTTGGTTCCACGGCGCGCAGGTGTCGTACGACGCGGCACCCGGGATCGCCCGGCCCGGTGGCTGGGCGGACAGCCGGATCGAGGAGTTCACCCGCCCCGGGCACCGCGTGCAGGAATGGGGCGAGCACCCATTGGTGCCCAACACCACCCAGTACACGTCTAGCACCGCCGAATACTTCACCCGCACCTGCCTGTCGTGCCGCAACGGCGACATGTTCAACCCTGTGCACGTGCTCGACAACGACGGGCAGGGCAGCGGCTACCAGGCCTACGACATCTCGAACGGATACTACGGCGACGAGCAGACCGAGCTTCGCCTGTACCGTGACGGCGTCGAAGTGTCCCGCCAGCAGGGCCTCGTCTGGATCGCGCCACCATGGTTCGCTTACGTCAACGCGTATTTCATGCTGCCGCCCGAGCGAGCGAACTACCGGCTGACCGAGCGGCACCCGACACTGGCCGGCGCGCAACGCTGGACGCGGACCGTCGAGACAGAGTGGACGTTCACGTCGGAGCGGCCGAAGAGTGGATACACGTCCACCGCGGACGGCGCGAACTGCATGGGCTGGTACATGACGTGGCCCAACCCGCCGGACGTCTGCAAGCCCACGAGCCAGCTCTTCGTCGGGTACGACCTGGGGCTGCGCCTGGACAACACGCTCCAGGCGGGCAAGTCTCACCGGATCACGGTGAGCGCCGCGCACAGCCCGTTCTTGAGGCCAGCGCCGAAGGTGAGCAAGCTGGAGCTGTGGACCAGCGTGGATGACGGAGCACATTGGACACGGGTGCGGACGGCGCCGGTGGGTGGTGGCCGGTACACGGCGACGGTGCAGCATCCGGCGCTGACCGGTACGACAGGCGCCGTGAGCCTGCGTGTGCGCGCTGTCGACGCCGCCGGCAACACAGTCACCCAAACCATCCACCGCGCCTACGGCCTAACCTGACCGCCGTCCGGTGGGGAGGGACTGGGCGAAGCGGGTTGCTGCCTGCTCTAGGGCGGTCGGGCTGTACATCGAGAAGGATGCGCGCAGGCGATCGCCGCCGCCACCATCTACATGGAAGCGTTCGCCGGTGGACATACCGACGCCCCGCTCCAGGGCACGCCGCGCTACAGCCGCCGCGTCCGGTACCCGCAGCCACAGAAACCACCCGCCCGCCGGTACCGCGAACTCGATGGTGGGAACGGTGGCACGCAGCGCGGCGACCAGTGCGTCCCGCCGCAGCCGGTACGCCTCGCGGAGCTCGGACACGTGCGCCTCGTACCTGCCCGTTGTCGCGAAGTGTGCCAGCGCCATGGCCGACGTGTGGTTGACGCAGCCTCCGCTGTCGATGTACCCGCGGTTGGCGAGCCGGCGCACGAACCCTGCGTCGGCGGTCAGGTAGCCGAGCCGGAGGCCCGGCGCGACCGTCTTGGCGAAGGAGCCCAGCCGCACCACATCCGCGGAGGCGAGACTCCACAACGATGGCGGGACCGGGCCGTCGTACCCCAGCTCGCGGTATGTGTCGTCCTCGACGATTGTCACGCCGTCGAGCGCGCTGACGAGTTCACGCCGGCGGGGCACCGGCATCGAGGCGCCTGACGGATTGTTGAACGTCGCCACCGTGTACAGCATGGGCACCCGTCGCCCGGCGGCGCGCAGGTCGTCGGCGAGCCGTGCGGTGGCCGCGGCGTCGATGCCCTGTGCGTCGGTGGGTGCGGCCCGCAGCTCGACTCCGCGGTCGGCGAGGATGCGCAGCGCCAGGTGATACGTCGGCGAGTCGACGAGGACGACATCGCCGGGTCGGGTCAGGACGGTGGAGACGAGTTCGAGACCCTGTGACGCGCCGGCTGTCACGAAGAGCTCGTCCGGCGAAGGCGCCCGCCCATCGATCGCGCCGATGTGGACGGCCAGCCACTCCAGCAGTGGGCCAGGCCCAGGCGCGTACCCGTACGTGAGCGCCTTCCAGCCCCCGGCGCGTATCGCTTCCGATGTGGACTCCGCCCAGGCCTCGACGGGGAGCAGGCTGGGATCGGGGTGGCCCCAGCCGAGGTCGAGCACGCCTTCGGCGCCGGTGTACTGGATTACGGGCAGCATTACGTGTCACCGGTCCGCGATCGGGTCAAGCACCGGCTTGACGTCGACGACCGGCGTGCCGTCGACCGCCTCGATGCCGCTGACCCGCAGGCGCAGCCCGTCTACGGCGAGGACGGTGACGCGGTGCAGGCCGATCGGGTTGGGCCGGTCGGGGGAGCGGGTTGTGAAGACGCCTTCCAACGGCCGGCTTGTGTCGCCGCGCGGGTGGACGACCAGCACGTCCCGGCGAGCCTGGTGCAGCCAGGTCAGCACCAGGATGTCGGCGCCGGCGCGTAGGTTTCGCATCGCTTCCCGGACACCACGGTCGAAAACGATCCAGGCGTCCGGAGCCCCCTCGTCGCCTTGTCGTGGCGCCGAAGCGCGCTCGACCAGGGGTGACTCAACGTGCCCGATCGGCCGGACCTCGTAAAACTCGCTGATCATAAGACATTGTGACCTATGTCACCGACGCGCTGCGCGGTGACTCCTGGGGTGCGATGTGACGGAAGTGTCCGGCTTGACCACTAGACGTAAAAGATTCGCAAACGCCGCGTAGTCGACTACGCAGAGTCACAAACTCCTCGCTCTGATGGTCTAGTGCAGGCCGCCGTGTGATCCATACGGTCCACGCCTATGGCGCCGTTCCCCCGCATCGCTCGCCCGCTGCTGGTCTTCGCGACCGCCGCGGTCTGCGCAGCCGTACCCCTGACCACCCACGCGGCCACCGCGTCCTGCACGGTCGACGAGAAGCTCGTCAACTCGTGCCGGCCGTGGCTCGGTGCCCGCGCCAACGACTACCCGGACGTGCCGTCGGACCAGAAGGCGCAGGTCGAGTTCCACGAAGAGCGGATCGGCCGGCGCCTCGACATCGTGCACACGTTCGCCCCAGTAGGGAAGTTGCCGCTGTCGAGCTCCGGCGACAAGTACTTCGCGCTGCGCGAGGATACCTACCTGTACCAGAACTGGAAGCCGGTCAGCCGGTGGAAGGACGCCGGCGGTCGGAACGCGAAGGTGAACGCGTTCATCGACAAGGCGGCCGACACCATCAAGTCGCTGGGCGACAAGAAGATTTTCCTGACCCTGCACCACGAACCCGAAAACGACGTGACGTCGGCCGGCTCGTGCGACACGAAGTCGAGCGCGAGCGGCGGCAGCGCCGCCGAGTACCGGCAGATGTGGAAGAACGTTCGCACGCGGTTCGACGCCAAGGGTGTCGACAACGTCGTGTGGGTGATGGACTACATGAACTACAAGCGCTGGGACTGCCTCGTCCCGCAGGTCTACCCGGGTGACGCCTATGTGGACTGGATCATGTTCAACGGCTACGGCTCGGGCAGCAAAGCTAACTTCGTCACCGACGTCGACCGGTTCTACAAGCTGCTCACGTCGCTGTCCACGGCAGACCGCAACCTGGTCTCCAAGCCGTGGGGCATCGTGGAGTGGGGCGTGCACGATGCCCCGCAGTCGACGGCGATCGCCTACTACGGACAGGCCGCGGCGGCGCTTGCGACCAACCGGTTCCCGCGCCTCAAGGCCTACATGATCTTCGACTCGCCGGGCACGCACGACCAGGGCGGGCTCCGCATCCGATACGACGACCGCGGCCGTTCCGACACGGCCGAGCAGGCCGCCTACCGGAAGTTCGCCAACTCGGAGGCGTTTGCGCAAGGCTGAACCGCATGGCGCGTTCCTATGTGGTGACCGGAGGCGGCCGGGGCATCGGCCGGGCGATCGTCGAGCGGCTACTCGGTGCCGAAGACACCGTGGTGGCGATCGAGCTCGACCCAACCGCGCTCGCGTGGGCGAATCAGGCCAGCACGCGGGTGCTTCCGGTGACCGGCGACGCCAGCGACGAAGCGGTGACAGAGCGGGCGGCCGACCTCGCCGAGGCGGCCGCCCCGCTTGCGGGTTGGGTCAACAACGCGGCCACGTTCCGCGACGCGTGGCTCCACGAGACGCCCGCCAGCGAGGCGCTGAGCCTCGTGGACCGCAACCTCGCCCCGGTACTGGCGGGGTGCGCTACCGCGATCCGGCGGTTTCGTGCCGCCGGCACCGGGGGAGCCATCGTCAACGTCTCGTCACACCAGGCCCAGCGGGCGGTGCGCGGCGCGATGGCGTACGCGACCGCCAAGGCGGCCACCGAGGGACTCACCCGCGCGCTGGCGGTCGACTATGGCCCGGACGGGATACGGGTCAACGCGGTGGCGCTCGGCTCGATCGCCACGGAGCGGTACGCGGACTATCTCGCGGCTCAGGAGCCGGACGCCGTGACGCGGATCGAGATGGAGATGGGCCGGCTGCACCCGCTCGGCCGGGTAGGGCGCACCGACGAGGTGGCCGCCGCCGTCGCGTACCTGCTGTCGGGCGAGGCGAGCTTCGTCAACGGCGCCGTGATGCCGGTCGACGGCGGCCGGTCGGCGCTGGGCCGCGACCCCGAGGAGGCGTGACCCATACGCCGACCGGGCCGCCCGTGCGCCAGTCGACCGCTTTCACGCCCCCGGACGTGGCTTGAATCTGGTGGTCGCGGGCTTGGGGAGCACGGGGCGCGGCGCCCACGACGGCGGGAGCGCCGCCAGCACGGCCTCGCGCACACCGGGCAGCTCCGGGTAGAACAGGTTGCCGGGGCACTCGGTCGCACCCCAGTCGCGGTGACCGCTGATCGTCTGCACGGTGCGGGAGTTGCCGTTCACCGGGTTGACGTAGTTGGTGACCCCGACCGGGTTGAGCGCGCTCACCTGGGCGAGGCCGGCGAGCACCCGGACCAGCGTCGTACGCGCCGCCTGGGTCGGCAGCCGGCTGGTGAAATCACCGAGCAGACAGACGCCGATGTTGCCCGCGTTGTATCCCACCGCGTGCGCGCCACCGGCCATCGCCGCGTCGCTGGTGCCCCTGAAGGCCGGCACACCGTCGCTGCCCGACCAGCGCCCCTCATACACCCGACCGGCCTCGTCGATCAGCAGGTTGTACCCGATGTCGCCCCAGCCCTGAGTGATGCACTGGTAGTAGTAGATCGCCCGGACGGTGGCGGCAGGGTCCGGGTCGTCGTTGATGCCGGCCGTGTGGTGCACCGTCAGCGCCTGCACGGGGTAGTACAGGGTGGGCCAGTTCTCGGTCTCTCCGGTGAACCGCAGGGACTCGTCGGCACCCCACGCCGCGCGGCTGAGGTACGGCACGGGAACACTTCGGCGGTACGGCAGCGGCATGCTGGGAGCGACCGCCGCGGCCGCCGCGGCGATCGCCGGGCCGTCCACTGTGTTCAGTTCGACGGTCTGCGTCGCGCCATCGCTGGCGACCCAGATCTCGTACCCCACCGCGTCCCGGGCGAGCAGCAGCACGCTGCCACCAGCGGGCGTCGCGTGGCCGTCCCGCCCGGCGGTGCAGCCGTGCAGGGTCTGCCAGCGGCTCCAGCCCCGTGCCGTGCGCAGCCGCACCTGAGCGGCCGGGCCGCGCCACTGGACCCCGAGGTGACTCAGCGTGAACTTGCTGTCGGTTACGCGCAGGCGGCCACCGAGCGCGGCACGACCCGAGGCGAGCGTGCGCGGGATGTCCCGCCCCGGGGACGCTGGCCCACCGGGCGCCGCCTGGGCGGCCGCGGGCAGTGCCGCGCCCAGCGCGACGCCAGCGGTCGCGGTGACGGTGGTGGCCAGAACGTTACGCCGTGTGGTCATGATCCCTCCCGTGTCACGGGGGATCGTAGCCGACCGTCAGATGGCGGCGGCCTGGGAAACCTTCCACTCGCCGTCCACCGGAATCATCGTGAGCACCACTCGGTTCTGGTCGACCTTCTCGCCTGAAGTGTTCACGTTGCGCCGGTACTGGTTGAGGTAGAGGAGCAGTTCGACCTTGTCGCTGTCGGCGGTGACGACACCCGTCGAGGACACCTCGGCCAGCACGACCGCCTGCTCCGACGTGGCGGTCTTTTTCAGCGCGGCCGTCGTCTCGGCGTATTCGTCGGCGAATGTGCCGGTGACGAAGAGCTTCCCGTTGGCCACGCTCGCGTCGAAGGTGCGGTAGTCGTACGAGAAGATGGCCTTGGCGGCCGCGGGTGCGGCGGCGAGCGACTGGCGGACGGCCGCCGACCGGTCGTCGGCGCGGTGGTGCCCGACCCACCCGGCGACAGCGACGCCCGCGGCGAGCATGGCCGCCACGGCGAGTGCGGGAACGATACGGACGCGCACGGCGTACCTCCTCATCCGACGAACTGGAGCTTCGAGACGAGCCACGCGCCGGACTTACCGTCCCGCGTGACGTCGACCTGGATGCGGTAGTGCGACGCCCGGCCGTCGGGCGCCTTGACGTTCTTGACGGTGGCGTCGACGGCCACCAGCACGACGGCCGAGCGGCGGTCGCCGGACACCAGGCCGGCCCGCAGCACGGTGCCGCGCGACTCCACCTTGTTTTCCACCACGGCGGTGCGCACCTGGGCCTGCCCGCGCACGAACTCGTCCTTGAAATCACCGGTGGCTCCCGCGACGATCCGCTGCAAGTCACGGTCCACACTGGACGCGCTGACCGAGACGAAGTTGACGGAGGTCTGCTTGGCCGCCGCGAGGGCCTGCTGATGTGCCTGGTCGAGCGCGCGGTCCTGGTACCAGTGATAGCCGGACAGGACGGCGGCGGCGAGTGCCAGCGTGAGCGCCACCGCGGCGCCGATCAGCGGCAGGCGCCGGCGCCGCTTCGGCGGCGCCTCGTCCGATACCGGCTCCTCGTCGAGGTGCGCGAGGAGCGCGACCGGGTCGTCCTGCACGCGAGGCAGCCGGCGGACGATGGCCCGCCGCTGCCGCACGGTGGCAGCGTCCGTTCCCTTGACCAGACGCAGCATGCGCTGGTCGCGTATCGTCGGCATGATCGCCTCCCGATTCTCTGCACTCACGGAGCTATCTGGTTCATGGGGCAAGACCGGAGAGGAGCAGCTGCTTCCAGGATTGGTCGCCCGCCATCTCGTACTGGCCACCGGTTCCCCCGAACCACAGTGGAGCACCGCTGTCGCCGGTGACGACACCGGTCTCCGGGTCGGGCTGCGCAGGCTCCCGCCCACCGGGGCGTGGCGCGTTGTCGCCCCCGCGCACGCTGTCGCACCGCGTCGAGCCCTGGTACTTGCAGGACGGCGGGTCGTCGATGTTGACGACCAGTCCAAGGTGGGCGGTGCCGTCGCCGGGCGTGACCGTGAAACCGCCAGCCACCGCGAGCGGGTACACGACGAGGATCTGCTCGATGCCGGGCAGCCGGCGGGCGGCGATGCCGTTCACCGTCACAAGGTTGCCCAGCAGCGTGCCGATGGTGGGTTCGAGGTCGCGTAGCAACGTCACGAGCTCGGTGGCCGCGGGCGGCGCCGTCGTGAGGAGCTTGCGCAGGTCCGGGTCGGCGGCTTTCAGCGTGGCGGACAGGTCGGCGAGTCCCTTGGCCCAGCGCCGGATGGCGGCCGCCGATTCCGCCTGCGTGGTGAGCACGGTGCGGCCGTCACGGATCAGCGCCACCGTCTGCGGCAGGTTGGCGACCGCGTCGGACAGCAACGCGTCGCTGGCGTCGAAGATGGTGCGCAGGGCGGCCTCGTTGCCCTCGAACGCGATGCCCAGCTCGTCAATGACCACCGCCAGGTCGTCGGCGTCGACCGAGCGCACTAGAGCGTCCAGGTTGGACAGCAGAGTTTCGGCGGCGATCGGTGTGCCGGTACGGTCTCGTGGGATGACCGAGCCGTCGCTCAGGTACGGCCCGCCGTCTTGGTTCGGCCGCAGGTCAAGGTACTGCTCGCCGACCGCGGAGCGCTGGGCCACCACCGCGCGCAGGTCGCTCGGCACCCGTACCCCTTGATCAAGCCGCAGGTCCGCGCGGACGCCGCTCGCGTGCAGCCGGACGCCGGTGACCCGCCCGACGGGCGCACCCCGGTAGGTGACGGGAGCGTTGGCGAAGATGCCGCCCGCGTCGGCGAAGTCGGCGTGCACGATGTATCCGCGCCCGCCGATCCCGACGTACCGCACCGCGACGTACGCGACGCCGAGCACGCTCACCAGGAGGAAGGCGAGGAGTTGAAGCTTGGTACCCGCTCGGATCACGGCGTCAGCCCTCCGGTGAGCACGTCGGTGAGCCCGCCGACCACACCGTCGACCGCTCCGGTGACGGCGCCGAGAAGGCACTGTGCGGTGAGGACGGTGCCCTTGGGCAGCTTGGTACCGGCGGGGAAGACCGTGCCGGCGGGCACCAGGCCGTCGGCGGGAATGAGGAGCCCGCCCAGCGGCACCTGCGAGCCAGGTGCCAGCAGCTTGCAGCCGTCCGGCAGCTTGCACTCCTTGGGCGGCACCCACTCCGGTGGCAGGATGCCGTCGAGGGGCAGGCATTCCAGCGGGAGCTGGCCGGGGAGCGAGGGCGCGAGCGTGCCGGGCTTCGGAGTCTTCGTCGCGCCGCGTGGTGCGGCGGTTCCCGTCTTGCCGGCCTGGCTCGCCTGAGGACCCGCCGCCACCAGGTTCGCGAGGATCGACGCGGCGTCCAGGTCGGCGGTGATGGCGAGGTTGACGAAGTCGCCGACGATCGCGCCGGTCACGTTCGGTGGAAACGGGTAGGTCAGCAGGAAGTCCAGCGACTGCGGCAGGTCGTCGCCGGCCTGCACGAGCTGGTCGAGGATGGGGCGCAGTGCTCGCAGGCTGGCGACCGTGTCGGCCTTGCTCTCGTTGACTACCCGGGTGCCGACCGTGCCCAGCTCGCCCAGAGCCTTGAGGGCGCCGGTGAGTTGGGCGCTCTGGTCGGCCAGTACGGTGATGCCGGGGCCGAGCGCGTCGAGGGCGTCGCCGATGACCGCCCGCTGCTGCACCAGCCGGCCGGTGAGCCGGTCGAGCGCCTCGATGGCACGCACCAGGTCGGCCTTCTGCTTGTCCAGGCCGCCCATGAACTCGTCGAGCTGGCGCAGCGCGTCGCGCGCGGCGGGCTCGCGGCCGTCGAACGCGGTGGCGAGCTCCTGGTTGATGGTCTTCAGCTGCGCTAGACCGCCGCCGTTGAGCACGAGGCCGAGCGCGGCCAGTACCTCCTCGACCTCGGCGGAGCGGCGGGTGCGGGCCAGCGGGATGACTGAGCCCTCAGTCAGCTTGCCGCGCGCCGCCTCGGTGGTTGGCGCGGCCACCTCGACGTACTTCTCGCCGAGCAGGCTGGTCTGGCGCACGGCGGCGGTGGCGTTCGCGGGCAGTTGGACCTTCCGGTCGAGCCGCACGCGCACCCGGGCGGTCCACCCCGACAGCGAGATCTTCTCGACGCTGCCGACGGTGACGTCGTCTACTTTGACCGCCGAATGTGGAACGAGGTCGAGCACGTCGCTGAACTCCACGGTGACCCGGTATCCGTCGGCCAGGCCGGTGACGGCGCACCCGCTTGCGAGCAGCACCGCCGCCGCGGCGGCGACCAGAGCCTTCATCGCCCACCTCGCAGGATGCCGCCGAGGGTGAGATCTGGAGCCACGTCTGAGCCGGCCGGCGCCGGGGAGGCCTCCGGAGTAGGGACCGTACTCCGCGAAGGGGCGCCGGGCGGCAGGTTGAGGAGCTTGCGGAGCTGATCTGTCATGGGCGGCTTCTTGGCGTTGTGGGGCTGCGCGGGCGCGAAGCACTTGTCGGACACCTTGCCCGCCGGCAGCAGGTCGACCATCAGCGAGCAGACGAAGCTCGCCGGGTCGTACGGGCCCATCACGTTGTCGCGGGTGTCCAAGGTGCCCGAGCGCGGGTTGTACGCCAGGTTCAGGTTGGACAGCGCCAGCGGTGCGACGTCGAGGATGTTGATGACCGCCTGCTGCTGGCGTACCAGCACTCCCGTGATGTCCGCGAGAGCGTCCACGTTCGACACCAGCTCGGTGCGGTTCTGCTTGAGAAACGTCGTGACGTCGGCGAGCGCGGTCGCGAGGCTGCGCAACGCGGCCGCCAGCTCGTCGCCCTCCGCGGCGAGCTGTTCGGACACCCCGGCGAGCTGCTGGTTGAAGGAGCGCACCTGCGCGTCGCTCTGTGCCAGGGCGGTGGTGAACTGTTGGAGGTTGCCGACGGTGCCGAAGAGGTCCTGCCGGCCGTCGGCGAGCGTGTCGAGCGCCTGCGAGAGGCCGGCCAGCGTCTCGTGCAGGTTCTGGCCATTGCCGGCCAGGTTGGCGCGCCCGGTGGCCACCAGCTCGCTCAGCGCGCCGTCCTTGTTGGCGCCCTCCGGACCGAGAGCCTTGTTGAAGTCATCGAGGGCACGGTAGATCTCGTCGATCTCCATGGGTGCCGCCGTCCGGCTGATCGGCAGGTCAGCGCCGTCCGCGAGCGTGGGCCCGCCCGAGTACGCCGGCGTGAGCTGTATGTACCGGTCGCTGACCACGCTGGGCGGGACGATGACCGCTTGGGCGGTCGCCGAGATGTCGTATTCGCGGCCGTACCGCATCTCGACGCGCACCGTGCGCCCCTCGGGTACGACGGCGGTCACCTCGCCGATCCGTACGCCGAGTACGCGCAGGTCGGATCCTTCGTGGACACCGACGACGCGGGTGAAGTGGGCGACCAGCCGCCGCTGGGGCTCACCGCTGGCCAGTACCGCCACCGCACCCGCGGCCGCGACGGTAACGGCGACGCCGGCCGCTATCCGGGAACGCCAAGCCATCAGCGGCCTCCCGTCGGCGTGTACGGCTGTAGCAGCCCGCTGACGTACGAGTCGAACCAGCGGCCGTTTCCGACCACGTTCGCGAACGCGTCGAGGAACGGGCTCATCCTCTCGATCGACTGCTCCAGGTTGTCGCGGTTGCGCTGGAGGATCGCCACCACGCCGCGCAGCTGTCTGAGCGCGGGCTCAAGCTGCGCGCGGTTGTCGGAGACCAGCCCGGAGAGCTGCACCGACAGCTCGTTGGTGCCGACGAGCAGCTCGTGGATGGCGTCCCGGCGCTTCCTGACCTCGCGCAGCAGAGCGTCGCCGTCGGTTACCAGCTTTCGGAACTCCTCGTCGCGCTCGGCCAGTACCTGCGTGACGGTGCGGGCCCGGTCGAGCAGCTGGCGCAGCTCGGCGTCGCGGCTCGCGATCGTCTGCGACAGCCGGGAGAGCCCGTCGAGCGACGACTCCACGCTGGACGGTGTGTCCGCGAACGCCTGGCTTAGCGTGGTGAAAGCGGTCGCCAGCTGCTGGCTGTCGATCTGGTCGACGGTGTCGGCGAGCCCGGTCACCGCCTGCAGTACGTCGAACGGCGACGCGGTGCGGTCGAGCGGGATCTCGTCGCCCTCCGGCATCCGCCCATCGCCGGCGGGCGCGAGCGCCAGGTACTTCTGGCCCAGCACCGTCTTGATGCGGATGGTCGCACCGGTGTCGGTACCCAGGCGGATGCCGTCGTCTTCGACGCGGAAGCTGACCCGCACGTACATGGTCGTGCCGTGCCGGGCCAGGTCCACATCGGTCACCTTGCCGACGCGCACGCCCGCGACGCGTACCTCGTTGCCGGGCGCCAAGCCGCTCGCGTCCCGGAAGGCCGCCTGGTATCCGCGGGCGCCGAGCGCCGCGATCTCGTCGATCCGGAACGCGGTGCCGACCACGGCCACCAGCACCGCCAGCCCGATCGCCCCGACCACGACCGGGTTCCGCTCCCGGAAAGGCTTCATCGCGCACCTCCTGGCGCGGCGCAGCGGGCGGCCGGCGAGCTGAGCGTCGCGGGGTTCAGGCTCTGGTTGCCCACCGTCACCCGGCCGTCGAAGTCGCAGAGGTAGAAGTTGAACCACGAGCCGTACGAGGCCACCCGGGTCAGCGCCTCGTACCGTCCCGGTAGCTCGCCGAGCGTCTGGTCGATGACGGCTGAGTTGCGGTTCAGCGTGCCGGCGAGCGTGTCGAGCGCCGCCACGTCGCCGGCGATGGCCGGCCGGGCGTCGTGCAGCAGATCGGCGGTCGCGCCCGTGAGGTCGGCGAGGCTGTCCACCGCGTTGCCGATGGCCACGCGGTCGGCCGCGAGCCCGCTGACGAACTGCTGGAGCGAGCCGATGGTCTGGTCCAGCTCCTGATCCCGACTGGCCAGAGTGGACAGCACCTGGTTGAGGTTCGTGACCACGCGACCGATCACGGCGTCCCGGTCGGCGAGCGTGTTCGTCACCGAGGCGGTGCGCCGCAGCAGGCTGGCCACGGTGCCGCCCTCGCCCTGCAGGACCTGGATGATCTCGTACGCCAGCTTGTTGACGTCGTCCGGCGTGAGCGCGGTGAACAGCGGGCGGAAACCGTTGAACAGCGCGGTCAGGTCGAGCGCCGGCGAAGTCTGCGACAGCGGGATCAGGCCGCGCGGGCGCAGCGGCCGGCCGTCGCCGGGACCTTCGCTCAGCGCGATGTACCGCTGGCCGACCAGGTTCCGGTACCGGATCTTCGCCAGCACGCTCGTGGCGAGCGGTACGCCGTCGTCCACTGTGAACGTCACCTCGGCCACCGAATTGTCGACCACCCGTATGTCGCGCACCTGACCCACCCGCACGCCGGCGATGCGCACGTCGTCGCCGTCGAGCAGCCCGGTGACGTCGGAGAACCGGGCTCGGTAGGCGGTGCCGCCGAAGTCGAACGAGCCTAGTGTCTGGGCGAGCGCGCCGGTCAGCAACACCGTGACGGTCGCGAAGATGAGCAGCTTCAGCAGCGGCTTCCCGGTCCTCATGGCGCGTTCACCACCGCTCCGCGCAGCAGCGGGCCCCACAGGAGCACCGCGATGTCGGGTACCTCCACCGGCAGCGTGCCGGTGGCCGCGCCGACGATCGGCTTGAGCACGTCCTTCTCCTCGGTCGTGCCGGCGACGCCCATGTCGGGGCTTTCGGTGACGCTTGGCAGGCCCACCGGCAGCTTCACCGGCGGCCGCGCACCGCTGTAGTCATACCCGTCGTTGATGGGATGTCCAGGTGCTGGCTGCTGAGGGTTGGGCAGCCCATGACACAGCGGACCGTTCTTGGCCCCATAGACCGGATCGTCCCGCCCCGACTCGTACTTCCCGCCGTCCCGGGTCACCTCCAGCGTGATGTGGAACCGCCCGTTCTCGAACGTCTCCGCCACCCGAGGCTCCAGTGTCACCAGCCCCTTCAGCAGGCAGGGGTACTCGGGCGCGTAGGCGGCGAGCAGCTCCAGCACCGGCCGGCTCACGTCGCCCAGCCGGATCAGCTGGTCGCCGTGCCGGTCCAGGAAGATGCGGGACACGTCGGCGGCACCGGTCGTGCTGGCGAACAGGGCGGCGAGCTGGGTGCGCTGGTCGTACACCGTCGTAGCGGTCACGGTGACGTCGCGCAGGATCGACATCAGATCCGGCAGCGCCGCGTCGTACGCGTCGACCACGGCCGCCAGCTTGCGCACATCTTCGGCGATCACCGGCATTTGAGGGTTCAGCGCCTTCAGGTACGCCTCCAGCAGCACCAGGTTGTCGCCGACCTGCTCGCCGCGTCCCTCCAGCGCGGTGGCGAGCGCGCTCAGCGTGGCGGCCAGGCGGTCCGGCCGGATCGACTGGAGCAGCGGCAGCGCGTCGTCGAGCACCCGCTCCAGCTCGATGCCGTTGCGCGTGCGGTCCTGTGTGATGACCGCACCGTCCCTGATCGGCGTGCCGGTCGTCCCGTCCGGTGCGGCCAGCGCCACGTACCGCTCGCCGAAGAGCGTCTTGGGTAGCAGCCGCGCGGTCACGTCGGCGGGTATCTGCGACGTCAGCTCGGGGTCGAGGGCCAGTCGCAGCCTCGCGCCGCTGCCGTCGCTGCTGATCGACCGCACGTCGCCAACGACGACACCGCGCAGCTTGACCTCGGCGCCGCGGCTGAGCTGCATGCCGCTCCGGTCGGCTAGCAGCGTCACCCACGCGACCGAGGTGAACGCCTTGTTGTATTGGAGGACCGCCGCCGACAGAGCAGCCGTGAGCAAGGCGATGAATGCGATGCCGAGTACCCGATGCTTCACGCCCTCACCCCGCGATCCGTACGGTCGTGGTCGCGCCCCAGATGGCGAGCGACAGGAAGAAGTCGACGACGTTGACGGAGACGATCGCCGTGCGCACCGCGCGACCCACCGCGACGCCCACGCCGGCCGGCCCGCCCGTCGCCGTGTACCCGTAGTAGCAGTGCACGAGCACGACGATCAGGCTGAACACGAGCACCTTGCCGAACGACCACAGCACGTCGACCGGTGGCAGGAACAGGTCGAAGTAGTAGTCGTAGGTACCGGCTGACTGTCCGAAGTAGAAGACCGCGATCGTGCGGGTCGCCAGGTAGCTGGAGAGCAGGCCGATCACGTACAGCGGGATGACGGCGACGAACGCGGCGATCATCCGGGTCGTGACGAGGAACGGCAGCGACGGTACGCCCATCACTTCGAGGGCGTCGACCTCCTCGGAGATGCGCATCGCGCCGAGCTGTGCGGTGAATCCACACCCGACGGTGGCTGAGAGCGCCAGCGCGGCCACCAGCGGAGCGATTTCTCGGGTGTTGAAGTACGCCGACACGAACCCGGTGAACGCGCTGCTGCCGATCTGGTTCAGCGCCTGATATCCCTGGAGCCCGACCTCGGTGCCCGTGAAGAAGGTCAGGAAACAGATCACGCCGACCGTGCCGCCGGCCACCGCGAGCGCGCCGCGCCCGAAGCTCACCTCGGCCAGCAGCCGGACCACCTCGCGCTTGTACCGTCGCATCGCGCGGGGCGTCCACGCGAACGCCTTCAGATAGAAGGCGAGCTGGCCGCCGAGGGTCTGCAGCATCTCAGGACCCCTTCTGCGGCACGAGCTGGAAGTACAGGGCGGTGACGACGAAGTTCAGGGCGAAAAGCAACATGAACGTGATGACCACGCTCTGGTTCACGGCGTCGCCGACTCCCTTCGGGCCGCCCTTGGCGTTCATCCCCTTGTAGGAGGCGACCAGAGCCGCCACGGCGCCGAAGAGCAGCGCCTTGATCTCGCCCACGATGAGGTCGGGGAGCTGGCCCAACGCCTGGAAGCTGGCCAGGTAGGCGCCCGGGGTGCCGTCCTGAAGCACCACGTTGAACAGGTAGCCGCCGGAGACGCCGACGACGCTCACGACGCCGTTGAGCAGTACGGCCACCAGCATCGCGGCGACCACCCGCGGCACCACCAGGCGCTGGATCGGGTCGATGCCGAGCACCTGCATGGCGTCCAGCTCTTCGCGAATCTTCCGGGCACCGAGGTCGGCGCAGATCGCCGAGCCGCCCGCGCCCGCGATGATGAGCGCGGTCACGATCGGTCCCGCCTCGCGCACCACGGCCAGTACCGAGGCGGCGCCGGTGAATGACTGCGCGCCGAGCTGGCGTACCAGAGAACCCAGCTGAAGCGCGATCACCGCGCCGAACGGGATGGCGACCAGCGCGGCCGGCAGGATGGAGACGGAGCTGATGAACCACGCCTGCTGGATGAACTCGCGCACCTGGAACGGGCGCCGCACCAGACCGCGCAGCGTGTCCAGCGAGAACGCGATGAAGTGTCCCGACTGCCTGATCACGAGAACGACCCAGGCGGCGGTGTGACCCCGTTTTCCCGGCACCATGCGCCGGGGGCGTGCTCCGCGCGGCGCGGCGCACCGTCGGACGGCCGCAATTGCAGCGGTATCGGTGGCAGCGGCGGTAGCTCCACACCGGACGCTGCCTCGGCCTCAAGCTCGTCGGCGTCCTTCTCCTCGGCCATGCCGATCGGGCCGATCCGCTGCGCGTTGAGGAACTGCCGCACCACCGGCTCGGTGCTCGACAGCAGCATCTCGCGCGGCCCGAACATCGCAAGGTGCCCGTGGTAGATGAGCCCGATGTTGTCCGGGACCGTTCGCGCGGTGTTGATGTCGTGCGTGACGATGAGGAACGTCGCGCCGGTCTGCTGGTTGAGGTCGATGATGAGCTGGTTCAGGTAGGCGGTGCGCACCGGGTCGAGCCCGGAGTCCGGCTCGTCGAAGAGGATGATTTCGGGGTCCAGGACGAGAGCCCGGGCGAGACCAGCACGCTTGCGCATGCCCCCAGAGATCTCGCCCGGGAGTTTCTCCTCCGCACCCACGAGGCCGACCATCTCCAGCTTCTCGAAGACGATCTTCTTGATCTCCGACTCAGGACGCCGGGTGTGCTCGCGCAGTGGAAAAGCAACATTGTCATAGAGGTTCATCGAGCCGAAGAGCGCCCCGTCCTGGAAGAGGACGCCGAAGAGCTTGCGGACCTCGTAGAGGGCGCGCTCGGACAGGCGCGGCAGGTCGTTCTCCGCGATCCAGATCGAGCCTCGGTCGGGCTTGAGCAGCCCGACCAGCGTCTTCAAAAAGACCGATTTGCCGGTACCGGATGGGCCTAGCAGCACCGAGATCTCGCCTGCGGGCAGGGTAAGACTCACGTCCGACCAGACCGCGTGACCGCCGAACGACTTCGTCAGCCCTTCGACGCGAACCTCGACACCCATCCGCCCCTCCCTCTGCGGTAGACATCGGGGGACGGGGTCCGGGTGTTACACGAGATTTTCGCCGGTGGCGGTTTTGGCTGCTCGCCGGTACGGTGCGGAAGTTAACTGGCGAGTAATGAAGGTGTACCGCAAGCGACATGACCGCAGTGATCGAGCCGGAGCTGGTCCGGCGGGCCGCACAGCGCGACCCGCGTGCGACGTCCGCCTTGCTCGCGGAGCTTCGTCCTGGTTTGGTGCGGTACTGCCGTGCGCGGCTCGGCCGGATCGGCGGCGCCTACACCACCGCCGACGACGTCGCGCAGGAGGTCTGCATCGCGGTACTGCGGGCGCTGCCCCAGTACCGTGACGAGGGCCGGCCGTTCGCCGCGTTCGTGTACGCCATCGCGGCCCACAAGGTGGCGGACGCCCAGCGCGCCGCCATCCGCGACTCGGCGGTCACACCCACCGAGGCGGTGATCGACCGGCCCGACGCCGCACCCGGACCCGAGCAGCAGGCGGTCGCCACCGACCTGGCCCGCCGGCTGTCCGCCCTGCTCAGCCGCCTCCCCGAAGCCCAGCGCGAGATCGTCCTGCTACGCGTCGCGGTAGGCCTGTCCGCCGAGGAGGTCGGCAGCGTGATGGGCATGTCGGCGGCGGCGGTACGGGTGGCGCAGTCCCGCGGCCTCGCCCGGCTGCGTACCCTGGCTGGGAGCGCTCTCGACGAGGTGACGGCGGCATGAGCACGACCAACCCGCCCGACGGCCTGCCCACCATCGCAGCCGACGACGCGCTGCTCGACGCGCTCGGCCAGGGCACACTCCCCGCCGACGCCGACCCGGTCGCCGAGATGCTGGCGGCGTGGCGCTCCGACCTCGACGACTCCGCGCCCGCGGACACCACCGCCTCACCAGCGGCCGTCGTGGTGCTCCGGCCGCGCCGGTTCGCCCGCATCGTGATGGGTGCGGCGGCGGGCGCCATCCTGCTTACCGGCCTCGGCGTCGCCACGTACCAGTCCGAGCCCGGCGGTCCACTGTGGCCCATCACCGAGGTCGTGTACCCGCAGCAGGCCGAGATCCGCGCCGCGGAGAACGCGATCGCGCTGGCCCGCGCGGCCCTGGCCGCGAGCAAGCACGACGAGGCTTCCCGCCGACTCGACGAGGCCGAGGCCCACGTGGCTCGCGTGGACGACGAGCCCGCCGCCCGCCGCCTTCGCGACGACATCGTCGCGCTCCGTAAGCAGCTCGGCGCCGCCACCCCGCCGGTGCCCGCGCCGGCCCCGTCGGCCTCGACCCAGCCGACGCCGTCCGCGTCACCCGGCGCCGCCGGCAACCCGGCACCGTCCGCGCCCGCGTCGCCGTCGCCTTCCCCGGAGAGCACGCCGCGGCCCGGCCTCCTCCCGCTCCCGTCCCTCCTCCCTGGCCTCCCCCTCCCCACCCTCCCCCCACTCCTGGGCGACTAACCCCGGCTCCGCTCCCCGCGGGGCCCCGCGGGGCGGCCCCTCCCCCCCCCCCCCCCGCCC
>NZ_JAIBNX010000350.1 GCF_026130045.1 Micromonospora sp. CPCC 205371
CGCCCCCCCGCGGGACCGCCCGCCGGACGGCCCAGCCGCGGCCCGCGCCCCCGCCGCCGGGCCCGCGGGCGGCGAGCCCGACAGGTCCGCGGACCGCGATGCCGAAGTGTCGAGCGCCGGCCGACCGGCAGGCCGCGACACCGACGGACGCGCCGGCTCACCGGCCGGCCGTGACGCCGAAAGGCCAACCGCCGGCCGGCCGGCCACCCGCGGCCCGGCGGACGACGGCCCGACCCGTCCCCTTGTCGGTGACGCGGCCCGCGTCGAAGCGGCGCGCACGCCACGAGACGAGGACGTGGACGAGACCGGCGAGAGGTCGTCGCTCATAGAAGGGCTGTCGCAGATCGAAGAGCCGCTGCTCACCGACGAAGCGCCCGCGCCGGTATCGGCGCCACCCGACGGCGAGCCGCGGGTCGCCGCGAGCCCCGACACCGTGCTGCCCGCACCGGCTGGCCCGGCAGCGGGCGCGGCGACGGCTCTGCGGGCGCCGACCATGCTCGCACCGCTGGTCCGCCCGGACTCCGACGAGCCGACCAAGCCGCCCGCGGCGACCGCGCCCGCCGAGCCGGCGGCACCCGACCCGGAGCAGCTCCTGGCGTCGTACGAGTGGCGCTTCCACCACGAGACGCTGCGCGAGCTGGTGGAGAACCCCGATGAGCTGCGCGAGATCCGCGACCGCCTGACCGAGAAGGTGGAGGCCGCCACCGACAACAGGGCTCGCGCCCGCCTGCTCAGCCTGCGCGCTGTGGTGTCGCGCATCCTCGGCGACCTCGGTAAGGCACTCAGCGACGCCAAGATGGCGCTCACACACGCCGAAGCCACCGGCGAGCTGCGACGTATCGCCATCGCGCAGGCCCGGCTCGCGCACGTGTTGCAGTGGCGCGGCGACTTCGCCGAGGCCGACCGGCTCTTCGCCGAGGCCAACTCGTCGGAGTTGCCCGACCGGCTGCGCGCCACCATGCACGAGCACGCCGGCCGGTCCTGCTACGACCAGGGCCGGTACATGGAGGCCTGCAACCACTTCGAGCGCGCGCTGGAGCTGCGCAAGGTCGAAGACCCGGACCTCATCGCGCGCACCGAGCTGGCGCTGGACGCCGTCTTCAACAAGGTGGCCGAGAACGGCTGGGGCCCGTACCCCCGCAACACCGACGAGATCCTGCAGATCCGCCGGCCACCGACGCCCAAGTTCAGCGACCGCAAGCAGAAGTGGGGCTTCGCCGCCGCGGACGACAACTCAGGCCCGGCGGACGAGGTGTTCGTGGTGCCGCCGGAGTACGCGGACGTGCAGCCGTTCCGCGACGGCGTGGCCTGGGTGCGCCGGCCGGAGCAGCAGACCTGGGAGCTCATCAACGATTCCGGCGAGTTGCTCATCACGCCGTCGGCCGGTTACCTGGGCGTGGGCTCGTACTCAGACGGGCTGGCCTGGGTGTCCCGCGATGGCAACGGTGCCTGGATCGCCATCGACAAGAGCGGCCGCATCATCATCGGGGCCGGCTTCGACGACGTGCGGCCGTTCCGGCGGGGCATCGCGGCGGTACGCAAGGGCGGCTGGGGCGCGGTCGACAAGAGCGGGCGGGTGGTGCTGCCGACCCGCTTCTCCGGGTTCGCGACCGCGCTCACCGACGGCCGGTACGTCGACGGCTTCACCGACGAGGGCCTGGCAATCGTGGACGGCGGCGGGCGCAAGGGCGTGGTCGACCGCGCCGGCCGCATGATCGTGCCGCCGGTACACCCGGCCGTGGTGATCCACCCGGTGGCGTTCCTCATCGGCAACGGCACCGGCCAGTGGGGCGCGCTCGACCGCCGGGGCGAGGCGCTGATCGACGTCGTGCACCCGAGCCGCGCGGATGTGATGGACGAGATAGACCGGCTGCTGGCTGACACGAAACCGGTGTTGTAGTCATAGGGTCGTTACCTATGGAGTTCCGACACCTTGGCCGGTCCGGCCTGATGGTCAGCGAGATTTCGTACGGCAACTGGATCACCCACGGCTCACAGGTCGAGGAGGACGCCGCGGTCGCCTGTGTCCGCGCCGCCCTCGACGAAGGCATCACCACCTTCGACACAGCCGACGTGTACGCGGCGACCCGCGCTGAGTCCGTGCTCGGCCGCGCCCTCAAGGGTGAGCGGCGGGAGGGCCTGGAGATCTTCACGAAGGTCTACTGGCCCACCGGCCCCGGCCCGAACGACCGCAGCCTGTCCCGCAAACACATCATGGAGTCGATCAACGGGTCGCTCCAGCGACTACAGACCGACTATGTCGACCTGTACCAGGCGCACCGGTTCGACGTCAGCACGCCGCTGGAGGAGACGATGGAGGCGTTCGCCGACGTCGTGCACTCCGGCAAGGCGCACTACATCGGCGTATCGGAGTGGACCGCCGGCCAGATCCGCGAGGCGCATGCGCTCGCCAAGGAGCTGAAGATCCGGCTGATCTCCAACCAGCCGCAGTACTCGATGCTCTGGCGGGTCATCGAGGCCGAGGTCGTGCCGACGAGCGAGGAGTTGGGGCTCGGCCAGATCGTGTGGTCGCCGATCGCGCAGGGCGTGCTCTCCGGCAAGTACGTGCCGGGGCAGGCGCCGCCCGCCGGCTCCCGCGCCACCGACGAGAAGTCCGGGGCCAACTTCATCTCCCGCTGGATGAGCGACGACGTACTGTCCACTGTGCAGCGTCTGAAGCCGGTCGCCGATCAGGCCGGACTGTCGATGGCGCAGCTCGCTGTCGCCTGGGTCCTGCAGAACCCGAACGTCTCGTCGGCGATCGTCGGCGCGAGCCGGCCGGAGCAGGTACGCGACAACGTCAAGGCCGCGGGCGTCACGCTCGACCAGGGCGTGCTGAAGGCGATCGACGAGATCCTCGACCCGATCGTGGAGCGCGACCCGGGCAAGACCGAGAGCCCTTCCAAGCGCCCATAGCCCCCGCTTCGTGATCAGGGCGTCCTTCAAGTCGTTCTAGCAACTTGAAGGACGCCCTGATCAGGTCCAGGCCGATCACGTACAGCCAGGACGGCAGGCCGAGCAGGTCGCCCAGCCAGAACACGGCGTGGAAGGACCAGACGTAGATCCACGGGTGCCACAGCAGGGCGAAGAGCAGGATGAACCCGTACGGCGCCATCAGGTCGTAGCCGCGCCTCCACTGCGGCGGCAGCCACGGCTGGATCATGTTGCCGCCGTCGAGGCCGGGCACCGGCATGAGATTGAGCACGGTGGCGGTGAGCTGGAGGAACGCCAGCAGCGCCACGCCCGCCCAGAACTCCTCGTGGGCGCCGACGTCGACGCCGACCGCGAACGGGATGACCAGCAGCAGGGTGAAGATCACATTTGTCGCCGGCCCGGCGAGGCTGACCAGGCTGTGCTTCAGCCGCCCGCGGATCGCGTGCCGGTCGACCCACACCGCGCCACCGGGCAGGCCGATGCCGCCGAGCAGCACCACCACGATCGGCAGCACGATCGACAGCAGCGGGTGGCTGTACTTGAGCGGGTTCAGCCGCAGGTAGCCCCGGTGCGCCACGCCCACGTCGCCGGCCCGGAACGCGATGATCGCGTGCGCGTACTCGTGCAGGCAGAGTGAGACGAGCCACCCGGAGACCACGAAGAGGAAGACGTCGAGCCGGACGTTGCCGAACTCGGCCCACGCCATCCATCCACTGGTCGCGAAAAGGGCGACCAGGCACAGGAACACCCCACTCGGGCGGAACGCGTCTTTCGGTATCCCGATGACCAGGTCTCGCCCGTGCTCAGTGCTCATTCGGCCCCCGGTAGCAGGCTCATCCGATATTCGACCCGGTCGTCTTCCACCAGGCTCACCGACGTCACGCCGGCAGCCGCCAGCTCGCGCCAGGTCTGGCCGATCCAGGACTCGGCGTCGGCCTGGCTGCCGAATTGCTCGGCAGGACCAGATACCGCCCGACCGTCCGTGCCCTCGTACCGCCAGCTCCACGGCATACTTGCCCCTCCCACCACACCAGGCGTGCAACCCCCGCAAGCGTAGTGGGGCCAGCGGCTTAAGGTACGGGGCATGTCCGTTGAGGGGTGGCGTACCGTCCTCGTGCTCGGTGGTATCCGGTCCGGCAAGTCGGAGTTCGCCGAGTCGCTGGTCGCCAACGAGGCAATTGTTCGATATGTCGCGACTAGCACGCTAGGCGAGGATGATCCGGAGTGGGCCGAGCGGATCGCCGCGCACCGGCATCGCCGGCCCGAGGCGTGGACGACCGAAGAGGTCGGTGCCGACCCGACCCGGCTCGCCGAGCTGGTCTCCGCCGCCGGGCCAGACGAGACGCTGCTGGTCGACGACCTCGGTGGCTGGGTCAGCGCCCTGCTGACCGGCGACGCCACCACCGCGATCGTCGACCTCGCAGGAGCGCTCGGCGACTGCCGCGCCCAGGTGGTCGTGGTCAGCCCCGAGGTCGGGCTCTCGCTGGTGCCGACCACCGATGTCGGACGGGCCTTCGCGGACACCGTCGGCATCGCCAACCAGGCCGTCGCCAGCGCGTGCGACGCCGTGGTACTGGTCGTCGCCGGCCAGCCGACGTGGCTCAAGAACACGGTCGCGAAGCCCCGCGAAGAGCCGCTGCCCGAGGTGCTCACCCCGACGGTCGCAGAGCCCCCGAAGGTCGTAGAGCCAACCCCGAAGGTCGTAGAAGCGCCCGCCAACGGCGTCGAGCCGGCGCCCGGCGACGCGCTCACCGCACCCACGATGGCCCTGCCCATGGTGGCGACCGGCCTCGTCATCCAGCCCGGTATGGACCTGCCGATGCCCGACGAGCACGCCGGCCCCTCGGCCAGCACCCGGCTCGCCACGCTCGACGTGACCGGCGCCGGGCTCGGGGCTCTGGAACGGGTCGTCACGTTCGCAGCCGGCACCCAGGGCACGGGTTCTCCGGTGCCGTGGAGGTCTGTCCGCGTACTGCTGCTGCAGGGAGACCACGACGGCGGCGCGGCGGCCGGCGCCGCGGCCGGTGAGTCGACACGCCAGGCCGATCTTGCTCGTGCCGGCGAAGGCGCGCTCGCGCGCCTCGCCGCCGAGGCCGGCGCG
>NZ_JAIBNX010000351.1 GCF_026130045.1 Micromonospora sp. CPCC 205371
CGGGTTTCGTAAGAGGGCAGCGTGACCGTGAATCGGGCCCCGCCTTCGGGGGCATGCCCAGCCTCGATCGTGCCGCCCAACCGGCGTACCAGGCCGGCCGCCAGCGCCAGCCCCAGGCCGCTGCCAACCTTGCGTACCCCCTCGTAGCGCTGCCGCAGCGCGCCGCGCTCGAACGCGACAGTCAGGTCGTCGTCGGTGAGGCCGGGACCGCCGTCGCGCACCTCCACCACCCCATGCGCGCGCGCCACCACCACGAGCGGGGCGCCAGCGGGCAGTACGCGAAGGGCGTTTTCCAGCAGCCCGTCCGCCACCTGCCGGATGCGCCCCGGGTCGGTGTGTGCCGGCACCTCCCGGTCCGGCGCCTCGACCCTCAGCTCGATGCCGGCGGCCTCACACCGGGGACGCCATGCCTCGGCGGCGTCTCGGACCAACGCGGCCAGGTCGACTGGCACCGGATGCAGCGGGAAGTCGGCCGCCTCCAGCCGGGCCAATGCCAGGAGGTCGCCGACGAGCCGGTCCAGGTGTTGCGCCTCGGCCAGCATGGTCTGCCCCGTCCGCTGCGCCCCGTCGCCGCCGATCACACCGTCGGCCAGCGCCTCGGCGTACCCGCGGATGGCGGTCAGCGGCGTGCGCAGTTCGTGCGAGACCGACAGCAAGAACTCCCGCTGCCGCCCTTCGCTGGTCGCGAGCGCGCCCGCGAGGTCGTTGAGCGCGTACGCCAGCTCGGCCGCTTCCCGCGGCGGCTCCACTGGTACCCGGACACCCCGATCGCCCGCACGCAGCCTGGCCGCCGCGGCGGCCGCGTTGCGGATCGGGCGCGCCAGCCGGCGGGCGAGCAGCGCGCCAGCGACCACCCCGGCCATCAGGCCGGCGAGCAGCGGCAGCCACAGGCCGCGCAGGACCCGCAGCCAGACGCCTTTGGCCGCCGGCTCGGCCAGCACCACGCCGTTTCCACCCGGCAGGGCTCGACCGACCACAATGGACCACTCGCCGGCGACGACCCGCCGTCCGCTGAAGTTCCTGCCGGACGCGACGCGGGCGACCACCTTTGACGGCAGGCCGGGCCGGTCCGCCTCCCCGGCACGGATCAGGTACGCGTCGATGCCCTGGTCGCGCAGCTGCCGGATGATCCGTTCCTCGTCGGCGGTGCGGCCCCGGTCGAGCCGCGGGCGGAGCACCTCGGCAGTCAATCTGGCCTGCGCGGCAAGCGCCTGGCGGGCGTCGCGGTCCACCGAGCGCACCGTTATTGGTACCGATATCAGGACGGTGACCAACACAGAGACGACCGCCACCGCGCAGCCGGAAAGGATCGCGCGAGCGGTGAGTGTGCGGGTCCTACGCATCGGCCGCGTACCCGACACCCCGGTGCGTGCGGAGCACGGCCGCACCGTCACCGAGCTTGGCCCGCACCTGCGCCACATGCACGTCGACCGTGCGCGTGCCGGCCTGCGCGCCGTACCCCCACACGCTCGCCAACAACTCCTCGCGCGTAAACACCCGGCCGGGCCGGCCCATCAGGCGCGCCAGCAGGTCGAACTCGGTCGACGTCAGCCGCACCGGCGCACCGTCCACTGTGACCGTACGGCGGCCGGGGTCGAGCGTGACCGGGCCGACGGTGTGCGGCCGCTCCTCGGGAGTACCGGCCGTGCGGCGCAGCACGGCGCGTACGCGGGCGACCAGTTCTCGCGGGCTGAACGGCTTGGTTACGTAGTCGTCGGCGCCCAGTTCGAGGCCGACGATCCGATCGACCTCGTCGTCGCGTGCGGTCAGGAAGATGACGGGAGTCCAGTCGCCGCCTTCGCGCAACCGCCGGCAGATCTCCGTGCCGTCGATGCCTGGCAGGGCGATGTCGAATACGCAGGCGACCGGCCGGAGCCGACGTGCCGCCGCGAGACCGGCTTCGCCGTCCCGCTCCACGTGCACGCCGAAGCCCTCGCGGACCAGGTACATGCGGACCAGATCGGCGATCGACCGCTCGTCCTCGACCACGAGGACCAGGCCCTTCGCGGGGTTCACGGGCACCATGATGCCCGCCGTACGGCGATGGGGATGTTCGGATCAGGTACGAAGTTCTGCGGCAGGGGGCGTCCTCGCGGCAGGACGCCCCCTGACCGCGTCAGGCGGCAGCCGGCACGGGAGGCGCCATCGGCGCCTGGACTCGCGGTGCCTCGTGAACGCGCTGCGCCATCGACCGGGGACGGAAGGCGTGGCTGAGCAGGGCGTCCAGGTGCCAGACCTGTTTCGGGTGACCAGTCTTGATCCAGAACCGCTCGCGTACGCCGTCGATGGCGGTGGCGGCCAGCTCGACCGCGGAGAGGCGCGGGTCCGGGTTCCAGGTGACGTTGCTGAGGTGGCGCAGTTCGGTGTTCAGGTGCAGCCGCAGGCGGTGCAGCATACGAGTTTCCTGCGTTACCACCAGGCGGCGGTACGTGAGCAGCAGCAGGAACTCGCCGTGCATCGGACGATCGGGCCGTAGGCAACGGCTGACGAGTACGGTCGCGTCAGCGGCTTCCACACAACGCCGGAAAATCGGCATGTGACGGCTCACGGTCGGGATGGCGACCCCGGCCTCGGCGGCTGCTGGCAAGAACGTTCGTGAGAAGACGTCCATGCCGCGTTTAACGACGTGCTAACGGTATATGTCGCGGGTTAGCGCAGAAGTTCCACGATCGTCGCGTTTGCCATGCCGCCGCCCTCGCACATCGTCTGCAAGCCGTAACGGATTTCGTTGTCGCGCATGTGTTGCAGCATCGTCGTCATGATGCGGGCACCGGAGCCTCCGAGCGGATGCCCCAACGCGATCGCACCGCCGCGCGGGTTGAGGCGTTCGGAATCCGCTTCGGTCTCGGCGAGCCACGCCAGCGGTACAGGTGCGAAAGCCTCATTCACCTCGTACACGCCGATTTCCTCGATGCCCAGCCCCGCGCGGCGCAATGCCTTTGCCGTAGCCGGAATCGGCGCCGTCAGCATGATGACCGGGTCGTCGGCCGCGACGACCGCGGTGTGGATGCGTGCGAGCGGCCGCAGGCCGCGACTGCGCGCCCACTCCGACGTGGTGACCGCCAGTGCGGCGGCACCGTCGGAGATCTGCGACGCCGAGCCGGCCGTCACGACGCCGTCCGTTTTGAACGGCGTCGCCAACTCACCCAACTTCGCCAGTGAGGTGTCGCGACGCACGCCTTCATCGGCGTCGACCCCGCCGATCGGCGCGATCTCCTCCTTGAACGCGCCCGCGTCCTGCGCGGCCGCCGCCTTCTCGTGGCTGGCGAGCGAGTACTCGTCGAGCTGAGTCCGCGAAAACCCCCACCGCTCCGCGATCATCTCCGCGCCGACGCCCTGACTGAACCCCTGATCGCCGTACCGCTCCCGCACCGCCTCACCGAACGGCCACGCCCCGGCCGCGCTCGACCCCATCGGCACCCGCGTCATCGACTCCACGCCACCGGCCACGACCAGGTCGGCGTGCCCGGCGAGCACGGTCGCGGCCGCGAAGTGCAGGGCCTGCTGGCTAGAGCCACACTGGCGATCGAGCGTCGTGCCCGGCACCGACTCGGGCCAGCCCGCGCCGAGCACGGCATTGCGCCCGACGTTCCACGACTGCTCGCCCACCTGCGAGACGCAGCCCCACACCACGTCGTCCACGTCTGCCGGGTCGAGCCCGCTACGCTCGGCGAGCGCGCGCAGCACGTGCGCCGACAGGTCGACCGGATGGATGCCGGCCAGGCCTCCCTTGCGCCGGCCGACCGGGGTGCGCACGGCGCCGACGATGACCGCGTCTCTCATATTCACCGACACTACTCTTGAGTAGGTGGATGCCTGTAGCTGGCGCGTACCGCGCAAGATCCCGATCGTCAAGCTCACCGCCGCGGTCGGCGTGCTGGCCGTCGGGCTGCTCTTCGACGACGGCGACGTGGTACGGCTGGTGCTGGCCGCGATGGTCGCCGCCGGCCTCGCCGGGTGGGCGGCGCGCGACCTGATCGTGCCGGTGCGGGTCGCCGCTGACACCGACGGCGTCACCGTGCTCACTGGCCTCGCCGGCCGTCGCCGGCTGGCCTGGTCGCAGATCGAGGGGGTACGCGTCGACAGCCGGCCGCGCCTCGGCATGCGCGCCGAGACCCTGGAGATCGACGCCGGCGACCAAATCCTCGTGTTCTCCGAGTCCGACCTTGGCGCTTCACCGTCCGACGTGGCAGCAACCCTGTCCCGCCTCTCCCCATAACCACGCTCCACACCCTCCCCGCCGATCCCTCCCCGCCTCCGCCGCCTGCGCCGCGCCGCGCCCGCCGCCTGCGCCGCGCCGCTTGCCGCCGGCGGCGCCCCCCGCCCTTCCCCCCGGGCCCCGCCCCCCCCTTCCCCGGGCCGCGCCCCCCCCTCTCCCCCCCCCGCCAGGGGCAACGCACGTGGTTCGATCTCTTTTCCGCGTGCATTTGGCCTTGATCCATGCGAATGCCCTTGATCGGCGGCGCGGGGGGCACGGCCCGCCTGGTACGTGCGTCCCCGGCCGGCGGGGGCGCCCCGGCGGGCATCGGTCGGCGCGGACGCGGGACGCGCGGCCGTCGGGGGGGGGCCGCCGCGACGGGGGGGGGCACCCCGGGGCCGAGGGCGACGTCGGCGCCGAGGGCGACGTCGGCGCGATGCCGCCTTATCGGTGAAGTTGCGGCATCAATGCGGCCCTGAGGCCGACTTTCGGCGAAATGCGACCAATCGCGATCATGGCGCATCACCGCAGGCGCCGCGCGGCCACGAACACCACCCAAGCCACGCTCCTCGCGGCCGTGGGACGGTCGACGCCCCGCCGGCGCCGCGTCCATCAGGCAATCCGGCCGCGTTAGGAGCCGCGCGAATCGCCCACGGCGGGTGGGCGCGGCAAGGACGCAGCAGGCGCGCCGATCAAGGGCACTCGCATGGATCAAGGCCAAATGCACGCGAAAAGGAGATCCAACCACGTGCATTCGCCCTTGATCGGCGGGGAGGGGGGCGGGCGCGGCGCGCGGAGGGGGCGGGCGCGCGGGGGAGGCCGGGGCGGAAGTGGGAT
>NZ_JAIBNX010000352.1 GCF_026130045.1 Micromonospora sp. CPCC 205371
GCCCCCCCCCCCCCCCCGCGCGGCGCCGCGTTTGGTGGCGCCACGGGCGAGCGGGGCCGCGCCGGCGAGCGCGGCGGCATGGGTGAGCGCGGCGGCGGCCGACGCCGATCAAGGCCTTTCTCGTCGATCAAGGGCGAATGCACGTGGTTTGGAGATCCAACCGCGTGCGTTCGTCCTTGATCGGCGGTGGTTGGGCATGCGCGCCGCCGCACCCAAAGAGCTCGCTCACGCCTCGAAGCGGGGCGAGAGTGCGTAGCGGAGGAGCACTACGTCGCCGATCTGCCGCACCTCGGCGAGCGTCGCGCGGTGGTCCGGGTCCCACGGGTACGCGCCGTCGCCGACGAAGCGCGGCGCCCGGGAGTCGCCGACGAAGAAGGGCGCGACCACCAGGTGCAGCTCGTCGGCGAGGCCAGCGGTGAGGAACTGGGTGTGCATGCGCTCGCCGCCCTCGACCATGAGCCTGCGGACGCCGCGAGCGTGCAGGTCGGCGAGCATTCGCCGCAGGTCGACCGGGTCGCCGCCGTCGATGACCGTCGCCAGGGTGCCGAGCCGCTCGCGGGCCACGTCGAGCGCGGCGCTCGCGCAGTACACGAGCTTGTCGGCGTCGCCGGCGAAGAAGCGCCCGGACGGGTCAAGGTCGCCGCGGCTGGTGACGGTGACCTTGACGGGGTTCGGCCGCAGGCCACGGGCCACCCGGTCGTCGCGGCGCGCCGCCGAGCGCACCAGCAGCCGCGGGTTGTCCTGCCGGATGGTCCCGGCGCCGACCATGATCGCGTCGGACGAGGCACGTACCGCGTCAACCCGGTCGAAATCAGCGTCGTTGGATAGCAGCAATCGCTGCCCGGTGGCAGTGTCAAGGTAGCCATCGATCGACATACCGCAACTCAGCAGGACGTACGGTCGCTCGACCACCGCTCGCGCCTCCCGTCAGGCCTGACCGGACTCGTACTCAATCTTGCTCACGTTAAGGGAGGGCCGATGTTTCAAACGCGCCAGCTCACCGGGGCCGGACGGGCTCCGGGGGCCGCGGTCCGCCGCCAGGTGACCGTACCGCTACGGTTCCCGGACGGGTACGCCAGCACCGCGCGGGTGTTCACGTTCGAGGGGCTCACGGACGGGCGGGAGCACCTGGCGCTCGGGCTCGGCGACTGGCGCGGGGCGGCGACCCCGCTGGTGCGCCCGCACAGCGAGTGCCTGACCGGTGACGTGTTCGGCAGCCAGCGCTGTGACTGCGGCCCCCAGCTGCGCGAGGCGGTCGAGCGGATCACCGAGTCGGGCGGGTTCGTCCTGTACCTGCGGCAGGAGGGGCGAGGCATCGGCCTGTACGCGAAGCTGGACGCGTACGCGCTGCAGGATGGCGGGCTCGACACCTACGAGGCGAACGTCGCGCTCGGGCACGGCGAGGACGAGCGGGACTACACGGCGGCCGCCCAGATGCTCCGCGCACTGGGCGTCGAGCGGGTGACGCTGCTGAGCAACAACCCGGACAAGGAGGAGCAGCTCGACCAGCTGGGCGTGACGGTGGTCGAGCGGGTCCCCACCGGCGTGCACGTCTCCGCCGCCAACGTGCGCTACCTCGCCGCGAAGGCGACCCGCTCGGCCCACACCATCGACCTGCCCGCCACCCGGTGATCAGACCCTCAGGTGACCAGCTCGCGCACCGCCTTGCGGGCGCGCAGGACCAGGTACACCTGGATCAGGCCCATGACGATCAGCCAGATCCCGGTGAGGTACACGAACGTGAGCAGCGTGATGCGCGGCCAGACCAGCACCACGATGCCGCCCAGGATCGAGAGCGCGCCCGGCAGGACGGCGCCCATCACCCGCTCGCCAGCGGTGCCGGGGCCGGTGACCGCGCCCGCGAGCTCGAAGATGCCGCCGACCAGCCAGGTCACGCCGATCAGCGTCACCACGACGGCCAGCGAGACCAGCAGGTCGCGCAGGCACAGCACGCCGGCCACCACGAACAGTACGCCGATGATGCCGGCGAGGGCCCGCGACCCCGTATTGGCCCAGCTCGCCATCACCGCCTCGGCTATGCGGAGCACGCCGTGCACCAGCAGCCACAGTCCGAACAGGACGGCCGCCACGCCGAGGGTGGCGTCCGGCCACACGAGCATGAGGATGCCCACCGCGACGCTGGCCACGCCGGCGAGCAGCGCGAACCAGAACAGCGCGCGGCCGACCCACGGGCCCGGCCGTTCCGGCGGTGCGGAGACCGCGTAACCCGGCTGGTACGGCAGTGTCGCGGACACGGTTACTGCCGCCCGGTCGGCGGGGTATTGGTGACGCCCTCAGAGGCCGCCGGTACGTCCGTCGGCTGGTCCGCGCGCCCGGTCGCGGGCCGGTTGGTCGGCCAGCGTTCACCGCTGCGTGGCGTCTCGTTGTAGCCGCCGGCGGGGTCCTCCCCCCGGGCGGGGGGCCGGTCGGCGTCCACAGGGGGCAGGGGCCAGATGATGGACACATCCAGCGCGATCACCACGATCGCCCATAGCGGGTAGTACGGCAGGAAGATGAAGTTGTTGACGGCGGAGATCGCCGCCAGCGCGATGCCGACGCCGCGCGCCCACGCGGCGCCCGTGAAGAGGAAGAACCCCGTCACGATGACCAGCGCGCC
Source organism: Micromonospora sp. CPCC 205371 (assembly GCF_026130045.1). Lineage (GTDB taxonomy): Bacteria > Actinomycetota > Actinomycetes > Mycobacteriales > Micromonosporaceae > Phytohabitans. The sequence continues at coordinate 2,618 of NZ_JAIBNX010000352.1, forward strand.
GAGCGCCACGTGAATCCAGCCCCACGCGGTGGTGTCGATGTCGTAGGTGTATCCGCGGACGGCCACGAGGAAGCCGTCGTCGGCGATGGCGGCGATGCCGACAAAGACCTGCCACACGCCCACCATGAGCAGCATGGTGGCGGCGAACACCATGCCGCCGGTCGCCCATGCCTGTCCGGAGCTGCTCCTGCGTCCCATCAGTCCTCCTCACACGTCAAGTCGCACCATAAGCACACCTTCCGGTGCGGCACACAGCAAACCCGCACATATGGCACCCTCACCTGCGTACGGCAGGATGTCCGGGTGCGTGATCTGTTCGTGAACCTGCTCGCCAGCGTCGTCGCCGGCACCGCGGTCTGGCTGGCACAGAGGGTGCGGGGGCACATGCGGCTCGCCCGCAAGCGCGCCTTCTTCGGTATCGACGACGGCGCCACGTGCCAGCTGGCGGTGTCGCGCCACGCCTCCTCCCCACACCACCTCAGCGTCCACCGGGGCGACGTGGCGGCGCTGGTCGAGCTGGCCACGATCGCACGGGACTGCGGCGGGCGGGCCGACCTGGTACCGGCCGAAGACCTGCCGGAGGGCATCGGCCGGTTCGCCGAGTTCTGCGTGGGCGGGCCCGGCGCCAACGAGCGCACCGCCGCGCACCTGCGCTCGATCCTGCGCGGCGTCCAGGTGGCACCGTTCGACGCGGAGACCAAGACGGTCGAGTTCACCATCGGGGCGACCACCTACCAGCGCGAGCGCAGCCGCGTGGAGTACGTCTTCCTGGCCCGCGCCTGGGGTCCGGCGGGCGGGCGTCCGGTCTTCGTCCTGGGTGGACAGACCGCGCCAACGAACCTGGCGGCCGCGCGGTACCTGGCGACCCGCTACCGGGAACTGCACCGCCGGTACGGCGCGGACAAGCGCTTCTGCCTGGTGCTGCGGATCGTCGAGCCGGGCGTGTACGGCTCGGACTACGTGGAACTCGTGGGCGACGTCACGGCGGAAGCCTTCGCTTTACATTGATCAGCGTCTGTGCTTCCATCTGAGGAAAGCGTTTGCCGAGCCGGGCGAGACGTCATCGACCCCCGGCCCGCAACGGCACCGACTGGGCAGCGGCGCCGGAGCGTGCGGGCCACACGCACGTCACCCCCAGGGAGAAGACATGCTCCACAGACGGCGCCGCTTGGCGCTGTGGACCTCCGCCGCCGCGGCGGCCACGCTCGCCGCGGCCGGCGGGGTCGTCACGGCCGGCGCGGGACAGGGGGGCGGTGGCTGGCCGGGCGGGTACGCGGGTGGGGCGGCGGGGGCCCGCGGCTTCACGGCCAACGTCACGCTCACCAACGTCGGCGACCCGCTGACCTCGTGGGCCGTCACCTGGTCGTTCACCGCTGGGCAGACGGTGAGCCAGGGCTGGAACGCCGCCTTCACCCAGAGCGGCAGCTCGGTGCGGGCAGCCAACGTGAGCTGGAACGCCAACCTCGCCACCAACGCGACGACTTCGTTCGGCTTCAACGGCACCTGGAACAACAGCAGCAACCCGGTGCCGGCCAGCTTCGCGGTCAACGGCGTCACCTGCACCGGCCAGACCACACCGACCACACCGGGCACGAGCCCGACCACCGGCGCACCGCCGCCGACCACCGCGCCACCGCCCACCGGCACGTGGCCGACCCCGACCGGCCAGGTCAACGTCAACGGCACCATCCAGGTGCCGGCCAGCGGCCTCGACGGCGGCATGCGGCGGTACTGCTGCATCGGCGACGGCGACCAGGACGAGAGCCAGGATCCGGTGTTCCAGCTCGCGGCCGGCGCCACGCTCTCCAACGTCATCATCGGTGGGCCGGCCGGTGACGGTGTGCACTGCAGCGGCCCCTGCACCCTGCGCAACGTGTGGTGGGAAGACGTGGGCGAAGACGCGGCCACGTTCCGCGGCAGCGGCTCACCCGCCTTCCTCGTCGACGGCGGTGGCGCCCGGGCGGCCAGCGACAAGGTCTTCCAGCACAACGGGCCCGGCACGCTGACCATCCAGAACTTCCAGGCCACCAACTTCGGCACCTTCTACCGCTCGTGCGGCAACTGCTCGACGCAGTCGCAGCGCAACGTGGTGATCCGAAACGTGACGCTGACCCGGCCCGGCAACACCGTCGCCGGCATCAACGTCAACTACGGCGACACGGCGCGCTTCAGCGGCATCACGATCGTGGGCGACTCCAGCCGCGCGATGGTGATCTGCCGCAAGTACAACGGAAACAACAGCGGCGACGAGCCCACCCAGGTCGGCACGGGCGCCGACAGTACCAACTGCTTCTACTCCTCGTCCGACCTCACGTACCGCTGACAGACGTCGCCGCCGGGGGGGGGCCCGCTTCCCCGGCGGCGCGCTCTCCCGTTTCGGGGCGCTTTGGGTTGGCCGGGTATGGG
>NZ_JAIBNX010000353.1 GCF_026130045.1 Micromonospora sp. CPCC 205371
TTCCAGCGCCGATGGTACTGCACTCGGGAGGGTGTGGGAGAGTAGGACACCGCCGGACATCTTCTATTTGAGGGCCACCCCAGATGGGGTGGCCCTCAATGTGTGTTTGGCCTCGGCGGGCGGGGCAGGCGGCGACAGGCCGCCCCGAGCGAGCGGCCCTCGTCGAGTACAGGGAGGATGTACCTGTGAGTGAGGAACCCCGCGGGCGTAACCCGCGGTATCGAGCCCAAGGCGGCGACCAAGGGTCGGGCGACCGCGACGGCGGAAGCCGCCGCGACGATCGCGGCTTCTCGGGTGGCCAACGGGGCGGATACAGCGGTGGCCGGGACGGCGGCTCGCGTGGGGGTTCCCGCGAGGGCAGCTTCCGCGACCGCGACGACCGTTCGGGCTCCCGCGACCGTAGTGCCAACAATCGAGCCGGTGGCGACCGGTCCGGCCGCGACGGCGGAGACCGGGGTCGCGACGACCGTGCGGGAGGCTCAGGCGGCTTCCGCGACGGCGGCCGGGGCGGACGTGACGGAGACCGGGGTGGCTTCCGCGACCGGTCCGGCGGATCACGTGGCTCGGGCGATCGTGAAGGCGGTTTCGGCGGGCGCGACGACCGGCCCGGCTTCCGGGACCGCGGCGACCGCCCAGGCGGTGACCGGTCTCGCGGCTCCCGCGACGGCGGCGGCGACCGCGAAGGCGGTTTCCGCGGCGGTCAGAACCGCGACGACCGCGGCGGCTTCCGCGATCGAGCGGGCTACCGCGGCGGACCTCGCGACGACGACGGCCCGCGCGGCGGCGGCCGATTCGGTGGCGACCAGCGGTCGTTCCGTGGCCGCGACGGTGGCGACCGAGCTGGATTCGGCGGCCGCGAGGGCGGCCCGCGTCGAGACGGTGACCGCGGTGGTTTCCGCGATAGTGGTCCGCGTCGAGACGGTGACCGTGGCGGCTTCCGTGACAGTGGTCCGCGTCGAGACGGTGACCGTGGCGGCTTCCGCGAGGGTGGTCCGCGTCGCGATGGCGACCGGGGTGGCTTTGGCGGCGGGCCCCGGCGGGATGGCGATCGCGGTGGTTTCCGCGACGGTGGTCCGCGTCGAGACGGCGATCGCGGTGGCGGTCGGCCTGGCTTCGCCGGCCGCGAGGGTGGTCCGCGCCGCGATGGCGACCGGGGTGGCTTTGGCGGCGGGCCCCGCCGTGATGGTGACCGCGGCGGATTCCGCGACAGCGGTCCTCGTCGCGACGGCGGTGACCGTGGCGGGTTCCGCGACCGTGACAGTGGTCCGCGCCGGGATGGCGACCGCGCAGGCTTCGGCGGCCGGGAGGGCGGTCCGCGCCGGGATGGCGGCGATCGGGCCGGATTCGGTGGGCGTGACGGCGGTGCGCGCCGCGACAGTGGGTTCGGCGGCCGTACGGACGGCGGCGACCGTGGCGGCTTCCGTGACGGCGGCGACCGAGGCGGATCCCGCGAGGGCGGGCCGCGCCGTGACGGTGGGTTCGGCGATCGGCGAGAGCGTTCGGGCTTCCGTGACGGTGGCGGCCGCGACCACTTCGATCGGCCGGGTTCCCGGGATCGCGACGAGCGTCCGGGGTTCCGTGACGACCGTGCGCGGGGAGGCGACCGGCCCGGGTCCCGAGACCGTGGCGACGGAGGCGGCTACGGGGATCGCGCGGGCCAGGGGGACCGCGGGGACCGGCGGTTCGAACGCCGGGACGCCGGGGCGCCTCGTGGCGACCGCGGCCCGGACGACCGTGACCAAGGGCGCGACGATGCCGAGAGCGGCGAGCGGACCGAGCGTGTGAGTGCGCCGGTGCTGTCCGACGACATCGAGGCGTCGGACCTGGCCGGGGAGGTGCGCGCCGAGCTGCTGTCGCTGGCCCGGCCCGTCGCCGACACGGTGGCGCGGCACCTGGTCGCGACCGGCAGGCTGATCGACGAAGACCCGGACGAGGCGTTGGCACATGCCGTCGCGGCGCGCCGGTTGGCGTCGCGGATCTCCGCGGTACGGGAGGCGGTCGGGCTGGCCGCGTACCACGCGGGGGAGTGGCAGACGGCGATCGCGGAGCTGCGCACGTACCACCGGATGAGCGGTACGCAGACGCATCTCGCGGTGGTCGCCGACAGCGAGCGCGCGCTCGGGCGGCCGGAACGGGCGGTCGACCTGTTCCGGGCGGCGGATCGGTCCACAATGGACCCGGGTGAGGCCGTGGAGCTGCTGATCGTGGCGGCCGGTGCGCGAGGCGACCTCGGGCAGAAGGACGCTGCCGTCGCGATGCTCCAGGTGCGCGAGCTGACCGCCGAGCCGGCGGAGCCGTGGACCGCCCGGCTGCGGTACGCGTACGCCGACACGCTGCTTGCCGTGGGTCGTCGTGACGAGGCGCGGGAGTGGTTCGCGCGGGCGGCGGAGGTCGACGAAGACTCGACCACCGACGCCGCCGAGCGGCTGCTCGAGCTCGACGGCGTGGTGCTGGAGGGCGACGAGGACGAGTTCGACGAGGACGAGCCAGGCCATGAGGCCGTCGCCGGCCAGGACGCCGACGCCGCTGACGAAGACGAAGACGAGCTCGACGAGGGCGAGGCCTCATACAACGAGGCCGACGACGAAGACGACTACGACGAAGACGAGGACGAGGACGCGATCGTTGACGCCGACGCCGACGCCGTCGCCGACGCCGACGCCGACGCCGACGCCGGAGACGCGGACGACGCGGGCGCGGACGACGTCGACGTGGGCGCGGCCCTGGACGACGCGGACGACGCTGCGGACGCGGACGAAGACGCTGAGGATGACGAGGCGGACGAAGACGCTGAGGATGACGCGGAGGATCTAGACGCGGCCCTCGACGACGAGGACGCGGACGACGAGGCGGACATGGACGGCGTCGACGGAGACGAGGTCATCGGGGCCGAGGTCGTCAGGGCGGAGGTCGCCGGGGGCGGCACCGACCACAAGGCCGACCAGGACGCCGACCAGGAGGACGTCGTCGAAGACAAGGTGGCCGAGGACGAGTTCGCGTATGCGGCTGAGGACGAGGACGCCGAGGAGAGCAACAAGTCGTGAGTACGGGCAAGCGGCTGGTCGACGGGTATGACCTCGTCATCTTCGACCTGGATGGGGTCGTTTACCTGATCGACCGGCCGATACCCGGTGCGGTGGAGGCCGTGGCCGAGCTGCACCAGGGCGGTACCGCACTGGCGTACGCGACGAACAACGCCTCGCGCCGCTCGGGTGAGGTCGCCGATCTGCTGACGGCTCTGGGCGTACCGGCGACCGCTGACGAGGTGCTCACCTCAGCTGGCGCGGCGGCGGCCGTGCTGGCGCAGCGGCTGTCGCCGGGTGATCGTGTCCTGGTGGTGGGCGCCGAGGCGCTGCGCGCCGAGGTGCGTGAGGCGGGCCTTACGCCGGTATCGGCGGCGGGTGAGGGGCCGGTGGCGGTGGTGCAAGGGTACGGGCCGGAGGTGGGTTGGGCCGATCTGGCCGAGGCGTGCGTGGCCGTGCGTGGCGGGGCGCTGTGGGTCGCGACCAACACCGACCGGACTCTGCCGAGCCCGCGCGGGCCGTTGCCGGGCAATGGATCGTTGGTGGCGGCGCTGCGTACGGCGCTGGGCCGGGACCCTGACGTGGTGGTGGGCAAGCCGGAGCCGGCGCTGTTCGCGACCGCGGCGCGGTTGGCGGGTGCGCGGCGGCCGCTGGTGGTCGGCGACCGGCTGGATACCGACATCGAGGGCGCGGTGCGTGCCGGCATGGACAGCCTGCTGGTGCTGACCGGGGTGTCCGGGGCGGCCGATCTGCTGGCGGCGCCGGAGTCGCGGCGGCCGACGTTCGTGGCGGCTGACCTGTCCGGACTGTTCGAAGTGGACGAGGCGATGCGCGTGCCGCCCGTGGCCGTCGACGGCTGGCAGCTGGACGACGACGAGCTGTCGGGTAGCGGCGCCGCGGTAGACGCGCTCCGCCTGCTGTGTGGCGTGGCGTGGGCCGGCGGCGATGTGGCGGCGGTCAAGCCGGCGTCGTCAGCGGCGCGGGACGCCTGGCACACGCTGGGTCTCTGACTCCGGACGCGTCCGCGGAAGGGCGGGCGTCCTGGAAGCGGGCGACGGCTCTATAGGAGCTTGCGGAGCTTCAACAGGTCGAACGGGTTGGCGCCGATCGACACGCGGCGGGCGGCCATCGCGCGGGCGAAGTCCAGCCGGCCTTCCACCAGGGCCACCAGGTCGTCGCTGGTCGTCGTCAGGGTGGTCTTGGCGTGGGGGTCGTGGCCGTCCGTGATGTTCTGGAGGCGGCCGCCTGTCAGGCGGGCGTGGAAGGCCGCGCCGAGGTCGGTCACCCGGCACGCGAGCGTGCGGTCGAGGTCGATCCGCTTGCCGCCGTTGGCCACGTTGGCCTCCAGCTTGGCCGCGAGCTGGTCCAGCGCCTGCCGGCACTCCTGCACGGTGGCCACGGCAGCCTCCTCATCGTGCGCCACAACTGATCCACCGCACGGTACCTCAAAGGTCCTCATGGGCTGACCGGTAGCGTGACAGGTGAAGATTTGAAACTCCGGCGGAAGGACGCGGGATGGAAGCGTGGCGGGCATACCTCGAGCTTGCTCTGGGGCTCACCGAGGCGTCGCGCAAGAAGGCGCAGAAGGCGGCCAAGAAGCTCGTTGGCAAGAGTGGTGCTACGGCCGGCCAGTTGCAGGCGATGGCCGAGGAACTGGTCGCCACCAGCGTCGCGAACAGGGAGGCGCTGACCAAGCTGGTGCGGTTCGAGGTGGATCGCGCGCTGGGCAAGGTCGGGCTGGCCACCGCGGACGAGGTCGCTGACCTGACCGCGCGGGTGCGCGAGCTGGAGGAGGAGCTGCGGACCGCCAAGACGGCCCCGGCTGCTGCGCCGGGGTCGTCGTCGCCGGTCTCGCCGGGTCCCGCCCAGGAGGGCCGCGCGCCGGAGGCGGGGGGCGAGGAGG
>NZ_JAIBNX010000354.1 GCF_026130045.1 Micromonospora sp. CPCC 205371
TTCCCCCACGCGCCCTGCGCCGATCAGGGGCGACCGCACGTGGTTCGACCTCTTTTCCGCGTGCGTTCGCCCTTGATCGAGGCGATCGGCCTTGATCGGCGGTGGATCCTTGCAGGGTTGCCGCCGCCCGCCTTCACAGCGCCGAGCGTGGCGGCCAGGACGACGCCGGCGTCGGCCGGCTTGGGCCGCCGCTAGGCGGTCCTGCCCGAGCGCGGCGATCGACCTTGGCGCGGCGCCGGATCGCTACCATCCACGCGTCGATCAAGGAGATCTGCATGGATCAAGGTCAAATGCACGCGAAAAGGAGATCGAACCACGTGCGTTTGCCCTTGATCGACGCAGGCCGGGTAGCGCCGCCGCCACGGACCGACGCAGGCCGCGTGGCGCCGCCGCCCACGGACCGACGGCAAGGCCGCGTGCCGCCGCCGCCCACGGACCGACGCAGGCCGCGTGCCGCCGCCCACCGACCGACGCAAGGCCGCGTGACGCCGCCGCACACCGCCCCACGCAAGGCCGCCTGACCGCGGGAGCGAGGCGCGTGGGCGCGCCGGAGGCGGAGGGTGGGGTTACCCCGTGGAACGGGTCGCGGCGTGGATGGCGTTGCGGAAGAGCATGGCCACCGTCGTGGGGCCTACGCCGCCCACCCTCGGGGTGATAGCGCCAGCAACCTCCGCACATGCCTCGTCGACATCCGGGAGCAACCGGCGCCCGGCGTACCGGACACCCGCCCCGATCACCACGCTCCCCGGCTTGACGTGCTCCGGCTTGACGATGCCGGGCACACCGGCCGCGGCGACGAGGATGTCGGCGCGTCGGGTGTAGCGCGGCCAGTCCGGTACGCCGGTGTGAACCACGGTCACGGCGGCGTTGGCGGTCGGGCGCTTCTGTGACAGCAGCATCGCCAGCGGCCGGCCGAGGGTGGCGCCCCGGCCGAGGATCACGACCTCGCGGCCGGCGACGGGGATCTCGTAGTGCGCCAGGAGCGCCTCGATGCCGGCGGGCGTGCACGGCAGCGGTCCAGGCAGGCCGACGGCGAGCCGACCCATGTTGAGGGGGTGCATGCCGTCGACGTCTTTGTCGGGGTCGATGGTCTGCAGCGCCACGTCGTAGTCCAGGTGTCCCGGGATGGGGTACTGGACGAGGATTCCGTGCACGGCCGGGTCCGCGTTGAACCGGGCGATCGCCCGGTGCAGTTCGTCCTGCGTGGTGGTCGCGGGCAGGTGCTCGTGCGGCGACGCGAACCCGAGCTCGGCGGCCTGCCGCTGCTTGATCCGGATGTACCCGGCGCTGGCGTCGTCGTCACCCACAAGGATGGTTGCCAGGCTGGGCGTGACGCCCCGCTCGCGGAGGCGTGCGGCAGCGGCGGCGGTCTCGGCCAGGACGGCTTCGGCGACGGGTGCACCGGGCAGCAGCCGGGCGCCTGCCGTCGTGGTGGTGTCAGCGGGCTGGGTCATCGTGGAAATGATCGTATCTGGCGCCATCCGACCGGCTCTTACCTGGACAGGAGTCCCACGAAAGGGGCGGGCCGATGGCGCGGCAGCTCAACCTCCAACTCGGCGAAGACGGGGCAAGCGCCGAGCGCCTGGACACCCTGACCGGATACCTCCGGCAGGAGCTTCTGGAGCTCGACGTCGACGACGTGCGGCGGGCGCAGGGCGGCGCGGCGCCGCCGGGTACCCGCGCGGTCGACATCATGGCCCTCGGCGGCCTGGTCGTCACGCTCGGCCGCACCGCCGTGGGCCTGAAGGACGTCGTGGCCGCGGTCCGCCGATGGCTGGCGCGCGGCGACGGAGTACGCCGCACCGTGAAGATCGAGATCGACGGCGACACGCTGGAGCTCTCCGAGGTGTCGGCGGCGGAGCAGGACCGTCTGATCATGCTGTTCGTGAGCCGGCACGCCGGTGAGGAGGTGGACCCGTGACCAGGCCAGCCGGCACTCGGTCGCTACGCTCCCTCGACTCCGGGCCGGCTGCGGGAGGCGGCACATGACCGGCCAGCGCAAGGCGTTGATCATCGCCAACGACCTGTACGAGAACGACGGGCTCCGGCACCTGCTCTCGCCGGGGGCGGACGCCGAGGCGCTGGGGCGGGTGCTGGCCGACGCCGAGATCGGCGGGTTCGACGTGCGGGTCGTGCACAACGAGCCGTCCCACGTCATGAGCGCCCACGTCGAAGACCTGTTCTCCGAGGCCAGGCCGGACGACGTGCTCCTCGTCCACTTCTCCGGTCATGGACTCAAGAGCGAGTCCGGCGAGCTGTACTTCGCCGCACGCAACACCCGACCCAACCGGCTCGGCTCGACCGCGCTGTCGGCGGACTTCGTCCAGCGCTGCATGCGCGCCAGCCGGTCGCGCAGCATCGTGCTGCTGCTCGACTGCTGCTACGGCGGGGCGTTCGGGCAGGGCGTCGCCGTCCGCGCGGCGGGCGATGTCCATGTGCTCGACAGCTTTCCGGGCGGCCGGCTGGGTGGCGGGCGCGGGCGCGCGGTCATCAGCGCGTCCAGCTCGATGGAGTACGCCTTCGAGGGCGACCGACTCGCCGACGAGCAGGGCCGCTCCCCCTCCGTGTTCACGACCGCGCTCGTCGAGGGGCTGTCGTCCGGTGACGCCGACCGCGACGAGGACGGCTGGGTCTCGCTCAACGAGTTGTACGAGTATGTCTTCGACCGGGTCCGCGACCGCAACCCGCACCAGACGCCGAGCCGCGACGTGGAGATGCAGGGCGAGCTTTACCTGGCGCGGAGCCGGCGGCGCCGGCTCCGGCCGCAGCCCGTCCCGGCCACCCTCCGCGCCGCCATGACGGACGCGAACATGTTCAGCCGGCTGGGCGCGGTCACGGAGCTGCGCGCCCGGCTGCTCAGCGACAACCTGCCCGTCGCGCTCGGCGCCTTCGAGGCGCTGCGGGAGATCGCGGCCGGCGACATCCAGTACGTGGCGGAGGCGGCCACAGCGGCCCTCCGTGAGGCGGCGATCCGGCCGGCCGAGACGGAACTGCGCTTCCAAGCCGTGGCCGACGGCACGGAGCCGGACGCCCAGCTGCTGCCGCTGCTCGGCCCGCCCCTGGCGCGCGCTTGCACATATCAGGCGTCGGAGAGCTGGATCGTCGTCACCGAGACCGCGGCCGGACCGTCCGTGTCGGTGCGTGCCCGCCACGCCGGGATGCACCGGGGCACCCTCACGCTCAAAGGACCGACGGGCGAGGTGACGGTGCCGGTCGAGGTGGAAGTGCGAGCGCCCGCCCGGCCCGAGCCGGTGCCCCGCCCGGTCACGGCCACACCGCTAGAAACGGCCGCGCCGCCGAAACCGGCCAGGCCGACGGGAAGGGCCACGCCGGTTCAGGTTTCGCCGGTCGCGCCGCCGCCGCAATCCGCGGGGCCGCGCCAGATTCCAGCGCCGGCGGAGACGGCCGAGCCGCATCGGGTACCGCTGGTCGCGCCAGCGCCTGAGCCAGTACCCCGGCCGCCAGCGGCCGAGCGGACCCCATGGTGGGCCGCGGCCGTGCTCGCCGCGGGCGCCGTTGTCCTGGTCGTGCTGAACTGGCCCGGCGGCACCGGGGACCGCCTGGCCTGGCTCGACAACGAGACGGGCTGGGAGGTCTATCGCGCGCCGGACGACCCGTTCATCCTGGCCTCCGTGCTCGCGCTGGCCGGCGCTCTCGCGGCTCCGCTGGCCGCGCGCGGCGCGAGGGTCGCGCTCGGGGTGCTCGCCGGCGGCGCGGGCTATCTCGCGCTCACCTCCGCGACGCTGCTCGTCGCCCAGATAGCGGGCGAGCAGGTCGGGTACTGGATCGGCTCCCTGGCGATGAGCGCCGCGCTGGCGACGCTGGCGCTGTTCGTCGCGCGGCCGCGCGGCCCGTTCGGGTGGCCGGCCTGGCCCGCCGCCGCGCTGGTCGTGGCCGGAGGGCTGCTGCTCGTGGCCGGGCTGTCCGTGACCTACGACGACGTGTCGATCATTGCCGTGACGCATGGCGCCGACGCCCTGGGCCCGCTGGCCCTGGCCGCGGTGACTGTACTCGCACTGGCGGCCGGCGACCGGCCGACCCGAAGGTTCCTGGGCGCAGCCGCCGCGGCGGCCACGCTGCTCGGCCTGGTCGACCTCATTCCAGCCTGGAACGCCGATATGCTCGCCGGCTTCTCGCTCGGGATCGCCGGCAACGTCCTGATGCTCGGTGCGCTGGCCGTGGGGCTGCCGCTAATGCCCCGAGGCGATCGTCGAACCGCACCGAGGATGCCGTGGGCCGGTGTGGTCGGGCTGGTCGGTGCGGCGTTCGTGCTGCTGTTCATCAACGGGCACGCGATCGCCGAAGGGCACAGCCTCTGGTACGACTCCTACGAAGGGTCGTCCTACCAGGAGCGGCGGTCGTACGACGGCACCATCTACGCGGCTGTGCTGATGGCGGCGGCCGCCCTGCTCACCCGCGCTGGCGGGGCGGTGTCCGCGTACGCCCTGGGCGGTGTGGCCGGCGTCGCGGCCCTGTTCACGACGACCGGCGCGGTCGTCCTCAGTGGAGGGTTCGGCGACGGCCCGTCGATCACCGCGTGGACGGTCTCGCTCGGCACGGCGATGGCGGTGCTCCTAGGCGTGGCGGTGGCGTGGACCTGGCAACGGCAGGGGTTGGGTCTGGGCCGGCCGGCGATCGTGCCGGCGGTGCTGCTCGGCGTGGGCTTCGTCGCGCTGCTGGTGCCGCAGTTCGTCGCCGTCGACGGCGGGACGTCGGCGGGCGGCTACATCGGGCCCCTGGTGATGTTGCTGCCGTTGGTGCCGACGGCGCTCGCCGCTGTGGCGATCACCAGCCGCGATGCGGACGCCCGGCGGGTCGCCGTGGGGGCTGCGGCGGCGTACGCGACGCTGTTCGCGATCGCGTGCTGCTACCCGATCGCCGTGGACCACGGCCGCCTGTACTTCGCGGCCATGCTCGCCG
>NZ_JAIBNX010000355.1 GCF_026130045.1 Micromonospora sp. CPCC 205371
TCAGGGACGCATCGTCGACTTCAAGAACACGGTGATCATCCTGACCACCAACCTGGGCACCCGTGATGTCGCCAAGGCGGTGTCGCTGGGCTTCCAGGCGTCGGAAGACTCCGAGGCCAGCTACGACCGGATGAAGCAGAAGGTCAACGACGAGCTGAAGCAGCACTTCCGGCCGGAGTTCCTGAACCGGATCGACGACACCATCGTCTTCCACCAGCTCCGGCAAGACGAGATCCTCCAGATCGTCGACATCATGATCGCGCGGATCGAGACCCAGCTCCGCAACAAGGACATGGGCCTCGAGCTGACCGACACCGCCAAGAAGTACCTGGCAGCCAAGGGCTTCGACCCGGTGCTGGGTGCCCGGCCGCTGCGCCGGACCATCCAGCGCGACATCGAAGACAACCTGTCCGAGCGGATTCTCTTCAACGAGCTGAAGCCCGGTCACATCGTCGTCGTCGACTGCGAGGGCAACCCCGACGACGTCGACAAGTCGAAGCTGGTGTTCCGAGCGGCCGAAAAGCCCGTCGAGGTGCCGGACGCGGTGCCGGCCAACCTGACCGGCGGCGGCACGCCGGAAGACGTCGCGTAACGCTCTACCTAGTGATCAAGGCGTCCCTCAAGTCGTTAGAACGACATGGGGGACGCCTTGATCATGTGGTGTCCCCAGCCAGCGCGTAGCGCTCGCCGTGGCGCTCCACCAGGCCGTCGGCGAGGAGGCTGGCGAGGGCGCGGTCGCGCTGGACGTCGTCGGCCCAGACCAGGTCGAGCCGGGTACGCGGCACCGGGCCGGTTGCGCCGCGCAGCACCGCCAGCAGCAGCCCGCGTACCTGGCGGTCGGTGCCCGCGTACTGCTGTGGCCGCCGGGTCGGGCCGGTGCTCGCCGGGCGACCGCTGGCCCGCCAGGCGCACGCCTCGACCAGCGGACAGTCGGTGCACTTGGGCGTGCGGGCGGTGCAGATCAGCGCGCCCAACTCCATGAAGGCGACGCTCGCTCGTGCGGCCCGCGCCGGCTCGTGCGGCAGCAGCTCCTCGGTGGCGACCAGGTCGGCCGCGGTCGTGGTGGGCCCCGCGTCCGGCTCGCCCTGGCTCGCTCGGGCCACCAGCCGCCGGACATTCGTATCGACCACCGGGTGCCGCTGCCCGTACGCGAACGCGGCAACCGCCCGCGCGGTGTAGGTGCCGACACCGGGCAGGGCGAGCAGCTCATCGAGGTCCGCCGGCACCTCGCCACCGTGCCGCTCGACCATCGCCACGGCACACTCCCGCAGGCGCATGGCGCGGCGCGGGTACCCCAACCGCCCCCACATCCGGATCGCCTCGGCGGCCTTGTCGCCGGCCAGCGCGGCCGGGGTCGGCCAGCGGGCCATCCACGCCTCCCACGCGGGCAGAACCCGGGATACAGGCGTCTGCTGGAGCATGATCTCGCTGACCAGGACGCCCCACGGGGTAGCGTCCGGCCCGCGCCAGGGCAGGTCACGAGCGTTCGCGTCGTACCAGCGGATGGCCGCCTCGGCCAGGTCTGTTGTCGGCATAGCGCGCTCGATCCTGTCATGCCGGCCGGTAGGCTGCACCGGTGAGTGAGCTCGCCATCACCGTGATCGGGCACGACCGGCCAGGCATCGTCGCCGACGTGGCCGAGGCGCTCGCCAAGCTGGGCGCCAACCTCACCGACTCCACGATGACCCGCTTGCGCGGCCACTTCGCGATGACGTTGATCTGCAACGGTCCGGCCGCCCCCGATGTCGAGGCGGCCCTGGAGCCGCTGGCGGCTGGCGGGCAACTGCTGGCGACAGTACGCGAGGTGCGCCCGGAGACCGGTGCCGCGCCGGCCGGCGAGCCGCACCTGATGAGCGTCCACGGCGCCGACCGGCTCGGCATCGTCGCGGCCGTGACGCGGGTGTTGGCCGAAGCCGGTGGCAACATCACCGACCTGACCACCCGGCTGGCCGGTCCGCTGTACGTGCTGATCGCCGAGGTCGACCTGCCACCGGGCAGCACCGAGGCGGTTTCGGCGCGCCTCAACGAGGTCGGGGCCGGGCTCGATGTCGACGTGACCCTCCGCCCGGCGGAGACCGACCTGCTATGAAAGACCAGCTAGGCGGCTGGACCCTGGAGGCGCTGGGCGAGCCCGGTGACGTCCTGCCGGTGGTGACGGCGCCGGATGCCGTGCTGAGCCGCGCTGGCGCCGAGGTCGACCCGACCGATCCCAAGGTGATCCGGCTGGCGGCCGACCTGATCGCCACGATGCGCGTCTCACCGGGATGCGTGGGGCTAGCGGCGCCACAGGTGGGCGTGCCGGCGCAGGTGTTCTGCGTCGACGTCGTCGGTCACCCCAAGGCAGCGACCGTGCACGGCACGTTCGCGCTCTGCAACGCAAAGGTCGTCGAGGCCAGCAGGTGGCGACCGGGTCGCGAGGGCTGCATGTCGGTGCCCGACCTGACCGGTGACGTGAAGCGCGCCGGTCGCGTGGTGGTCGAGGCGGTGCTGCCGGGCACCGGCGCATCTGTGCGGCTCACCGCCGACGCGTTCGAGGCGCGGGCACTCCAGCACGAGATCGACCACTGCTCGGGGCTGCTCTTTCTCGACCGGGTCGCGGGTGCTCACGCGGTGTATCAACGCAAGGTCTATCTGTAACCGTCGTTGTGATAGTGGATCGGTACGGCGCGTCGTCCGGGTTCTGGCGCGGCGCCCCGATACCGTGAGTGCATCATGCGACTGACGGTTGGCCCCCTTCCATCCGCCGTCTACTGGCGGCGCCGGGCAGTGGTGCTCGGCGCTCTGTTCATCGTCCTCATCGTGCTCTTCACCACCTGCGGCGGCCCCGACGACTCCAACGCGAGCAAGACCGGCGCCACGCCGAGCCCGACTGCGGGCTCACCGGAGCCGTCGCCGTCCGTGTTGACGCCGGAGGCCAGTGGGAGCGCCACCGCGGCGCCGACCACGCCGCCGGCCGCAGACCCGGATCCGACGACCGCGGCGACGTCCGCCGCCGCGCCGCCCGCTGGCGATGGGGCCTGTACGGACGCCGAGCTCAAGGTGACGCCGGTGCCGAGCCTCACGACCGCCCCCGCCGGGCAGACGATCGTCATCCGGCTGCGGATCAAGAACGAGTCCGACCGCACTTGCACCCGCGACGTCGGCCCAGACTCGCAGGAGATCTACATCAAGCAGGGTGCTCGGACCATCTGGTCGTCCGACAAGTGCGGCCTCTACAAGGGGTCCGACCCAAGGTCGTTCACGCCGAACTTCGAGCGCGAGTACACGGCCACCTGGAACGGCCAGATGAGTTCGAGCTGCTCGGGCGCCAACGCCAACGGCGGCGCCCCGGCACCGGGACAGTACGAGGTGTTCGGCCGGGTCGGCACGGACAACAGCGCCCCTGTCAAGATGACGCTGACCTGAGCGCCACGCTCAGACGTACCGCTCCAGGATCGACGCCTCGGCAAGCCGCGACAGGCCCTCGCGCACCCCGCGGGCACGCGCGTCGCCCACCCCGTCGACCGCCTGCAGGTCTTCGACCGTGGCGCCGAGCAGCCGCTGGAGGCTCCCGAAGTGCCCGACCAGCCGGTCGACCACAGAGCTGGGCAGCCGCGGCACCTTGGCCAGCAGGCGGAACCCGCGTGGGCTCACCGCCGCGTCGAGCGAGTCGGAGGCGCCCGGGTATCCGATCGACTTGGCCACCGCCACCAGGTCGATGAGCTCCGTGGCGGTGAGAAGGTCGAGCTCGACCAGCGCTTCGTCGAGCGTGCGGGCCTTGCGGCCGCCAGGCAGGTAGTCGCGGATGACCAGCGTGCGATCGGCGTCGACACCCGCCATCAGCTCGTCGAGCTGTAGGGCGAGCAGGCGGCCGTCGGTGCCTAGCTCGACGACGTATCCGGCGATCTCGTCGGCGATCCGGCGCACCATCTCGAGCCGCTGGACCACGGCGACCGCGTCGCGCACGGTGACGAGGTCTTCGATCTCCAGCGCCGACAGCGTGCCGGACACCTCGTCGAGCCGCAGCTTGTAGCGCTCCAGCGTCTGCAGCGCCTGGTTGGCGCGGGACAGGATGGCGGCGGAGTCGTCGAGCACGTGCCGCTGGCCGTTGACGTACAGGCCGATGATGCGCATCGACTGGCTCACCGAGATGACCGGGTATCCTGTCTGCTTGGCGACCCGCTCAGCGGTGCGGTGCCGGGTGCCCGACTCCTCCGACGGGATCGACGGGTCGGGCATCAGGTGCACAGCGGCGCGCACGATGCGCGTGCCATCGCTGGACAGCACCACCGCACCGTCCATTTTGCACAGCTCGCGCAGCCTGGTGGCGGAGAACTCCACGTCGAGCGGGAAGCCGCCGGTGCACAGCGACTCGACCACCTTGTCGTGCCCCAGCACGATCAGGGCACCGGTGCGGCCACGCAGGATGCGCTCGAGGCCGTCGCGCAGGGCCGTGCCGGGCGCCATCAGCGCCAGGTTGGCGCGCAAGGGGTCGCCGCTGGGGGTCGGGTTGGGACCACCGTTGGGCTCAGCGGGCGTCGCAGGCGCTGCCGGGCTGACCGCACGCGCGGGCGGGCCGACCACGCCCGCGCGGCCGGTCAGGCTCGCGGCGGCGGTTGGTTTCGCATCGCGGTCGATCGGCACGGGCACAGTCTACGGACCGTCATCCGGCCTGTGCTGTCGCGGTTCGGGAGTAGGGTCACTCGGCTGTGTTGTTTGGGCCTCGCTGCGCTCGTGCGCCTGGGTGCCGCCCTGTAGGCCCCAGTCGCTTCGGTCGCTTCGCTCCCTGCGCTTTGTGGGGCCTGCGGGCGGCGGCGCACTCGCTCACTCGGCTGTGTTGTATGGGCCTCGCTGCGCTCGTGCGCCTGGGTGCCGCCCTGTAGGCCCCAGTCGCTTCGGTCGCTT
>NZ_JAIBNX010000356.1 GCF_026130045.1 Micromonospora sp. CPCC 205371
CCGCTCGTGGGATCCAGAGCTCCTGGATCGGCGCGCGGGGCGCGCCTCCGCGCGGCCGGCCCCGCCGCCCGGCGTGCCCTCCGTCCGGCTCGTGCCGGCGTGTCCGGCTCGTGCCGGCGTGTCCGGTCGCTCGGCGTGCCCGGTCGCTCGGCGTGCCTGGCCGCCCGGCGTGCCTGGCCGCCCGGCGTGCCTGGCCGCTCGGTCGCTCGGCGTGGCCGGCCGTCCGGCGTGTGTGCCGGCGTGGCCGGCCGTCCGGCGTGCCTGGCTGCTCGGCTTCGCTTGGTAGCGGTGGCGTCGGCCGAGGCGGGGTCAGGGTGGGCTTGGCGGGGTGTGCGGCGTTGGCTCTGGACGGGCGGGGAAGAGGGCGTCCGTCGTGGTGGCGCGGATGGCGGTCACGAACGCGGCCACTGCCGGGTGGGTGGCGGCGCCGCGGCGGTACGCGATGCGGGTGCGGCGGCGGGTGGGAAGCGGGATGAGTCGTACCCCGGTTGGTGGCCGAGCGGCGGCGAGTTGGGGCACGACGGAGACGCCTTGGCCGGCGGCGACCAGGGCGAGCACGGTGGCGAAGTCGTCGGCGTGGTGGCGTGCGCGGGGCGTGAAGCCGGCGGTGCGGCACACCTGGAGGGTCGCCGTGTGGCAGAGCGTGCCGGGGCTGGCCAGGATCCAGGTGGCGTCGCGGGTCGCAGCCAGGGAGTCGGTGGCACCGTCGGCCGGTACGGCGAGGAAGACGGTCTCGTCCAGCAGCGGCACGGCGTCCAGATTCGGGTCGGGCTCGACCGGTACGGCGTCGTAGTCGTGCAGCAGCCCGACGTCGAGCCGGCGCTCGCGCAGGGCGGCCGGCACGTCGACCGGGTCCAGCTCGGTGACCATCAGTTCGAGGCCGGGGTGCTGCTGGCCGAGCGCGACGAGGGTGGCCGGCAGCAGGGCGCGGACTGCGGTCGGGTACGCGCCGATGCGCAGCGGGCCGGACAGCCCGGTGCCGAGGGCGGCGAGCGCGGCGGACGTCTGCTCCAGCGCGGAGAGGACGGTCTCGGCGTGGGCGACGAGCACGCGGCCGGCCGCTGTGAGGGCCACGCGCCGGCCGGTGCGTTCCAGGAGCGGCACGCCCGCCTCGCGCTCCAGTGTGGACAGCTGCTGCGAGACGGCGGACGGCGTGTAGGTGTGCGCCTCCGCGACGGCGGCGATGGTGCCGAGGCGGGACAGGTCGCGGAGCAGCCGCAGGCGGCGCACGTCGAGCATCAGTTCAGCTTACGGTTTCCTTCAGTGATATGAACTGGACCTTACGGATGCCGGTGGCCGAGGCTGGGCACATGACGTTTTCCGGTGTCTACGTCCCGATGATCACGCCCTTCGACACGGCCGGAGCGGTCGCCTTCGGCGCCTTGGAGTCGCTGGCCCACGAGGTACTCGACGGGGGTGCCGCGGGGCTCGTGGCGCTCGGCACCACGGGCGAGCCCGCCTCGTTGACCGAGTCGGAGCGGCACGGCGTCGTCGACGTCCTGGCCCGAGTGTGCACGGATCGCTCCGTGCCGCTGGTGGTCGGTGCCAGTACAGCCGAAGCACTCCGGGAATTGGGTGACCGGCCCGCGGTGGCCGCGGCCCTCTGCCTGGTGCCGCCCTTTGTCCGCCCCGGCGAAGCCGGGGTCGTCGCGCAGTTCACGGCGCTCGCGGCGGCGAGCCCGGTCCCGCTCCTGGCCTACCACGTCCCGTACCGGACCGGTCAGCCCCTGTCGGCCGACACGCTCCGGCGGCTGGCCGCGATCGATGGGGTGGCCGGTGTCAAGTATTCGGCGGGCGGCGTCGACGCCACCGCGATCGACCTGCTGGCCGACCGGCCGGACGGCTTCGCGGTGCTGGGCGGCGACGACCCGTTCATCTCGCCGCTGCTGGCGCTCGGCGCGGACGGTGGCATCCTCGCGTCGGCGCACGTCGCGACCGCGGAGTTCGCCGCGCTCGTCGAGGCGTGGCACACCGGCACCGCCAGGGCGCTGGGGCACCGCCTGGCAACACTGTCGACCGCGCTGTTCGCTGAGCCGAACCCCACCGTGATCAAGGCCGTCCTGCACGCGCAGGGGCGCATCCCGACGGCGGACGTGCGGCTCCCACTGCTGCCCGCGAGCCCCGAAGCCGCCCGGTCGGCGCTGCGCTGCCTGCAGGGCGAGCCCGACGACCGCCTCGGCCTCGGACGGTTGCTGGTCAACGCGGAGTGACCGCCGCGTCAAGATTCAGGCGGCGGGGACCAGCCTTCGTCGCGCGGGCGGGCGTAGCATGTGGACGATCCCCCCTGTGCGAGGAGGCCGCCCATGGCCGCGCCAGACGCCGAGATCGCCGCCCAGCTACAGGCCGACGTGCCGCATGCGGCACGGATCTGGAACTACTGGATGGGTGGCAACGACAACTTCGCCGCCGACCGCGCCGCCGGTGACGCGGTCGCGCAAGTCTACCCCGAGATCGTGGTCATGGCGCGCGAGTCGCGGCGGTTCCTCGTCGGCGCGGTGCGGTTCCTGGCCGCCGAGGCCGGCGTCCGGCAGTTCCTCGACGTCGGCACCGGCCTGCCCACCATGCAGAACACCCACCAGGTGGCGCAGGAGGTCGCCCCCGACGCCCGCGTCGTGTACGTGGACAACGACCCGATGGTGCTGGTCCACGCGCACGCCCTGCTGGGTGCCGGTGGACCGGCCACGTACGTGCACGCCGACTACCACGACCCGGAGAAGATCCTCGCTGAGGCGGCGCGGACCCTCGATTTCGCTCAGCCGGTGGCCGTCATGTTCATGGGCGTGCTCGGCTACGAGCCCGACCACGCGGTGGTGCGCTCGATCGTCTCCTCCACGATGGACGCGACCGCGCCGGGCAGCCACCTCGTGCTGTGGGACGGCACCAACACCAGTCCGGCCGTGGTCGAGGGCGCCGCCCGGCTGGCCGAGAGCGGCGGCGTCCCGTACATCCTGCGCAGTCCCGCCGAGATCGGCCGCTGTTTCGACGGACTGGTCATGGTCGAGCCCGGCCTGGTGCCGATCACGCGCTGGCGCCCGGACGACCCGGCCGCCGCGGCGATCGACGCCTACGGCGCGGTCGCCCGCAAGCTCTGACCGCCGGCTACTCAGCGGCCACCCGATCCAGCCACTCGCGGGTCAACGCCTCGAACAGCTCCGGCTGCTCGATCTGCGCGTTGTGGCCGGCCACGTCGAGCACCGCGAACGTCGCGCGTGGATAGTGCGGCAGCAGCGCGTACTGGTCGGCGTAGCCGACGCTGGCGTCCTGCCTCCCGGTGAGGATCAGCGTCGGCCGCGTGTAGGGCGGGCCGCTCTCCGGCGGGGTGGTGAGCTCCCACCGCTCCGCGATCCGCGCCATCGCGTCAAGGTCGGCGAGGTCGAGACCGACCAGGATCTCGTCGCGGAAGCGGCGCAGCGTCTCCGGTGTCTGGACCACCGCGACCTCCGTGAACTCCGCGGCGACGTGGGGGTCGGTGGCGGCGAGCAACTCCGGGTCGGGGCGCAGCACCTGGTGCTCGGGGCGGGTGCGCTCGGCGCGGGCCAGGGCGGTGCCGACCGGGCAGATCAGGGCCAGCCCGCGAACCTGCTCCGGCCGGACACGGGCGAGGGCGCGGGCGACGTAGCCACCGTAGGACTCGCCGACCAGCAGGAACGGCGCGTCGCCGATGACCTCGTCGACGAACCCGAGCACCGCGTCGACCACGTCGTCGGAGCTCGCGATCGACGGCGGCGCCGGCGAGCGACCCATGCCGGGCAGGTCGACGTAGAGCCGGCGGTAGCCGGGCCTCGCGTCGAACACCGGCTCCAGGCAGCCGAGCATGAGGCGGTGGTCGGGCGTCCACCCGTGTATGGCCAGCACGGCGGTGCCCGCGCCCTTCTCCACGTGGTACAGCGTCACGCCGGCCATGGTGCCGCGAGGCACCGACAAGAACAGCGTCCTTGGCCTTCCCCTGTGGCAAGGGCCACAGCGCCCTGATCACGGGTCAGCGGGCGCGGGCTCCGAGGCGCAGGGACTGCCAGGAGCCGTCGGCGTGCCAGCCGCCGTCGACGGACAGGGCGGCGCCGTTGACGAAACCGCTGCGCGCCGGGTCGGCGAGGAACGCCACCGCCTGCGCGATGTCGTCGGGTGACGCGAACCGGCCCATCGGTACGTGGTCGGTGATGTCGGTGTCCCGGTAGGCGCCCGACGCCTGCGACTCGACGTCCATCTCGGTCTTCACCCAGCCGGGGCAGACCGCGTTGACGCGTACACCTCGGCCACCCCACTCCGCGGCCAGCGTGCGGGTCAGGCCGATGAGGCCGTGCTTGCTGGTGTTGTAGGCGGCGCGATCCGCGACGCCGCGCAGGCCGGCGACGGACGCGATGTTGACGATCGCGCCCTCTCCGGCGGCGAGCATCCGCCGGCCGAACTCGCGGCTCAGCAGGAACGGGCCGGTCAGGTTCACGTCGAGGACGCGCTGCCAGTCTTCGAGGGTGGTCTCCTCCAGCGGCGTGATGAACGCGATGCCGGCGTTGTTGACCAGCACGTCCACCCGCCCGAACCGGTCGTCGACCGCCGCGGCGAACGCGGTCACGTCGGCCTGCGAGCTGACGTCGCCCGCGTACGAGAAGGCGTCGCCATCGGGGACGGGCTGCCGGTCCAGCAGGGCCAGCGCGTAGCCCTCCGCCGCCAGTACCTGTGCCACCCGCCGCCCGATGCCCTGCGCCGCCCCGGTCACCACCGCAACTTTTTGATCAGTCACTCAGCCACCTTATTGCGGCCGGCGGCGCGGAAGCGCCCGGGCCCACGCGGCCCCGGCCCACGCGCGCCGCGCCGTGCCGGGCCCACGCGCGCCGCG
>NZ_JAIBNX010000357.1 GCF_026130045.1 Micromonospora sp. CPCC 205371
TGCCCGGTGCCCGGTGCCCGGTGCCCGGTGCCCGGTGCCCGGTGCCCGGTGCCCGGTGCCCGGTGCCCGGTGCCCGGTGCCCGGTGCCCGGTGCCCGGCGCCGGGTCGGCTGCGGTGGTCGGGCTTGGCGCGGCGCCGAATCGCTTAATTCAACGGCGTTGATCAAGGAGATCTGCATGGATCAAGGGCGAACGCACGCGGAAAGAGATCCAACCGCGTGCATTCGTCCTTGAGCGGCGGGCGAGAGGCGGCGGGTGACCGGCGGCCGGGCCGGCCGGAGGGCGGCGGGTGACAGGCGCAGGGGGTGCGTGGTGGGGGAGAAACTGTCGGGGGGACGGCGTAGCGTCGCCACCATGTCCGTCCGACGCGTTCTCGCCGTCTTCGCGACCGTCCTCGCCGCTTCCGCGCTCGCGGTGCCGCCCGCGTCCGCGAGCGGCGGTGGCCACCTTCGGCCGCTGCACTCGCTGCGCGCCCCGGTCACCGACGAGTCGTTCTACTTCGTGATGGCCGACCGGTTCGCCAATGGTGACACCGGCAACGACCAGGGCGGGCTCGGCTCCGACCCGCTGGTGTCGGGGTTCGACCCAACCAAGAGGGGCTTCTACAATGGCGGCGACCTCAAAGGCCTGCTGTCCAAACTGGACTATGTGCGTGGCCTCGGCACCACGTCGATCTGGCTGACGCCGAGCTTCAAAAACAAGGCCGTCCAGCTCGAAGACGGCCCCTCGGCGGGCTACCACGGGTACTGGATCACCGATTTCACCCAGATCGACCCGCACCTTGGCACGAACGCCGACCTGCGCGCGCTCGTCGACGCCGCGCACAAGCGCGGCATGAAGGTGTATTTCGACATCATCACCAACCACACCGCGGACGTGATCGGATACGAGCAGGGCGCCCGCCGCGGATACGTGTCCAAGGACGCTGTGCCGTACCGGACGGCGGCGGGCACGCCGTTCGACGACCGCGACTACGCGGGCTCGTCCGCGTTCCCGGCGCTGGACCCGGCGGTGTCCTTTCCCTATACGCCGGTGCTCGACCCAGCCGAGCGGCAGCTCAAGGTGCCGGCCTGGCTCAACGACGTGACGCTGTACCACAACCGGGGCGACACCACGTTCGTCGGGGAGGACTCGTACTACGGCGACTTCTTCGGGCTCGACGACCTGTTCACCGAGCACCCGCGTGTGGTACGCGGCATGATCGATATCTACAAGACGTGGATTCGCGATTTCGGGGTCGACGGCTTCCGCATCGACACGATGAAGCACGTCGACGACGCGTTCTGGCAGAAGTTCGGTCCCGAGGTTCTGGCGTACGCGCGCGAGCAGGGCAAGTCCGAGTTCTTCATGTTCGGCGAGGTCTTCGACACCACGAAGAGCTTCACGTCGCACTTCACCACGACCGACCGGATGCAGGCGGTGCTGGACTTCCCGTTTCAGGCCGCGGCCCGCGACTTCGCCTCCCGCGGCGCGCCGGCTGGGCAGCTCACGACGTTCTTCGCGGGCGACGACTGGTACACCGACGCGGACTCCAACGCATACCAACTGCCGACGTTCCTCGGTAATCACGACATGGGCCGGATCGGGCACTTCGTCAGCGCCGACAACCCCGGCGCGGGCGACGCCGAGTGGCTGGCCCGCGACCGGCTCGCCCACGAGCTGATGTACTTCTCGCGCGGCAACCCGGTGATCTACTACGGCGACGAGCAGGGCTTCACCGGGGCGGGCGGCGACCAACTCGCCCGGCAGACGCTGTTCGCCAGCCAGGTGCCCGACTATCTCGACGACGACCTGATCGGCACGGAGGCGACGCACGCCCAGGACAACTACGTGACCGGCCACCCGCTGTACCGGACGATCGGCGCCCTGTCAGCGCTCACCCGCGCCCATCCGGCACTGCGTGATGGCGCGCAGCAGCACCGGCACGCGTCCGACGGTCCGGGGATCTACGCGTTCTCCCGGCTCGACCGGCGCGACCAGCGCGAGTACGTGGTGGCTCTCAACAACAGCGAGCAGGCGCAGACGGCGGCGATCCCGACGTACGCCGCCAGGCGGGGCTTCGACCGCGTCTACGGCGACGGACCGGCGCGCCTGCGCTCCGGCCCGGACGCAGCGCTTACCGTCACCGTGCCGCCGCTGTCGGCGGTGGTGTATGCGATGGACGGCCGCGTCCGCGGGCCCAAGGCCGCGCCGGCTGTGATGGTGACCGGAGCGGAGCCCGCCGAGGGTGCTCGCGGGCGGATGCGCGTGACTGCCGACGTGGGCGGCTCGTCGTTCGTCGAGGTGGCGTTCTACGCGCAGGTCGGCGGCGGGCGCTGGCAGCCGGTCGGCACCGACGACAACGCGCCCTACCAGGTGTTCCACGACGTGAGCGGGCTACGGGCGGGCACGTCGGTGCGATACAAGGCGGTGGTCCTCGCGCCCGGCGGGCACACCAAGACCAGTGCCTCGCGGTCGGCCATGGTGCCCGCGCCGCTGGTGACAATCGAGGCACCGGCCGAGGGCAGCCGGGTGCGTGGCACCGTCGACGTGCGCGCGACCGTCGACCCGGAGCGGGCAAGCCACACCGTGGCGTTCGAGCGGCGGATCGGCGACGGTGCGTGGACGGCCATCGGCAGCGACGCGTCGTCGCCTGCGTACACGGTCTTCGACGCGCTGCCGGCCGATCTGGCGTCGGACACCCCGGTCGAATACCGCGCGATGGTGACCGAGCCAGACGGCACGACCGCCACCAGTGCGGTGCGCCGGGTGCGTGCGGCCGGGCCGGCGGCGACCGTCGCCACGCTGCACTACTACCGGCCGGCGAGTGACTACGGTGACCAGGACAGCGGGTGGGGCCTGCACATGTGGGGCGACGCGGTCGACCCGGCGGTGCTGGCCCAGATCGGGTGGGACAACCCGTGGCCGTGGACCCGGATCGAAGGCGGGTGGGCCGCATACGACATCCCGCTGGCCGACGACGCACGGCCGGTCAACTTCATCATGCATTTGCCGTCGGGCGACTCCGTGCCCGACACCCGCGAGCCAGGCGGCGACCGCTCGTTCCTGCCGATCGACAGCCCACAGGTGTGGATCGTGCAGGGCGACCCGGCGGTCTACACGAGTCCTCCGGAGGTCACGCCAGGCTGAAGCGTTCGGCGTGCACCTGGCGGCTGGGCACGCCGAGCGCCTTCAAGCTGCGTAGCACCGCCTCGGTCATCGGCGGCGGGCCGCACACGTAGACGTCGCGCTCGGCGATGTCGGGCACCGCGGCGGCCAGGTTTTCCGGCGCGAACGGCATGTTGGGCGGCGAGCCCGCACCGGTGCGCCCGGTGAGCAGGTGCACGCGGGCGCCGCGCTCGCGGGCCAGTGCCTCCAACTCGGGCAGCAGCACCGCTTCGGCCTCGTTGTGCACCCGGTAGAGCACCACTGTGCTTGATGATTCGGTCGACTCCTCCAGCAGCGCGCGGATCGGAGTGATGCCGACGCCGCCGGCGATGAGCAGGAGGCCGGGGCGGGTCTGGTGCAGGGTGGTGAAGGCGCCGTACGGGCCTTCGGCGAAGACGCGGCTGCCGACCGACACGTCGCGCAGCCCGGCGCTGGTCTTGCCGACGGCCTTGGCGGTCAGCCGCAGCGAGCGGCCGTTCGGCGCGGCCGACAGCGAAAACGGGTTGGCCTGCCACCAGTTGTTGTGCCCGGGAAACCGCCAGATCATGAACTGCCCGGCGCGAGCCGGCAGCTTGTCGAGGTGTCGGCCGGTGACGTGGACGGAGACGACGTTGTCGGCCTCGGGCACCACGGCGGCCACCCGGAACCCGTGATAGAGGTTGCGCCACACCGGCACCACGATCCGGCCGATGACCAGGGCGGCGAGCACGGCGATCCAGACCGTCCACCAGTACACTTCGGCGGCGGTCGACTGAGTGAACGTGGTGCCTTCAAGGGCCTGGTGGGCGAGGCCGATGCCGACGGCGACGTACAGCAGCAGGTGCAGCGCGTGCCAAACCTCGTATCCGAGGAGGCGGCGGACGTACCGCATCGACAGGGCGGCCACCACGACGATGATGCTGGCGGCGATCATGCCCAGCATCGAGGCGGTCACCCCGGCCAGGCTCCAGAAGGTGTCCCACGGCCCCTCCGAGCCGAGGGCGGTGTATCCGGAGACGACGATCGTCGCGTGGGTCAACACGGTCCACAGCAGCGTGAAGCCGATCCACCGGTGCCAGCGGGTGAGCCGGTCCATGCCGAGGCGGCGGTCGAGCCACGGCACCCGAGCGATCAGGGTCAGCTGCAACATCATGATCAGAGCGGTGTGCAGGCCGAAGAACTTGCCCACCGTCAAGATCGAATTCTTGCCCTTGCCGTACTTGATGAAGAGCACCTCGATGACCAGTACGTGGAGCAGCCAGGCCCCAAGCAGGACATATGTGGCCAGCGTCCCCGGTGGTACCGCCGCGCGGGTCACGGGTCGAGCCGTCGCCGTCATCGCGATCTCCAGTCGTCGTCCGGGTGTACCCCGGCATTATCGGGGACGCCCGCACGTCCCGAGGCCCTATACACCACCACTCTCTCCGCGCCGCTCTCTCCGGGCGCCCGCGCGCGCTCTCCGCCGCCTCCGCGGCGCTCTCTCCGCGCGTCCGCGCGTCCGTGGCGTCCGCGCGGCCCGGGCCTCCGCGCGGCCGTGGCGTCCGCGGCCTGGCGCCCGCGCCCTCTCCTTGGGCGCCCGCGCGTCTCTCTCCGTGGGCGCCCGGGCGCTTCGCGCGCCCTCTCCCCGCCGATCAAGGGCGAATGCACGTGGTTTTGAG
>NZ_JAIBNX010000358.1 GCF_026130045.1 Micromonospora sp. CPCC 205371
CCCCCCCTTCCGGGGGCCCGGCCCGGGCCCCCCGCCTTGGCCGCCCCCCCCACGCCACCGCCATGGGCGTGGCCGGCGCGTGTGTGGCCGGCTGCGTGCCGCCGTATCCACGCCCGCCGATCAAGGGCGTTTGCATGGATCAAGGGCGAATGCACGCGAAAATGAGATCGAACCACGTGCATTCGCCCTTGATCGGCGGCAGGGCGTGTCGACACGCCGCCGGGACCGGCTAGCACGCGGCCCGCGGCCCCCCGGCTCGGGGCCCACGGCCCACGGCGCGCGACCGCGGCCTCCGCGATCAAGGACAAGTGCATCGATCAAGGGCAAACGCACGCGAAAAAGAGATCCAACCACGTGCAATCGCCCTTGATCGGCGAAAGGGACGGGCCGCGACGGCCACGCGCGGAACGCGCCGCCACGGGGACGGGCAGGCGGGCCACGGCGGAGGGCGGTGACGGACGGGCGGGGCGGAGGTGGTGGGAGGAGCGGTCAGAGTTCGAATTCTTCGTAGTCGCCCTCGATGCCGTACTTGGCGCGGTTGATGGCTGCCGCGGTCTCGGCGACCGTCGGGTGGTCGAAGAAGTCGGTCAGGGCCACCTCCGCCGCGAAGACCTCCCGAATCCGGGACATGAGCCGGGTCGCGAGCAGCGAGTGCCCGCCGAGTTCGAAGAAGTCGTCGCGGGCGCCGATGGGTTCGCGGCCGAGGATCTCGGCCCAGATCTGGGCCAGGATCTGCTCGGTCGGCGTGGCCGGCGCCACGAACGCGGCCAGGTCGACCGGCGCCTCGCCGGGTGCGGGCAGCGCCGCCCGGTCGATCTTGCCGTTGCGGTTGACTGGAAGCGCGGCAAGCTCCACGTAGCTGGTGGGAACCATGAAGTCGGGCAGCCGGCGGCGCAGGTGGTCGCGCAATTCGGCCGCGTCGGGCACGCCGTCGGCCGGGTCGTCCGGTACCAGGTAGGCCACGAGCCGGCGGTCCGCGATCTCGCCCCAGGCGGTGACCGTCGCGGTGCGCACGCCCGGGTGCGCGACCAGCGCCGCCTCGATCTCCCCGGCCTCGATCCGGATACCGCGTACCTTCAGCTGGTCGTCGGCGCGGCCAAGGAACTCCACCTGCCCGTCGGCACGCCACCGCGCCCGGTCACCGGTCCGGTACATCCGCCCACCGTCACCAGCGAACGGATCGGCCACGAACCGCTCCGCCGTCAACGCCGGGCGCCCACCGTAGCCGCGAGCCACCTGGTCCCCGGCGACGTACAACTCGCCGGCCACCCCGGCCGGCACCGGGTTGAGGTGCTCGTCCAGCACGAAGACGCGCGTGTTCAGCAGCGGCGCGCCGATCGGCGGCGCACCGCCGGCCGCTACGGTCGCGGCCGTCGCGCACACCGTGGTCTCGGTCGGACCATAGGCGTTCACCAGCCTGTACTGGCAATGCCAGCGCTCGGCCAGGTGTGGTTCGAGCCGCTCCCCGGCGGCCACCAATGTGGACAGTCCACATAGGTCACCGGGTTCGAGCACGTCGAGCAGCGACGGCGGCAGGGTCGCGAGCCGCACGCCATGGCCGCGCACCGCGCGGGCGAGCGCCGCCGGCTCCGCCCGTTCGGCTGCCGTGGCGACGACAAGTGGGCCGCCATTGGCGAGCGCCAGCACCAGCTCCCAGACCGAGGCGTCGAAGCCGTGCGGGGCGAATTGCAGGATCGCCGCGCGGTCGCCCGTCTCCGGACCGAACACGTGCCGCTGGGCCTCGATCAGGTTCGCCAGGCCACCGTGCGTGACGTGGACACCCTTCGGCGTGCCGGTGGACCCGGACGTGTAGATGACGTACGCGGTCTGCCCGGGTTCGGTCGCCGGCGCCGTGGCGGGCGGCGGCGCGGGGGCCGCGTGGTCCTCGAGTACGACGACCGGCAGCCGCCCCGCGGGCAGGTCGGCGGGGGCGGCACGGGGGGCCCACACGCCGGACGCCCCCCCGGCGGGGAGCATCCTCGCCCGCCGCTCGGGCGGGTAGGCGGCGTCCAGCGGCACGTAGGCGCCGCCGGCCAGCCACACCGCGAGTACCGCGACCGGCATGTCGACGCCGCGCTCGACACACAGGCCGACGACGGTCTCCGGGCCGACGCCCAGGCGGCGCAGCTGCCTGGCCAGGCCCGCGGCCCGGCTCACCAGGCCGGCGTATGTGAGGACGCGCTGCCCGCTGACCACGGCGACGGCATCCGGGTACTGGTCCGCCCACGCGACCACGGTCTCGTGGGCGCTGGCGGGAACGGTCTCGGCGGCGGTGTCGTTCCACTCCCGAACGATCCGGTCCCGCTCGGGCTCGGCCAGCAGCGGCACCCGGGAGGCGGGCAGGGAGGCGTCCGCCGCGACCGCGCCGAGCAGGGTCGCGAGGTGGTCCGCCACTCGCCGTACCGTCGACGCGTCGAACAGCGCGGTGCTGTACTCGATGCCGCCGGTGAGCCTCGTGCCGTCGTCGACCAGCACGAGCCGCAGGTCGAACTGGGTGACCACGTCGCTGCCGTCGCCCGGCGCGTCCCCCTCGCCCGGCCCGTGGTCGTCCTCGTCGGTGAAGTAGTTGAACAGCACCTGGAACAGCGGGCTGCGAGACCGGTCCCGCTTGGTGACCAGCGCGTCGACCAGCTGCTCGAAGGGCAGGTCCTGGTGTGCGTACGCATCCAGGGCGGTCCGCCGGACCCGGCTCAGCAGCTCGCCGAACGCCGGATCGCCGGACAGGTCCGTGCGCATCACCAGCGTGTTGACGAAGAAGCCGATCAGACCCTCGATCTCGGCGCGGTTGCGGCCCGCGACCGGGGTGCCGACCACGACGTCATCGGTCCCGCAGTACCGGGACAGCAGCAACGACCACCCCGCGAGCAACGTCATGAACATGGTCGCACCGCTGTCCCGCGACAGCGCCCGCAGACCCTCCACGGTGGACACCGGGATCTCGAACCCCACCACCGCGCCCGCGCTCGATCGCACGGCCGGGCGCGGGCGGTCGGTCGGCAGCTCCAGCACCGGCAACCCGGCCAGCCGCTCCCGCCAGTACGACAGTTGCCCGTCCAGCACCTCGCCGGCCAGCCACTCCCGCTGCCACACCGCGAAGTCCGCGTACTGCACCGGAAGGGGCGGCAGCGCGGCGCCGCCGTACAGCGCGGTCAGCTCGCGCCGCAGGATGGCCGCCGACCATTCGTCGGACACGACGTGGTGCAGCGTCAGGGCGAGCACGTGCTCGTCAGCGGCCTGCCGGATGAGCACCGCACGCATCAGCGGCCCTTCGGCGAGGTCGAACGGGGCCACGGCGTCCAGCGCGACCAGGTCCCGGCCGGCGGTCTCCGGGTCGGGCGCACCCGACACGTCCACCAGCGGCAGCACCAGCCGCCCCGGCGGGTCGACCACCTGTACGGCGGTGCCGTCCACACCGGTCATCAGCCGGGTACGCAGGACCTCGTGCCGCAGTACGAGCGTGTCCAAGGCCCGCTCCAGCGCGCCGGTGTCGAGGTGTCCGCGCCAGCGGATGTGCATCGGCACGTTGAAGTCGGTCGAGCCGGGTTCGAGCCGGTCGAGGAACCACATCCGCTGCTGCCCGAACGACAGCGGCAGTGGCCGGTCCCGCCCGACCGCGGTCACCGGCGGGACCGTCACGCGCGTCCCGTCTTCGAGTACGCCGGCCAGGCCGCGCACGGTCGGGTGGTCGAAGAGCGCCGCGAGCGGTACGACGACGCCCAGGACCTCGGCGATCCGTGAGCTCACCTGCGTGGCCAGCAGCGAGTGGCCGCCGAGTTCGAAGAAGTCGTCGACGACGCCGACCCGTTCCAGGCCCAGCACCTGCGCCCAGATCCCGGCCAGCATCTCCTCGGTGGGCGTGGCCGGCGCCACGTACGCGTCGCCGGCCGCGGGTGCGGCGCTGTCCGGTGCGGGCAGCGCGTGCCGGTCGATCTTCCCGTTCGGGGTCAGCGGCAGGCTGGCCAGCTCCACGAAGGTGGCGGGGACCATCGCGTCGGGCAGGCGGCGCGACAGCGCGGCCCGCAGCTCGCCGGCCGGCGGGATGCCGTCGGCCGGGTTGTCCGGTACCAGGTAGGCCACGAGCCTGCGGTCGGCGCCCTCGCCCCATGCCGTCACCACCGCGGCCCGGACGGCGGGATGGGCCGTCAGGGCGGCCTCGATCTCCGCGGGCTCGATCCGGACCCCGTGTACCTTCAGCTGGTCGTCGGCGCGGCCCAGGAACTCCACTTGCCCGTCGGCACGCCACCGCGCCCGGTCACCGGTCTTGTACATGCGCCCACCGTCACCAGCGAACGGGTCGGCCACGAACCGCTCCGCCGTCAACGCCGGGCGCCCACCGTAGCCACGGGCCACCTGGGCCCCGGCCGCGTACAGGTCACCGGTGACGCCAGGCGGCACCAGGCCCAGGCCGGCGTCCACTATGTACAGGCGGGTGTTGACGAGCGGCCCGCCGATCGGCGGTGAGCCGCCGGCGGCGGGGGCGACGGCGGCGACGCTGGCGCACACGGTCGTCTCGGTCGGGCCGTAGGCGTTGAACATCCGGCGCCCGGCGCCCCAGGTGTTGGCCGCGGCCGGCTCGAGCCGTTCGCCTGCGGTCGTCAGGGTGCCGGCGCCGGCGGGGTCGGCCGGCCGCCCCACGTCCAGCAGCGAC
>NZ_JAIBNX010000359.1 GCF_026130045.1 Micromonospora sp. CPCC 205371
TCGATCAAGGGCAAACGCACGCGAAAAAGAGATCCAACCACGTGCATTCGCCCTTGATCGGCGGGGAGAGGGCCGCGCGGCGCAGCGGGGGGATGGCAATGACCGCCGCGACAGCGGCCGCCTCTGCCACGATGGCTGGCATGACGGTGATCGAGGTCGTGCGCGGCGACATCACCCGCGAGCACGTCGACGCGATCGTCAACGCCGCCAACCAGTCGCTGCGCGGCGGTGCCGGAGTCGACGGCGCTATCCACCGCGCCGCCGGGCCGCGGCTGGCCCGGGCCGGTGCGGCGATCGCGCCCTGCGCGCCGGGCGACGCCAAGGCGACTCCAGCGTTCGACCTGGACCCGCCGGTGCGGCATGTGATCCACACCGTCGGCCCGGTCTGGAAGGGCGGCGAGCGCGGCGAGGCCGACCTGCTCGCCTCCTGCTACCGGCGCAGCCTGGCCATCGCCGACGAGCTTGGCGCGCGCAGCGTCGCGTTCTCCGCGATCTCGACCGGCATATACGGGTTTCCGCCCGACCAGGCGGCGCGGATCGCGGTCGACACCATCCGGTCCACCCCGACCGGCGTCGAGCTCGTGCGGCTTGTCGCGTTCGACCAGCACACCTACGAGTTGCTGGAAACCGCGCTCGCGGCGGGTTAGGCTGCTAGGGCGCGTTGGGGAGCGCGCCGCGATCCGCCGGAAGGCTCGAAGCCAACCCTTGTCCGTAGGACTCTGGGCGAGAGGTGCCTCCGTGAAGACGCTCCCTGACAACCCCAACCTCGACCACCTGCGCCAGCAGGCCAAAGACCTGCTGGCAGGTCTTCGCGACTCCGACCCGACGGCATCGCTGGCAGACGCGCAGGCGTCACTGGCCGAGCAGTACGGCTTCGCCGGCTGGACCGAGCTCAAGGCCGAGGTCGACCGGCAGCAAGGCCGGGCAGACGTGGCCGACCCCGCGCTGGCGCGCGCCGTCGCCGCACAGTACGACCTTGGCCAGGTCACCGGCCCCATGCGGTCGGTGGCGCGGGCCGACGAGATCGGCCGTCGCTGGTCGCTGGAGACCGATCGCGGCCGGTGGTCGGTCCGCACGATCGACACGTGGATTCCCATCGTCGACGTGGAGACCGAGGTCGCGCTCCAGGAGGCGGCGGCGGGTGCCGGGGTTCTGCTGCCGGCGCCGGTGCGCAGCCGCTCCGGCGCGATCGTGGAGTCGATCGGCGAGCACAGCTGGCGGGTGAACCAGTGGCTGCACTCCGGGCCGCCGCTATCGGCACCCGCCAGCGCCCTGCTCACGCGCGAACTGGGCCGCATCCTGGCCACGGTGCACGGGCTTGCACTGCCCGTCGACCGGATCAGCCCCTGGCACACGATGCGGTTCGCCCCGCACGGCTGGGCCGAGATGGCCGATACCGCGCGGGCCAAGGGCGCGCCTTGGGCACCCGCGCTCGCCGATGCGGTGTCCACACTGGAGGAGCTCGACTCGATCGGACCGGCCGTCGGGGCGCAGCCCGTGCTATGCCACAACAGCCTCGGCCCGAACAACGCGCGCCGGGCCGCCGACGGCCGCCTCGTCGTCGTGGGCTGGGAGCACGCCGGCGGCCAGCCGCCGAGCTGGGAGCTGGGCGACGCGCTCACGCACTGGACCATCAACCCCAACGGCGGCGTCAACGCCGCCGGGGCCCGCGCGCTCCTCGACGCGTACCGCACGGTGGCGGGCGCGCTGCCACCGCTCGGCATGGGCATGTTCACCGGCGCGGTCACCAGCCTCGCCAACTACGTCGCGGGCCAGCTCGACCATGCCCTCACCGCCCGCGACGAGGAGATCCGCCGGTACCAGGACCGGAGCGTCCGCCACCTGCTGGCGCACCTGCCCACCCGCGCCACCCTCGAGCGGCTCCTCGACGAGGCGGTCAGCCTGTCGGCAGGGTGATCGTCACCCGGGTGCCGCTTTCGCTCAGGTCGACGACCACGCGGCGCGCCAGCTTGTTGACGAGGTTGAGGCCCCGGCCCCGCTCCGCGTCACGGTACGAGTTGGCGCGCCACCGACCCCGATCGGTCACCTCGACGCGTACCTGCCGGCGGTCGACCCGGACCACCTTGAGGGCGACCGGGCCTGCCGGCAGGCCGCGATAGGCGTGTTCGAGGGCGTTGCTGAGCGCCTCGTTGCAGGCCAGCAGCAGCGCGTCGGTCTCGTCATCGGTCAGCTCCTGGCGGGCGCACCACACCCGCAGCGTCCGCCGGGTCGGCGCCAGGTCGTCCGGCGACGCCAGGCGCAGCCGCAGGGCAGAACCGGCGGCGCCCGAGGTCGGGCCGTCGAGGTACAGGCAGGCGACCACGATGTCGTCGGTCACCGTGTATCCGTGCGTCATCGCCCGCAGCAGCTGGTCGCACCACGCCTGCGGGTCTGTGCCGGACAGCTCGCTCGCGGCGGTCGCCAGCCGGTCGAAGCCCTCGTCGATCACCTGCTGCCGGCGCTCGATCAGCCCGTCGGAGTACCAGACGAGCATCGCCGCCGGCGGCGCCACCACCTGGGCCTGGGCGCGGGCCCGGCTGCTCAGCCCCAGCGGCTGCGACCGGCCGCCGTCCAGGTACCGGGCGGTGCCGTTGACCACGAGCAGCGGCGGCAGGTGGCCGGCGCAGCTATATGTCAGGGTCCGCTCGATCGGGCTGTACTCGGCGTATCCGACGGTCGCGTAGTCGGCCCCCGCGATCGCGGCGGAGGCCGTGTCGAGCGCCTCCAGCACCTCGGCCGGGCCCGCGCCGGTCAGCGCCGCCGACCGCAGGGACTGCTGTAGCCGGCCCATCGAGATGGCGGCCGGCAGCCCGTGACCGACCACGTCGCCGACCGCGATGCCCACCCGGTTGCCGGGCAGCTCGAACACGTCGTACCAGTCGCCGCCGACATCCCGCCCGCGCTCGGCCGGCCGGTAGCGCACCGCGGCCGAGACGCCCGGCAGGTGCGGCGCGATGTCGGGCAGCAGCGACCGCTGGAGCTGGTGCGCCGTCTCGTGCTCCGCCTCGTACCGTGCCGCCCGCTCGATGGCCTGCCCGGCCAGCTCGGCGAGGGTCTGCCCGACCGAGGCCACCTCCGGGCTGATCGCGCCGTCCCGGTCGAACCCGAACGCCAGCGCGCCCGTGGTGCGCTGGCCCACCCGCACCGGCACCACCAGCAGGCTGTGGGTGCTGCCGGTGCCACTCGCGATGAGCTGCGGGTACCGCACGGAGATCTCGGCGAGCGACGCAAGCGCGATCGACTCGCCGGTGCGCACGACGTCGACGACCGGCAGCGGCTCACCCGCGTCCAGCCGGACCTCGGCGTACCGCCCCACCACCGTCGTCGAAACCACGCCCGTCGCCCACATCCGCACGTGCTCGCCGGACGGGTCGGCGAGAGCCACACCACCGTGGTCAGCCACGATGCCGACACCCTGGTCGACAAGTACCCGAATCACCTGCTCGGAGGTCGCGGCGGTCGACAGGCCGGCGGTCACGGCCTGCAGCGCCTGAAGGCGCTGCCGGGCCTCGGGCTCGCGCCGCGACTGGGCGTGCGCCCGGGCGGGCTCGGCCACCGCGGTGGCCAGCGCGGCGCCGCCCCGGAAGGCGTACCCCAGGTACACCTGGAGGGAGGCGGGCTCCATGCCCGCCCACGGTCCGTGCCCGGCAGCGCTTTGGAGGTTCGCGGCGAACGCCATCACGAACCCGGCCGCGCCCACGGTCGGCACGCGTCCCCAGAACGCGAGGGCCAGCAGCAGCGGTACCGGAAGGTAGATCAGCGGCACGTCGCCGGGCCAGAAGCCGACCACCGTCAGTACCGCTATGGCCCACAGGACCGCGGCGGCGCGCGCCAGGCGCCGCAGCCTCGCCCTACCGCGCAGCGATCCCAGGCCGACCACGGCGGCGCCCAGCGTCAGGACGGCCAGGCCGTCACCCGCCCAGAACCGCCCGAAGGCCGGCCACCAGCTGGCATTCTCGGTCAACACGCTGGTGGTGGCGCCGATGAGCGCGCCCGCGGCCGGGCCGGCACCGACCGCGCAGGTCAGGAACGCGATCGCGTCGCGGCGCCGCGTCAGGTCGATGTGCCCCGGCACGAACCGCCGGAACAGGGCCGCGCCGACCAGCGGCTCCACCACATTGGTGAGCACGAAGCCGGCCGCCGCGGCCGGTGTGAGCCCCTGCCACAGGTCGACCGTGAGCTCCACGATGCCGGCGGCGAGCAGCACCCAGGGCCAGTGGCGGCGCCGGACCAGCAGCAGCGCGCCCAGCGTGACCCCGGCGGGCGGGAAGAACACCGCGCCCGCCGCGGAGGCGTGGAAGAGCAGCCACGCGCAGCCCGAGCCGAGCGCGTAGGCCGCCGCGACCGCCAGCGCGATCAGCGCGGGCGTCCAGACCCGCCGCCTCGTCCCTTCCACGCCCGCCAGCCTGCCACCTCGCGCGATAAGCCGCGCCCCACCGCGCGCGCCCGCACCCCGCCCCGCGCGCCGTGTCCGCGCGCCGTGTCCGCGCCGTGCGCCGCGTCCGCGCGCCGCGTCCGCGGGCGTCGCCCGCACGCCGCACCCGCCGATCAAGGGCGAATGCACGCGGTTTGATCTCTTTTCCGCGTGCATTCGCCCTTGATCGA
>NZ_JAIBNX010000036.1 GCF_026130045.1 Micromonospora sp. CPCC 205371
CCCGCGTCCGCCGCCCGCGCACCCCGCTGCGCCCCCGCGGCCCACGCCGCCGCGGCCCGCGCCGCTGCGGTCCGTGCGGGGCGCTTCCTTGCGTCGATCAAGGGCGAATGCTCGTGGTTGGATCTCTTTTCCGCGTGCGTTTGCCCTTGATCGATGGGATTGCCCTTGATCGGCGGGCGCTGCGCGCTATGCCGCTGCCGCTTGCGGCGGCGCGGCGCGCTCGGTCTCGGTCTCGGTCTCGGTCAGGGTGCGAGGTTAGCGGCGGTAGCAGCGCCAGGCGAAGGGATCGCGCCGGTTGGAGGTCTCGGCGAAGGCGCCGCGGCCGTACGTGGCGCGGCACGCCGCGGTCATGTCGGCGACCTCGGGTGAGCGGTTCCACCGCAGGCACCACCAGTTTCCGTCGCCGTTCTCGCCCGGCTTCGCCCAGGCCTCGTCGCGCTGGCAGTAGCCGCCGTCGAGCTGCCACAGCCCGTCGGAGGACTGGGGGGCGGGCACGGTCGGCGCGGCGGGGGTCGAGGGGGACCGGCGCGGGGCCGCCGTCGTCGGCGCGTTGGTGGCGCGTTTGCGCGGAGCCTGGGTGGTCCGGCTCGGGGAGGGCTTCGGTGTCGCGGACGGTGGCGGCGCCGCCGTGGGCGTGGTCGAATCGGGCGTCGCGGTGGGCGCGCTGCTCGCGGCCGCCACCGGCTCGGCGGAGTTCCACGTGAGTCCGGTACCCGACACGAACGGCACAGAGCAGAGAAGTACCACGACACCGAGCCCGACCGCGGCGGCCAACCAGGCGTAGTCGCGCACCATCCGTGGGAGCCGGACTCGGGTCACCAGACGATCGGATGGTGCGGTGACGTCGTCGGGCACGGGCGCGGGCCTCCTTCAGGCGATCAAGTGGACCGGCCGTCACTCTAGTCACTGCCGTTCCACGATGGGCCGCCCGACCGGCTGCAAGGACAGAGACTCACAGCGCTCTCCCGCGAACGTGAATTTGGGAGTACCGTGATGAGTGGAGAGGCCGCTTCCCCCGTGGCGGCCTCTCCCGCTATGTACGGCCGCGACCAAGCGGCGCTCGCGCCGCCGGTACGTCGACGCGGCAGAATGCGGCATCCAGAGCGCTCGAGTCGGGTGCGCAGTTCCCCGATGTCGTGACAACGCCACCTCACCCAGGCCTCCGCCCCGCCCGCCTGCGCCCCGACGGCGCCGTGCCCTGTGCGCTCCGCGCGCTTGGTGACGTGCGCCGAGGCCGCTTCGGCGGCGTCGATCAAGGGCATTCCCATCGATCAAGGCCAAACGCACGCGGAAAAGAGATCCAAGCACGTGCATTCGCCCTTGATCGACGCAAGGAGGCGCCGCGGCCGGCAGCGGGCGCGGACGGCGGGCGCGGACGGCGGCGCCGCAAGCCGGGGCGGCATAGCGCGCAGCGCTCGTCGATCAAGGGCATTCCCATGGATCAAGGCCGAATGCACGCGGAAAAGAGATCCAAGCACGTGCATTCGCCCTTGATCGGCGGAGGAGCACGCGGCGGGCGCCGGGTGGCGCGGCGGGCGCGGCGGGCGGAGGGGCGCTGGGGTGGCGCGGAGGGGGGCGGCGGGCGGAGGGGCACGCGGCGGGCGCTGGGTGGCGCGGAGGGGGGCGGCGGGCGGAGGGGCACGCGGCGGCGCTGGGTGGTGCGGAGGGGGCGGCGGGCGCTGGGTGGTGCGGCGCGCGTCAGGAGGTGTCGGTCTAGGCTGGACGGCGTTTGTGCCGCCGCCAGACCGGGAGAGACATCCTGTCCGAGCCATCAGCCGCCGTCCGGCTGCCCTCGCTGACCGGATTGCGGTTCGCTGCCGCGCTCGGCGTGTTCGGCCTGCACGCGTACTCGTTTGTGCCGCTGGTCGATCCGGCTGGCCGATGGGCCGCGAAGCTGCTCTTCGACGCCGGTGACCTGGGCGTCTCGTTCTTCTTCGTGCTGTCGGGCTTCGTGCTGACCTGGTCGGTGGGGATGCGCGGGCCGCTGCGATTTTGGCGGGGCCGGGTGGCGCGGGTCTATCCGGCGCATCTGGTGGCGATGGCGCTCGCGGTTGGCTCGCTGGTGGTGACCGACCGGATACCGCCGGTGTTCTGGGAGCCGCTGTTTGCCGGTGCCGCGCTGGTCAACGCCTGGTACACCAAGGATTTTTACTACCTTGGCATCAACCCGGTGGCCTGGTCGCTGTCGTGCGAGATGTTCTTCTACCTGTGCTTTCCGCTGCTGCACGCGGGACTGCGCCGCCTGCGCCCCGCTGGCCTGTACGCGATTGGCGCCGCCGTCATGGTCGTCACCTGGCTGATGCCCGTGCTCGCGACGGTGGCGGTGACGCCGGACCGCGAGCGCTGGTTCGTGTACATCTTCCCGGTGGCCCGGATGGCCGAGTTCGTCCTCGGCATCGTGCTGGCCCGCCTGGTCATGGCTGGCGCGTGGCGCGGCCCCGGGCTGCGGCTGGCGATGGTGCTCTTCGCCGCCAACTACCTGACGGTCGGACTGATGCCGGCGCAGATCCGCGACACCGCCGCGACGATCGTCGGGACGGCGCTGCTCGTCCCGGCGGCAGCGCTGGCGGATCTGAGCGGGGATCGGTCGTTTTGGCGGCACCGGGTCGCGGTGCACCTGGGCGAGATCTCGTACGCCTTCTTTCTGGTGCACTTGACCGTCATCGTGACCGCCGTGGAGCTTTTCGAACTGCGCGGGCCGTGGCGTGCGTGGCCGGCGGTCGGGCTGACCGCCGGCCTGCTGCTCACGTCTTACGCGCTGGCGTGGCTGCTGCACCGCCTCGTCGAGGTGCCTGGCATGCGCCTGCTCAGCCCGCGCCGCCGCGCGCCAGCGGCAGCGTCACCCGGCTGACGCCGAGGGCCACATCGACCTCGGTGCCCGCCCGGTAGCGCAGCGTGTAGTCGCGGTCGGTCGAGATCAGGACGATGCCGATCCGGTGCCCGGCGGGGAAGACGTGGTCCTGCGGTTGCATCCCCCACTCGAACGTGTACTGCTTGCCCGGCGTGATCGGCTCGCTACGCCAGATCGACTTTCGGTTGCGCACGTCGAGCCAGCCGCGGCTGACGATCTGGTACGGCGTCACCTCGGTGTTGTGCACGTACCGCGCGAAGCAGCCCGGGTCTCCGGGGATGCCCGGGCCGAGGCAGTCGACGTCGCCGGTGGGGCGGCTACCGAACACGCGCTCGCCGTCGCCGTAGTCGACGAGCAGCGCGGTCAGGTACGGCGAGCGCCCGTCGAGGCCGGCCCGCACGCTGAGCTCGGGGGTGCCGGACAGGTGCACCGGTGCCGCGAGCGGCTCGGTCAGGAACGCCAGCCGGTTGGTGCCGGACGGGTCTTCGACCAGTTCCTCGGCGGTGCGGCTGGGCGCGTCGACGAACGTGGCCGTCTGCCCGATGCCGGTGGGCCTGCGGGTCAGTGCGTCTGGCCCCAGGAAGTACGACGCCGGCTTGCTGCCTGGCACCGGCCAGTTGCGGTAGGTCTGCCACTGGTTCGGCGCGAGCTCGACGTCGGCCATCGGCTCGGACATGACGCCGTTCTGGACGCGGTGCAGCCAGTAGTCGAACCAGCGGTGCAGGGTCTCGACCCACTCCGCGCGCCGGAAGTAGAACGGGGTGGTGTGCCCGCCCTGGTGCAGCCAGATCTTGCGCGGCACGCCGCGCGCCGCCAGCGCGTCCCACCACTGCCCGAAGTGCTGCGTCTTGACGTTCCAGTCGGTGAGGCCGTGCACGAGCAGCACGCTCGCCTTCACCTTGTGGGCGTCGGGCAGGTAGTTGCGTTCGTGCCAGAACCGGCTGTAGTCGCCGGTCTCCCGGTCTTGCTCGCGCTCGAGGTCGGCCATGACGCCGGCGCACACCTCCGGGTTCTGCCGGGTCAGCACCGCCTTGGCGAGGATGTCGGTGTCTTCACCCTGGTAGCCGCCCGGGGCGACCACGCCACCGTTGGCGCGGTAGTAGTCGTACCAGGAAGAGATGGCCGCGATGGGCACGATGGTCTCCAAGCCGCGGACGCCGGTGGAGGCGACCGCGTTGGGCAGCGTGCCGTTGTACGACGCGCCGGTCATCCCGACGCGGCCGCTGGACCACCGGGCGGCTGCCGGCCGCCCGGCTTCGTCGAAGCCGCGCGCCCGGCCGGTGAGCCAGTCGACGACGGCCTTCATGCCGAGCGTCTCGTTGCGCCCGCCGGAGGTGGGGCAGCCGTCGGAGCCGCCGCTGCCCACGCTGTCGGCGACGACCACCGCGTACCCGCGGGGCACGAAGTAGTTGTCGAGGAACCCGTAGAAGAGGATGTCTTCTTCGGACCGGGCGCCCGAGCGCCGCGCGGACGCGCCCGGGTCGTCGCGGTCGATGTCGTCGTGGTTGGGGATGTTGTGGATGCCCGCCCAGTACGGGCTCGGCTCGAAGATCGTGGGCACCTTCAGGCGTCCTTCGGTCTCCTTCGGCCGGATGATCCGTGCCTCGATCCGGTCACGCCGCCCGTCGAAGTCGCTGTCGACCTCAGTTTCGATGAAGACTCGCTCGCGGATCGCCTGCTCGTAGTCGAAGACCGGCTGCGTGACGCCTCCGCTGATCACCACGCCCGCCGCCTGTGCCGGTGCGGCCGGCGCCGCCACGACGAGTGCCGCGCCGACCAGGGCAGTGCTCAATAGCCGCCGGGGGTTGTTCATTAACCGTCGCACAACGAAACCTCCCCATCCGTCGATGTGTCCCGAGGCTATCGGGCCGGTGGCTGAGGGTGCGACCTGTGGAGGGTGTCAGGGCAGCGCGGGCACCTGGCGGGCGCCGCTGATCACCTTGTCGATGAACCCGTAGCGCACGCCCTCTTCGGCGGTGAACCAGCGGTCACGGTCGGCGTCCTCGACGATCTGCTCGTACGTCTGGCCGGTGTGCTGGGCGATCATCTCCAGCAGCATCCGCTTGGTGTACACCATCTGCTCGGCCTGGATGGCGATGTCGGCCGCGGTGCCGCCCATGCCGCCCGAGGGCTGGTGCATGATGATCCGCGCGTGCGGCAGCGCGTAGCGCTTGCCGGGCGTGCCGGCGCAGAGCAGGAACTGGCCCATCGAGCCCGCCATGCCCATGGCCACAGTGGACACGTCGTTGCCGATGAACTGCATCGTGTCGTAGATGGCCATGCCCGCGTACACTGAGCCGCCCGGCGAGTTGATCCAGAGGCTGATGTCGCGCTCGGGGTCTTCGGCGGCGAGCAGCAGGAGCTGGGCGCAGATCCGGTTGGCCACCTCGTCGGTGACCTCGCTGCCGAGGAAGACGATGCGCTCCTTGAGTAGCCGGTTGTAGACAGAGTCGTCGAGGGAGGCGGCTGCTGAGGCACCGCCGCGGGCGTGGGTCGTCATGTGGGTGACGCTAGCGCCGCATGTGCCGCCAAGTCTCATGCGTTCGCTGTGAGCGCACCTCAGTCGGTCAGGCGATGGTTGGCCTCCGCGGCGCCTTCCTCGTCGCCGACCTCCTCGCAGACGCCTGCGGCGTCCTGCCAGCGGTCGCGGGCGCGGGTCGGGTGGTCCATGGCGAGCTCGGCATCGCCGAGGTGGAGAAGGGTACGGCCGAGCGCGGCGTCGGGGCGGCGGTGGGCGCGCAGCCGCAGGGCCTCGGTGAGCAGCTCGCGGGCCGGCTCGCCGCGCGGCGGGTCGGTGTTGACCATGGCCGCTCCGGCGTTGAGGAGGGCCGCCGCTCGCCCCGCTGGGTCGTCGATCGTCTCGTACACCTCCAGCGCCGCCGCCCACGCGTGCGCGGCGTCCAGGTGCTCACCGAGCCGCCACTGTGCGAGCACCAGGTTGGTCAGCGCGGCCGCGTACCCGCGCCGGTCGCCGGCCGCCTCGAAGGCGTTCGCCGCCTGCACGAGGTGGTGCCGGGCCTTGGAGGGCTCGCCGCGGGCCAGGTAGGCGGCGCCGAGCCCGAGATGGGTGAGCGCCTGGCCGGCGCGGTCGCCGGGGGAGCGGTGCTGGCGGGCGCGGTGCAGGTGCTCGATCGCCGTGTCGACCTCGCCCTGGTCGAGCAGGGCAAGGGCCAGGTTCGTGCGGGCCTGCGCCTGCCCGCGCCGGCCGCGTTCGGTGACAGCCAGCGTCAGTACCGCGGCCGCGCCGTGCGGGTCGCCCCGGCGGCGCCGGATCACGCCGAGCTCGTTGTGCGCCCAGCCGGCCACGACGCTCCGGTCGCCACCCAGCCGGGTGCCGAGCGCCGCCTGGCACACCTGCTCCCACTCGTCGGTGCGGTTCTCCGACGCGTACCAGGCACACAACGCGACCGCGAGCCGGAACCACCATCGGCGTACCCGGCGCGGCAGCGGATCTGCGAAGGTGGCCGGCCCGTCGGGTGAGGAGGTGACCAGCGCGCGCAATAGGTCGTGGTGCAGGACGAGCCAGTCCTGGTCCTGCCGCTCGGCCTGGCGGGCCAGGTGCCGCATCAGCCGCGCGTACGCCCAGATCCTGCGCCGCGCCGGCTCGTCGTGGCGCAAGTGCAGCCGGGCGTACCCGGACAGCAGCGGCCGCACCTCGTACCGCCCGCCCTCGGCAGCGGTCACGAACCCGCCGTTGGCGAGCTCCTCCAGCGCCTGGTCGGGATGGCGGCGCAGCGCGGCGATGGCCTGCCGGTCTAGCGGCCCGGGCGCCAGCGACAGCAGCCGGAACAAGCGGCGGGCCGGCCCGCTGAGCGCGCGGTACGCGATGTCGCGCTCGGCGAGCAGCGGCAGCGCCTCGGCGTGCGGCACCTTCTGGTGCGCCGGGGCGGTGACGACGTGCCGCAGCGTCGCCAGTACCTCTTCGGCGCGCCAGCCGCGGCGACCGATCTGCTGCCCGAGGGCGCGGATCGCGTGCGGCTGCCGGCCACACAGCTCCACGAGGTCGCTTGTGGACGGCTCGCTGGGTGCGGTGCGGCGTCCGGCGGCGGTGCGGGCGTCGGCGAGCAGCTTGACCGCGTCGGTGCGGTCGGGCTCGCCGAGCCACCGCACGGCCACACCGTCGAGAGTGGACAGGCCGGGTGCGCCGGCCATCAGCAGCCGGGCCTGCGGCGCGGGCGGCAGCAGGTGGCGCACCTGAAGTGGGTCGGCGACGTTGTCCAGTACCAGAAGCACCTTGCGCTCGGCGAGCCGTGTGCGCAGCTCGGCGCCGGTCGCGGCGAGGTCGGCCGCGCGGGGTGAGCGCGGTGGGCGGGCGCCGAGCTTGCGCGCGACCGCCGCCAGCACCTGCCGGGGCCGCATCGGCCGGCCGTAGGCGCGCAGGTCCAGGTACATCTGCCCGTCGGGGAAGCGATCCCGCACCGTGTTGGCGGCCTGTACCGCGCACGCCGACGTGCCGACGCCGCGTCGCCCCACCAGAGCGACCGCGTGCTCGGCCTCCAGCGCCTCGCGCACCCATTCGACGTCGGCGTCCCGCCCCGCGAATCCGTACGTGTACGGCAGGTCGGTGGGCACGCCGGCGCGCTGGCGCGGCACCGGTGGTGGCGGCTCCTCCCACTCGGTGGCCCGGCGCTTGCGGAACTCCAGCGCCAGCAGCACGATCGCGGCGACCGCCGCGAGCCCGCCGGCGACCAGCCACGTGACCGTGCCGAGGTTGCTGCCCACGGCGTCGGCGATGAGGTCGGTGGCGATGCCGCCGCTGAGCGAGCCGATGACGACGGCGGCGGCGCAGGCCCCGTGCCAGCGCGGTGCGGGCTCCCGCGACGCGCTCATTTCTGCGCCCCCGACACGAGACCGCCGACGACCTGGCGGCGGAACGCGATGACCAGTGCCAGGGGCAGCACCGAGGCGACCACCGATCCAGCGGCGACCAGGCCGCTGTTGGACACGAACTGCCGCGTCTGCCCGTACAGTGCCAGCCCTAGTGGCACCGCGTCCGGCCCTCCGAAGTGGAGGCCGACGACGAAGTCGTTCCACACCTGCACGAACTCCAGCACGCACACCGCTACGACCGCCGGTACCGTTGCCGGCGCGAGGCGGGCCAGCACGCTCCACTCTCGACGACCGGCGAGGCGGGCCTGCCGCACCCGGGCCATCGGCACGTCGGCGAGTGCGTTGCGCAGCACCAGCACCGCGAAGGGCACGCCCAGCGCCACATGTACCAGTGCCAGCCCCACGAAGGTGCCGGCCAGGCCGGCCCTGTCGAGCACCTCGGTGACCGGCCCGGCGATGACCTGTACCGGCACCACCGCCGCGCCGAGCAGCAGGATGCCGGCGGCCTGCGCGCCCGGCG
The DNA here is from genome assembly GCF_026130045.1 of Micromonospora sp. CPCC 205371. Lineage (GTDB taxonomy): Bacteria > Actinomycetota > Actinomycetes > Mycobacteriales > Micromonosporaceae > Phytohabitans. Next base: position 8,202 of record NZ_JAIBNX010000036.1, read on the forward strand.
GCGACAGCCACGCCAGCGCGTACGCGGCCAGCAGCGCCACGACGAGCACGGTGCCCGTGACGACGGCGGCGAGCGCGGCGGTCAGCGCCAGCGATCGCGCCAGCCCGCCGCCCTCGAACAGCGCGCGGTACGACGCCAGGCCGATCGGGCCGGTCCACCAGCCGCGGGTGGCCGCGTCACGCGGCGCGTGCAGCGACGTCGCGACGAGCACGACCAGCGGGATCGCCCACCAGATGGCGGCGGCGGGCGGCAGCAGCCGCCGCACCAGCCGGGGTGCCCGCCACTCGGAGCCGGTTCCGCGCGCCGGAGCGATGGGTGTGGGCGGGGGCCACGCCTGGCGTGTCCACAGTGCTGCGGCCAGCATTCCCAATAGGACGACCGCGAGCCACAGCACGCCCAGCGCCGCCGACGGCCCGGTCACCGTGCCGCTGGAGGTCTGCCAGATCCGCACCGGCGCCACCATCGCCTCGTCGATGACCGATCCGGGCGCCATCACCAGGATCAGGTCGAAGGTGCGCGAGGTCGCCAGCGCTACCAGCGCGAACACGATCGCGACCGTGCGCCGCAGCAGCGGTCGCCAGCGCGCGTCGCGGAAGACGTCGAGCCGGGTGCCGCCGTACGCGCGGACGGCGTCGGCCAGCGCGAGCGGCAGCGCGTCGAACGCGGCCCGGAACACCAGCACCGCCAGCCCGACCCACGCCCACACGAACGCGGACATCAGCGCGATCGTGATCAGCTCCGGCCCGAGCCACAGCGCGCCGGTCAGCCAGGTGGCCGTGCCCCGCTCGGGATCGGGGTCGTAGAGCAGCCGGAACGTCACGCCCGTCACCACGAGTGGCAGCGCGATCGGCGCGACGAGGATCAGCGTCACGATCCGCCCGCTGGAGGAGCGCCGCGACGCCGCCGCCAGCACGAAACCCAGCACCGTCACCACGGCCGGCACCACCATCGCCCACAGCAGCGTCCGGCCGAGGACGCTCCAGCCGTCGTCTGACAGCGCGGTGCGGAAGTGTTCCAGGCCAACGAATTCGCCGTCCGCGGTGGCGCTGGCGTCGCCGGTGCGCCGCACCGGCCAGTGCACGAGGCCGCCGGGCCGCGGCGCCCCCGGGGGCAGCAGCGCCGTCGTGGTGCCGATGGCCGGGTACGCCCTGCCGCGTCGCGCCGGACCGACGTCGTCGAGGACCACGGTCTCGCCCAGCAGCACGCCGCGTTCGGGGTTCATGCCGTCGCCTTCTTCGCGGTCGCGTTGAGCTGTGCGACGGTGTCGTCGACGGCGCTCCGCAGGTCGGCCCGCGGTGTGGTGACCGCCGCGAAGAAGTCCTGCAGGATCTTCCACACGCCCTGACCGTCGAACCCGGTGAAGCTGCCCGGCAGCTGGTCGGACAGGTCGAAGCGCAGCCCGTCGACGGGTTCCCGGACCTCGGCCGCCAGGTCGCGAGGCTGCCCCGCGGGGTAGAAGCCGAGCGGCACCAGCCGGTTGGGCGACAGGTACCCGCCGCTGGCGATCCACGGCCGGAACGCGTCGGACCCGGCCAGCCACCGCACCAGGTCGCGCCCGCCGGCCGAACCGCGCAGCACGACCGCGGCGTCGCCGCCCACGACCAGCGGCTGCCGGCCGGCGAAGGCGGGGAACCGGAACGTGCGCGGCGCCTCGTCCTGGAACTGCCGTGCGACGCCGGCCACGAAGTCGCCCTCGAAGACGGTGCACGCGTCGCGGCTGGCCACGACCTGGATGACCGACTCCTCGTTCTGGGTCAGCAGCGCGCGCCGCCCGCCGCCGGGAAAGGCGCCCGGGACGCTCCACATGCGAGCGAGGGCGGCCAGCGCGCCGCGCACCTGCGAGGCGTCCCACAGCGGCTTGCCGGCGGCCAGGTCCTGGTACAGCCGCTGGTCGTCGAAGCTGGCGAGCAGGTTCTCCAGCCAGTCGGTGAGCACCCAGCCGTCGGCGGCCCCGATGGCCAGCGGTGCCGGACCGCCGCCCGCCGCGCGGGACTCCACCATCGCGAGCAGGTCGGACCAGCTGCCTGGCGGATCAGTCAGCACGGACGGCAGGTGCCAGAAAAGGGACTTGTGCGCCGCCTTGACCCAGGCGCCGTAGAGCACACCGTCCACTGTGATCAGCTCTGTCCACGCTGGCGCGTACCGCTCACCCAACTCGCTGTCGAGCGGCTCCAGCCAGCCGTCCCGGGCGTACCCGGCGACCAGTCCCGGCCGGGGCAGGATGGCGACGTCGGGGCGGGCGCCGGCCCGGTCGCGGGCCCGCAGCAGGGCGTCGATGTTGTCGCCGGCGCTGATGACGCGCACGGGTTCCGGGTATCCCCGCACGACGTCGCGGAAGCGTGCCAGCTCCCCGCCGCTCCACACGACGGCGACCTCCAGCGCACCACCGCCACGGGTGCAGCCCGTGGTCGCGGCGGTCGCGGCGCTGGCCGCCGCCGCCGCGCGCAGCAGCGTCCTTCGTTTGATCACGCCACCACCGTCATCGTGCGGTCGGCGGCGGCGGCCACGTCTTCGTCGGCGGTGCAGACCAGGACAGCCATCGCGGGCGCGGTCGGCAGGCAGGCGCGGGCGAACAGGTCGCGCAGCCCCACCGCGGTCTCGACGCCCGGCGGCAGGTCGACGACCAGCACCTCGGGCAGGCACACCGCCGCACGGGCGACCGCCGCGCGCAGCCGCTGCCCGTCGGAGAGCTGATGGGGGCGCAGGTTGAGGGTCGGCACCAGTTCGAGGCGGGACGTCAGGGTGGCGGCCCAGTTGCGGGACAGCTCCCGCACGGTCTCCCGGTGCCGCAGCCCGTACTCCACATTGGCCCGTACCGTCAGATGCGGCAGCAGGCCGCCGCCCGCCGGCACGTACCCGATCTGCCGCTCGGCGGGCGGCTGGCTGGTTACGTCACGGTCGCCGACGACGACCCGGCCGGACACAGGCGCGGCGAGGCCGGCGACCGTGCGGGCGACGGCGGTGGCGACCTCCGGATCGGCTGGCACAGCGGCCAGCTCACCAGCGCAAACCCGCCCCGAAAGTCTTACCCGCGCAGCGCCATCCGGCACGCCGACGACGACTTCGTGCAGAGCCAGCAGACCGACCACCTCCCCCCAGAGACGGCCAGACGGTAACCGGACCGCAACCGATCCGCAACCCTCCGCGCTAGTCCGCTGTGGACAACGCTGGTTCGGGGTCCGTGACGGGGTGGCGTACACCCGGATGATCGGTTGGCAGCGTGCGGCGCAGCACCCACCAGCTCACCGCGAGGCACGCGGCGACCAGCGGCCAGGTGAGCGCCGCGCGGGCCACGCCGAGCGCCACCACCTGGTCCGCGGCGTACAGCGGCAGGAACACCGCCAGCCGCACCGCGTACTGCAGCACCCACACCCAACTCGCCCGGCTGTACGCGCGCACGAGCGCCGGGTCGCGCCGCCAGCGGGTGCGCTGGCCGAGCACGGTGCCGACGACCACGCCGAGCAGTGGCCAGCGCAGCACGATGCTGACCGTCCAGGCGAGCGCGCTGGCCGCGTTCGACACGAGCTGGACCAGGAAGAAGTCGGCGGCCCGTCCGGTGCGTACCGCGATCATGGCGGCGACGCAGACCGCCAGCAGCCCGACGAGCACCGCGCGCGGCCGGTCACCGCGGCGCAGCCGCCAGCCGGCGACCACCACACCTACGGCGAGCGCGGCGACCACGCCGCCCCACACCGACTGGCCGGTGACGAGCCACCCGGCCACGAACGCGACCGGCGGCAGCGTGGCGTCGATCGCGCCGCGCCGGCCGCCGAGCAGGTCCGCGAGCGACTCGTCCTTCATGGTTAGGCCAGGCTAACTTAGCGCTGCGCCGCCGTCACGCCCACCTCATGTTTGTGATCGCCCTGATCACGGGGTCAGGGGCGCGCGGCGCGGCGATCTCGTGGAAGGATCGGCCGCATGCGGGTGGCCGGACGGGTCGTGGTGGTCACGGGTGGGGCGGGCGGCATCGGTGCGGCGCTGGCCCGCCGGTTCGCCGCTGAGGGCGCGGCCGGTGTGGTGGTCGCCGACATCGACGGGGCCGCGGCCGACGCCGTGGCCGGGCCGCTCGGCGAACGCGCCATCGCCGTCGAGGTCGACGTCGCGGACGAGGATCGGGTACAGGCGCTCGTGGCGGCCGCCCAGTCGCGGTACGGTCGGATCGACCTGTTCTGCGCCAACGCTGGCATCACCGTGGGCACCGGCATCGAAGCGTCCGGTGCCGAGTGGGCGCGGGCGTGGGCGGTCAACGTGCTCTCCCACGTGTACGCGGCACGGGCGGTCCTGCCCGCGATGCTGGCGCGCGGCGAGGGGTACCTGCTGCACACCTGCTCCGCGGCCGGCCTGCTCACCGCGGTCGGCGACGCCCCGTACACGGTCACCAAGCACGCCGCGCTCGGCCTGGCCGAGTGGCTCGCGATCACGTACGGCGACCGCGGCATCCGGGTCAGCGCCCTGTGCCCGCAGGGTGTGCGCACGCCGATGCTCGACGACGGGCTGGCCGCCGGCCACGTGGGTGCCCTGGTCACGGCCGCGTCCGGCGCCGTACTGAGCCCCGACGAGGTGGCCGGGGCGGTGATCGACGGTCTGGCGGCCGAACGCTTCCTGATCCTCCCGCACCCTGAGGTAGCCGCCTACACCCGCAAGAAGGCGGCCGACCCCGACGCCTGGCTGTCGGCGATGCGAGGGCTGGCAGCGCGGGCGCAGGAGATGCCCTAGCGGCGGCGGTGCCAGCGCAGCGGGCCGGGGTGCAGTGACCACAGCACCCGGCGCCACCATGAGCGCCTTGCCCGCAGCTCGCTCGCGTACGCCACCGCTTGCGCGCCGGCCCGCTCGGCCTGCGCCTCGTCGGTGGCGAACGGCGCGAACGTCGCCACGTTGACCGCCTCGGCCAGGTCGACCAGGGGCGGCGCCGCTGACCGTATCCGCGTCGCCCGCCGGCCCTCGGCGGCGACCGTGGCGTGCGCGGCGACCTCGGTGGCGTCCAGGTGCGAGCCCGCCGGCCGCCCGGCGAGGCGGAGCGCGTCGTTGACCTCCAGCCAGGCCCCGGCGATCCGCTCGGCCGGCGGACCGTGCTCCAGGCGGCGCCGGCGCAGCGACCGCCGCATCACCAGCACGACCAGCGCCGCCCCGCCCACGAGGAGCACCGCCAGCCCGGTGACACCACCGGCGACCATCGCGCCGGTGAGGCCGCCACACCTGGCGCGCCCGGAGGGGGCCGGGGTGGGGGGCGCCCGCGCCGCCGCGGGGGGCCGGGCCCCCGTGGGCGGCTCGGTGGGGTCTTCGGTGGGTGGCTTGAAGTCTTCCTCGACCGGGCGGGGCGTGGTGTTCGGCTTCGGCATGGGGTCGAACGGCACCCAGCCCACGCCCTCGAAGAGCACCTCGGGCCAGGCGAGCGCGTCGGCACCGCGTACCGGTCCGGTGCCGGCCGACTCGAAGCCCACCACCACCCGGGTCGGCAGGCCCATCAGCCGAGCCAGCAGCGCGTACGACGCCGCGAACTGCTCGGAGGTGCCCTTCTGGCCGCCGCCGTTGCTGGGGCCGAAGAGGAAGAAGTTCAGGTTCGGGTACGCGTGGCCGCTCGGGGAGTCGGCCACCACGCGGTAGTGCGTGGCGAGGAACTCCTCGATGGCGACCGCCCGCTGGTAGGGCGCGCCGTTTTCGTCGGCGATCTGGTCGGCGAGGCTCTGGATGCGCTCCGGCACCTCGTCGCCGATCTTCAGCATCCGGGCGACCGCGTCGCCGGACGGCACGTCGGCCGCTGTCAGCAGGCCGCCGTCGGGACGTTCGCGCGTGGACGTGACCGTGTACCGCAATCCGGCGGTCAGCCCCTCGGGGCGGATCAGCGTGCCGGTCGCCGGGTCGTATGCCACCCGGGCACCGTCGACGGACGTCGGGGTGGCCGCCGCGGGCAGCAGCCGGCCGGTGAGATCGGCGATCGTGATCTGCTGCGTGACGGTGTCGACCTGCGAGCCTGGAACGACGCTGGGCGTGGGCAGTATCCGGCCGGCGTTGCGGTAGGTCGCGCCGACCCGCCAGGTGATCCCGTCGTAGTCACTGAGCACGGCCAGCCGGATTCGCACGTCGCCGCCGGGCTGCGAGTCGAGGTCGAACAGGCGCTGGTCGGGGTTGAGCGCCCAGCCGGAGATGCGGATCAGCGGGTTCTCGTCGAGGCTTTCGACCTGCGGCGGCTCCACATATCGCCGGGGGTCGACCGGCTTGGTGGCCACCTGGGCGGCCACGACCGGACCGACGGCCGCCGCGAGCGCCACGATCACCGCCAGCCCTGCCGCGGCGCCGGCCGCCACGCGTACCCGGATGGCTGCCTGGACCGGCGCGGCGAGCTCGCCGGACGCGGCGGCCGGCGTGCGACCCGTCGCCGCCAGACCCACAGCGGCGACCGCGGCGAACGCGAGCGTCGGCCACACCGCGGCCTCCGCGTTGGGGCCTACGACGTAGAGCGCCCCCGCGTAGAGCAGCGCGGCGGGCGCGTATCCGAGCAGCACCCGGCCGGCGCGGTGGGCGATCTCGGCGCCGGCGAGCCCGGCCAGCCACGCGCCGACGACCGGCACGAGCACGGTGTCTGGCGTCGGCTCGACCGGGATCATCGCGGTGAGCAGCCGGGGGATGCCGTTGCGGGCCGCGTCGGTGAGCACCTCGGCGAGGCTGCCGGGCAGCTGCGCGCGGCGCGCCGTGACCAGCACGGCCAGCAGCGTGTACGCCGCCATGCCGGCCACGGACAGCGGTGCGACCAGCCACGACGGGAGCCTGCGGGTGGCGGCGCTGATGCCGACCGAGCCGACGGCCGCACCGGCCACCAACTGGGGGAGCAGCGAGCCGGCGTAGATGCGGCCCAGGGCCACGCCCGTCAGGGCGATGAGCACGGCCAGCGTCACGGGTACCGCCGCCGCCTTGACGAACCTCACCAGCGCTGCACCCCCTCCCAGCGCGCGGCGAACTCGGGCCCGTCGGCGGCGTCGAGCACGGCCACGCCCTCGCCCCCGGGCGCCGTCGGGCCCCGCCCCCCCGACATCCCGACCACGACCGACGGGTACGGCCCGCGCAGCGCCCCGACGAGCCCCAGGTCGGCGCGGCCGCCGGGACCAGTCAGGAACACGAGCGTGTCGCCGAGCCGGTCGCGGCGCAGCCGGTCGGTGGTGCCGCGCAGGTCGCCGTCGCCGTGCAGTTCCGCCTCGGCGAGCCGGTCGAGGAAGTCGCCGCCGCTGGTGCCGCCGCCGCTGGCCATCTGGAGCGTGACCGGCACGTCTTCGCGAACCGCGGCGGCGACGATCGACGCGGCGGCCTCGCACGCGGACTCGAACGTCTCCGCAGTGCCGCCAGGGCCGCCGGTGACCTTCGGGTGGGCGGTGGCCCGGTCGTCGAGGAGCACGACGATGCGCGGCAGGCTGGTGTCGAGGTCTTCGCGCACCATCAGCTCGCCGACCTTGGCGCTGGTGCGCCAGTGCACGCGGCGCAGTTCGTCGCCGACCACGTACTCGCGCAGCGAGTCGAACGTGATCGTGCCGTGAGGCACCTTGTCGACGCGGCCGTCGAGGCTGCGCGCCACACCGGCCGGCACCGCGGTGAGCAGGTGGATGCGCGGGTGCACCCACACCTTCGCCGTGTCGCCATGCGAACGGGCCAGCGAGACCAGCCCCAGCGCGTCGCGCCGGGTGACCCGCAGCGGGCCGACCGGGATCACGCCGCGGCGTTCGGTCGGCACCGGGTAGCTGACCGTCGTGTCGTGGCCGGGCCGCAGCCGCAGCAGCGGGACCGGAACCGGCCGCTGGCCGCACCGGTCTTCGGCGATCAGGCTCGTCGACCCGACCCGCCCGCTGTTGCGCACGGTCAGCGTCATCTTGGCCGCCTCGCCGCGCGCCACCCGGTCGGGGTCGGCGACCCGGCCGACGTCGAGCCGGGGCCGCCACGCCGCGTGCGCGAACGCGCAGCCGCCCGCTATCGCCGCCGCGCTGCCCAGCAACGTCAGCTCCGGGTACCCGAACCAGAAGCCGGCGACCAGCAGCGCGGCCGCGCTCGCGAGCAGGCCGATACCGCGGCCAGTGAGCCTCATCGTGCGGCCCCGGTCAGGATGGCGGGACGGCCTGGTGGTGGCCGGCCGGCAACGGCACCGGCACCGCCTGCACCGCGTCGCGGATCACGTCGGCGGGCGTCACCCCGCGCAGCTGGGCGTCGGAGGTGAGCATCAGCCGGTGCGCGAACACCGGCTCCAGCAGCGTTTTGATGTCTTCGGGCAGCACGAAGCCGCGCCCCTCGATCAGCGCGTACGCGCACGCCGCCCGGGTCAGCGCGATCACGCCACGCGGGCTCACACCGATGCGCGCGTGCGTGTGCTTGCGGGTCGCGGCGGCGAGCCGGACCGCGTACGCGTAGAGCGGCTCGGCGATGTGCACCCGCTGCGCCATCGCGACCATCTGCCCGATCGTGTTGGTGTCGGCGACCGGTTCCAGGTTTTCGGGGGAGCGCACCGTGGCGCCGCGCAGCACCTCGATCTCGACCGCCTCCGACGGGTATCCCACCGACAGCTTGACCAGGAACCGGTCGAGCTGCGCCTCGGGCAGCCGGTAGGTGCCGTCCATCTCCACAGGGTTCTGCGTCGCCACCACCAGGAACGGGCGCGGCACCGGGTGCCGGGTGCCGTCGATGGTGACCGTGCGCTCCTCCATCACCTCCAGCAGCGCAGACTGCGTCTTGGGGGAGGCGCGGTTGATCTCGTCGGCGATGACGACGTTCGCGAAGACCGGCCCGGGGTGGAACTCGAACCCCCGGGTCGCCTGGTTGAAGATCGTCACGCCGGAGACGTCGGAGGGCAGCAGGTCGGGCGTGAACTGGATGCGCCGCCACTGCCCGTGGATGGTCGCCGCCATCGCGCGGGCAAGCGTGGTCTTGCCGACGCCGGGCACGTCTTCGAGCAGGACGTGGCCCTGCGCGAAGAGCGCGGTCAGCGCCAGCCGCACCACCTCCGGCTTGCCGAGCACCACCGAACCGATGTTGTCGGCGAGCCGGGCGGCGAGCTGAGCGAACCCTTGCACGTGCTGTGGCGTGAGCCCTTCCGGCGCGTGCTGGTGGTTGACGTGGTTGACGGTCGCGGTCATGTCAGCAATTCGGAAGAATGTTGATGTTGTCGCCGCCCTCAAGGTTGAGCCAGGCCCACGGGATGTAGTTCTTACCGCTGTAGTTCACCTGGACCCACCACGTGCTTTCCTTGTTGTTGTTGTAGATCCACGCGTTGATGCTCTGGCCCGACTTCTTGCAATAAGCCTGGAGACGGCTGCCCGGCTTGGCCCAGCCGACCTGGTTGCTGGTCTGGCTGGTGCTGGCGAAGATCTCGTTGCCGTTGCGCGCGTTGGGTCGGTCAGAGTCGCAGTACGTGCGCTGATCGCCGTCGGGCCCGTTGTTGCAGGTGGCGATACCGAAGACGGAGTCCGTCGTCTGGCTGCCTTCCGCGTTGGTCGTTCCGGCGGCGTTCTTCGCCGAGACCGTGAAGTCGTAGGCCGTGCCAGGGGTCAGGCCGGTGACCGTCAACGACGTGCAGCTGCCGTTGTCGGCCTTACCGCCAGCCGTCAGGCTGCACGTCGCGTTGCCGCCGCCGTCTTCGACCCTGAAGGTGACGGTCACGGCCGTCGTGGTGGCCGATTTGCCGGTGACGGTGACCCCCGGCTTGGCCACCGTGCGGGCCGTCTCGGTGGCTACTTCGCCCGCGCCCGCCTCGTTGACGCCGTGCACCTTGACGGTGATCGTCTCGCCCTCGCCGAAGCCGCCGACCTCGACGCTGGTGCCGTCGGTGACGTCGACCTTCTTGCCGTTGGCGTCCACGACGTACTTGGTGATGGGCCGGCCGTTTTCCACCGCGGCCGCCCACGCGGCCTTCACGGTGCCGGCCTTGTTCTGCACGGTCGTGACCGTCAGGCTCTCCGGCTTCTCCGGCGTGGTGAAGGGCACCACGCTGTTGCTGATCGGGGACGCCTCGGACGCCCCGCCCTTCTCGTTCACCGAAACGACCTGGAACGCGTACTGGTTGCCGTATTCCAGCTGCCCGGCCGGCACCACCAGCTCCGTCTTGGTCGACTCGCCGGCCGGCGCGGTGGCCCCGGCGGCGACGGCCGTCACCGCGTACTTGCGGATGTCGTAGCCCTGCCCGTTGGCCTCCGGCCACTTGACCAGCACGGTGCCGTCGGGCCGGGCCTCGGCGGTCACGCTGGCCGGCGCGTCCGGGATCTCGGATGTGGGCACGACCGGGTTGCTCTGCTTCTTCGGCCCGGCGCCCTTGGCGTTGACCGCGTGCACGGAGAACCGGTACTCCTCGCCGTTTGTCAGCCCGGTGACCTCGATGGAGCGCTGGTTGGCGCCCACCGAGAGCTCCTTGCCGGCGCCCTCCACCACGTATCGCGTGATGGCCGAGCCGTTGGGCGGCGCGGGTGACCAGCTCACCCGCGCGACGGTGTTGCCGGCGGTGGCCGTGACCGTGCGCGGCGCGCCCGGCTTGCTGACCGGCGGGTCCTCGCGCTTCGGCGGCGGGGGAGCCGGCGGCGGGTCGCCGCCCAGCACGTCGTTGGCGTACTTGTCGACGGTGCGCACCTGGTGCTTGTCGTCGACGACGGTGGCCATCTGCGAGTTCGGCGCGTTGATGAACAGGTAGTTCTCCCGCACCTCCATCTCCAGCGGGCCGCGCGCGTCTTCGATCTTGAACTCGCTGATGTGGCGGCCGTTGGTGTCGAACACGTACACCGTGCCGCTGTCGTTGTCGGCCGCGTAGAACCGGCCCGCCCAGGCGACCGCCGGCTGCAGGCCGGTGCCCTTGCCCGGCACGCCGAAGTCCTTGACCTGGCCCTTGTCGACCGCCCACACGTGCCGCTGCTCGGGCACGGTGACGGGCACCTGCGAGCCGTTGGTGCGCGGCGGCAGTGAGCCCAGCCCGTCCATGCTCAGCGGGGTGCTGCTTTGGTTGTCGCCGTCGATGGTGGTCAGCGTCTTCATGGTGCGGTTGAGCACCGCGACGCCATGGTCGAGTGTGGAGATCGTCAGGTCGTGGCTCGGGTTGGCGACGTCGACCGTGCGCACCCGCTTGGGGCTCAGCCCGCCACCGCCCTGACCGCCGGCAGCGACCGGCTCGGACGGCAGCGGCGCGGCCGTGACCGCCGAGACGGTGCCCTCGCTGGGCACGGCGAGCCACAGGTTGCCGTCGCCGTCGAACTGGCCGCCGGTCAGCCCCGGCGGGTAGTTGACCGGCTCACCGATCGGGGCCAGCGTGCGCGGGTCGAGCTGGCGGACGATGCCCTGGACGGCGTCGATCACGAACGCTGCGTCTTCCTGCAACGCCACGCTCACGCCGACGCCGGCCGTGGTCTTGGTGGTCGCGGTGATCTGGAGCGTGGCCAGGTCGAGCGAGCTGACCTGCCCGGTGTTGAGGTCGCGCAGGATCAGGAACCGGTCGGTCTGGGCGACCTGCATCGTGTGGTTCTGCCCCTTGGGGATCTGCAGCCGCGTGTCGACCCGGCCGGTCGTGCCGTTGACCCGCGCCATCTCGCTGCGCAGCGAACTCCACAGCCAGGAGCTCGCGTCGTAGTTGGCCACCGCGTGGTCGGCCGCTCCGAGGCCGAGAATCGTGAGGCCCATGGCGGCCACGAGCGTCACGACCGTGCCGATCGTGACGAGCCCCCCGCGCCCCCCGCGCCCCAGCGATCTCCGCTTTGTCGTTGCCACTTCCGCCGTGCCGTTGCCTGTGGTGACCACAGTCGGCCGTCCTCCCCACCCCGTACGCCGGCCCCCCGGCCAGCGCGATTGTCGTTGGCGTTTCTCCCCCTGGGCCTGCCAGCCAACCGACAGGCCACGAACCGCGTGCCATCATAGGACCTGCTCGTCAATGCCGGTACCCGCCGTTGACAACCTGTGGATAAATCCACGGGCCGGGCGTCCGCCCAGGTCGGGGTGGTTTTTGGTGATTTTCGCGACGGTGGATTATCGCTTCGGAGTCGGAGAACTCCGGTCCGTACACACTTGGCCCGACGTCGCGAACGTATCAGTGCTGTAATACGCAACTACGGTGAAGCAATAACCGAGTCGCGCATTGAGACCATTCACTGTGTACGAGGTTTCGCCCGGACTCACATTGGCCATCGCCCGGTGCGGCTTGCCCGCCTGCGCGCCCGCGACAATGAACGGCACCGTGCCGTCCGACGGGTCCTTCCACGTGATCGTGATGGCGCTGCCCTCGTCGCGAAGCCGCAGGTCAGTAGGCGGATCGCCGCCCAGCTTCGGCCCCTCGGTGCGCTCGGTCCGCGGGCTGCCGCCGTTATTGTCGAGGAAGACCTGGATGCCGACGAAGCCGGCGGCCAGCACCGCGGCCGCGGCCGCGATCATGGCCGCGACGGTCGCCGCCCGGATCCGCCGTTGCGGTCGCGGGGGTGGTGGGGCGGCGTTCTGGTACTGCGGTTGCGGGACCGGCATCGGCATCGGCATCGGCTGATGCTGGACCGGCTGCGCGGGTGCTGGCGACTGGAAAAGTTGTAGATGTGTGATCGACGGCGGATTATGGGCGGGCTCAGATGGCACAGTGAACTCGGCCGACTGCGGAGCGTCGCCCAAATACTCCCGTGCCGCCCGCACCGTCCAGTGATCGTCACCGAGCACCGCGGGCCCGGCGGTGGCGACCCGACCAAACGCCCGCCGCGCCTCGTGCCGGTTGCCCAACTCCTCCGCGACCCCACCCAGATCGAACGAGATCGCCAGCATCAGCGGGTCGCCGTCCCCGTAGCGCAACTGCCCAGCGGCGTACGCCTCCTCCAGCACCCGGCGCGCCGCCGCCGGATCACCGGCCTCCCGGTGCAGTCCGGCCAGCACGTGCGCGGTCGCCAGCACCTCGGGATGATCGTCACCGAGCCCCGGCTTGTACGTTTCGAGCGCGTGATCGAGCATGAGGCGGCCGGTGTTGAGATCGCCGGCGTCGCGCAGCGCAAGGGCCTTCTGCTGCGCCGCGGCGAGGGGAGACGGCTGGGACACGCCGGACATGCTATGTCTCGGCGCTGGTTTTGTCGGGAAGAGCCGCGGTCACATCCAACTCCACGAGCTGTCCCGTGAACCCGAGCTGGGCCACCCCGAGCAGGGTGCTGGCCGTGGTGAACGCCGGCCCGAGCGGCGAGGCCAAGAACCGAGCCCACACAGCGGACAGCACCGGCTGATCCGAGCTGACCACGTAGATCACCGTCCGCACCACATGCTCCGGCCCGGCGCCGACAGCGGCCAGAGCGGCGACGGTGTTGGCCGCGACCTGATCGACCTGGGCGTGGACATCCCCGACCCCGACGATCGCGCCACCGGGGTCCAGCGGGCACTGCCCGGCCAGGTACGCCGTGCGGCCCGCGGAGACCACCGTGACGTGGTGATATCCGGGAGTATGGTGCAATCCGTCCGGATTGAGCCGGCTGATCGTCATGCCCGCCAGTCTGCCGCCCGGCCTCTTCCCGCATTCCGCGGGTCACTCCGCTCCGCCAGTCCCTCTACGAGCCGAGCCCGGGCGCGCCGGCCGGGGGCTTGCTGTGCGAGGCCCCGAACGGGCGTGTACAGTGATGCCCCGTGCGGCCCGCCGGGCAGCTACCGGGCGGTGTGCCGCCGCGGGGCATCCCGGTAGAGTGGACGCACAAGTCCGGGTGGCGGAATGGCAGACGCGCTAGCTTGAGGTGCTAGTGCCCGTATAGGGCGTGGGGGTTCAAGTCCCCCCTCGGACACGAACCTTCGTACATGATCGCCGGTGGCTTCGCCTCGGCGATCACTTTGTTTTGGCCGGGCTGGTATGTCAGTCGGAGCCCGACGTCGCTGTAGATCTTGGCTTTGTCTGCTGGGTCGGCGTCGCGGAGGACATCGAGGATGGAGCCGAGTGCCGCGACGAGGGTACGGATCTCGTCTGGGGTCATGCGTGCGGGTTTGCCGCCGGTGGCGGTGCGGAGTTGGGCTTGGGCGGCGGCGCGGGTGGTGTTGACGTCGGCGGTCCACCTGGCGATGAGGGCTGGGTCGGTGCCGGCTTCGAGGGCGGCGCGGTAGCGGGCCAGGCGCTGGTCGCAGTCGGCGATGATCCGCTTGGCCTCGGTGACGCGTGCGAGTGCATCCTCGTCGTGATCTTCGTCTTGGGCGTCGGTGAGGGCTTGGATGGTGTCGGGGAGTGCGGCTGGGGAGAAGGCGCGTAGCAGCCATCGGTCCAGGGTCGGCACGATGAGTTCCTCGCGCACGTAGACGCTGCGCGGGTGTTCGGTGTGGTTGGCTAGCCCGTATTCGGTGGGGTAGACGCACCGGTAGTGGGGTTTGTCGTTGTTCCAGCTGCCTTGCATGCGGCGGTGGCAGAGGCCGCAGAACAGTAGCCCGCGCAGTTGGTAGGGGTGGCGGGTGCGCTTGATGGTCGTGACGGTTGCCTGCCGGTGGCGCCGGCCTGCGAGTTGCGCCTGGACCTTGCGGAAGTCGTCGTCGCTGATCAGGGGCTCGTGGACGACCTGGGCGGACCAGATCCAGGAGTCGGGGTTGTTCCAGCGCATCTTGGTTTCGTGGCCGAGTGCGACGTCCTCGACGTCGATGAGGACCTCGTCCTTGCGTTGCTTGTTCCAGACCTGCCGGCCGGTGTAGCGGGGGTTGGTCAGGATGACCCGGACGGCGGTCTTGGACCAGGCGATGGTGGTGCGGTGCGGGTTGCGGGCCCGGTCGTGGGCGGATGGGCTGAGGATGCCGTCGGCGGTGAGGGCCTCGGCGATGGCGAACAGGCCGCGGCCGGCCAGGTAGTCGCGGTAGATCCGCTTGACCACGAGCGAGGTTACGGGGTCGGGTTCGAGTTGGTGTAGCCGGCGGCCGTCGAGGGCTTTGGTCGGGTTGGGGTGAGGGCCGGCGTCGGCCAGTCGGTAGCCGTAGGGTGGCCGGCCGCCGAGGTAGCGGCCTTCGGTGGCGGCTTGGGCGGCCATGGCGGACCGGACGCGAATCTTGATGCGGTTGCGTTCGCCCTTGCTCATGCCGCCGTACAACGCCATGACTAGGTCGTGGGCGTCGCTGCCGGGGTCGATGGCGCCGCCGACCTCGGGCACCCAGAGCGCGACGCCGTAGTGCTCGAAAAGCGGGAACGTGAGCCCGAACTGGTTGCCGTAGAAGGCGCGCTGTGGTTCGCCGATCACGACGGCGTCGAAGCCCCGGTTTGAGTCGCGCAGCGCGGCGAGCAGCCGGCTGGCCTGCGGTCGGCGTTTCCAGGGGAGCGAGCGGGACAGGCCGATGTCGAAGAACTCGGCGGCAATCTGGCCACCGGCCGGTTCGATCAAGGCGCGCGATCGGGATACCTGCCAGGCCCGTGACGCTTCCGGGTCTTGCTGGTCCTCGGTCGATACACGACCGTAGAAGGCAAACTTCATGTTCCATCCTCGATGTCTGGCGGCGGCGGAGCCGAGGGTTCGGCCGCGGGAGGATACGGCGACTCGCCGTCTTGGCGCAGCCCTTGCCGGACCCGCGCGTCCGGCTCGTGGGCCTCGCTGCTCATGCAAGATGTGCGCGTCGTCGATCCAGGACGACAGCTCGGGCCATCCTTGCCGTGGCCACGGCGGTCTCGGCCGGGCGACTGAGAGGCGGTGTAGGAGCCATCCCCCAGAACAGCTCCATCATGATCCTGTCGTGTTCGGCGTTGCCCGAGGCGACGCGTCCGTCGATCTCCGGCAGCCACAGCTGGACGCTGTGCCGGGTGCACAGCGACAGGACCAGGTCGTACTGATAGGGACTGAACGCCGCTTCGCGTGTCGCTGACGACAACGGCGTCGAAGCCACGGCCCGGGTCCGTGGATGCGGCCAACAGTCGCGTCGCCTGCCGGCGGTGCCGCCACGCCCGATGACGATCGGGGTAGGTGCCGAGGAACTCGCGGACGATGCGTCCGCCGAGGGACGCGACGCGGGCGGCGGCGTCCGCGACTTGCCTGGCCTGGATGGTGCGAGCGTGCTGGCGGTCCGTGGTGACCGCTTGTCCGTAGAAGGGCAAGTTCATTGCTGTACCCCCGGTGGAGTTGGTGATGTGGTGTCGCTGGGTGCTCGAAGGCCGCGGGAGCGTGCAACGGCGAGCAGGATCCGTAGAAGGGCGGCGGCTGCCGCAGGCGTGATGGCCGGTGGGTCGGGCGGCGCGACGACCGTCACCGCGCCGCTGAGATCGGCGACGGGGTCCGCGCCCCCGGGCAACGGCCGGTCGTCGGCACGCCCAGGGCCGGCGTCAGCGTCATGACTGGGTGGGGGCGCCGAGGCGATGTGCGGCTCGCCGCCCATGTTGGGTGTGTCCACGCCAACCCATGGCCCAACTGACAGGTCCTATGTAGCGGGTAGGGGCGCGCTGCGACCCAACTGGCACCCAACTGGGAATGAATGCCCAGATCAGAAGGCTGCCTGCCCGACAGGCCAACCGACCCAACCGACCCAACGGGCAGCGACGCACCACCTACCTGAGGTGGCCCCGCCCACCCAACTGGGTGCCACCACGGGCGCCATGATCTTGGTTCACGGATAGCGGTTCGAGTCCCCCTCGGCCCAGAAATTGATCTTGGAATCTTGATCGAGAGCTGTCGATCGAACGTCATACGTAGCGTAAGATTGCTGGCGCATCTGACGCCATTCGCACCGATAATGGCGCGCTCTCGGCTACCGTAGGTGATCGGCGGACGTGGTTCGCGCGGCGTGCATCGTCGGCTTGGCCGCAGACGCCTCGGCAGAGGTTTGAGCTGCGGTTATTCGCCCCGGCACGAGGGGCGTGCCCGGCACCCCGCACCGTCGTCGAACCGGCCGGCACCCGGACGAGTCGGCAAGCGCGGTCGGCTTGGCGACGCTGCCAGCCGATCGGCCGTCGTGCTGCTCGCCCGGGATGGCGCCCAACTCATGTCGAGCTGGGATCGACAAGGTCGGACTAGCCTTCTCGCGTTGCCTCCGGGTGTTCCGGACTGGCTGGTGCGCGACACAAGGCGGTTACCGCACGCTTGTAGATCACCCCATCCGGCATGCCGGCGGTGTCCACAGTGGTCAAGACGCGGCCGGTGTCGGCCCTACGGTGAGGCTGGTACCGGCGAGCAGGATCGGCCGGATTTATCCGGCGGCCGGTCGCACATGCTGTAGCCAGTCGCGGTAGTCCGGTCGAGTCGTGCGGGCCAGGCCTGAAGCCGTGTGTTGAACTGGAAGGGTGGATACCCTTCGCATCGAGTTCTTGGAGGAAGCCGATCGCCCGGCGATGTGTCGGATGCTCGAGGACTCCGGCGACGTAGCGCCCGACGTGTTGTTGCGCTACAAGCGTCCGAGCAGCCTCTACACGACGTTCGTGGCAGTGCGTGGTAACGCGATTGAGGGAATGCTGACCGGATCGTTTGATTCCAATGTCGCCGAGAGCGGGGCGTTCGAGTCGTACGAGTTGCCAGTCGCACCGCACGCCTTCCTTGATCGGATTCACGTGCACTCGGCGGTGCGGCACGCGGGTGTCGGCGGTGCCTTGATCTCGGCCTACGCCGCAGAAGCGGCCGAGCGGGGCTGCACCTTCGTCGCGGGCACGATTGACATCAGATCGGATCCGACGGCGAGGACCATGTTCTTCAAGCAGTGCGGCTTCCGCGTCGTAGGTCAGGAGAACTTCGGTGCTCGGCCGGCCGATCTTCTCGGTGGGACGCCTGGACGGAGGCGTCCTGTCTAGGAATGCCTAGTCCTGAGCCAGGCGACTCCGACAGCGGCCTCCGCGCGGCACCATGCAAAGCCTGATCTTCGCCGCGATCGGGGCGAAGCCCGAAATCGTACTGGTCGACGCGGTCAACAACGACATACGCATAACCCGCAACACGCAAAACTGCCTGGTGTACGACCGGCCGCTGGCCGCGCACGGGTTAACCCCTGGGCCGAACTAACCGCCTGGTGGGCCGAGCGCGAGGGTATGACCGGCGCCCCGCAGCGGAAGGTCTTCCTGAACCTGTGCCAGCCGCACCGATCGATCATGCCGGCCGATCTTGGCTCGGAGGCGCCAGCACCTCCACGAGAAACTCCAAGCGCAGGGCCTCTTGAGGGACTCTGCGGCCTGAGGTGAGCAGCGCCTGTGCGTCGTTGCGGATCGACGCTGGTAGCCATTCGACCAGTCGGCGAGCCTCGGCTTCGGCCACCGTGGGACCCGGGCGATGAGGTTGCCGGACGAGTAGTTCCCAGAGCCGCTCGGCCGGTTGTGCAGGCGTACCAACGCGTTCGGCGACGGCGCAGGCGGTGGCGGCGATGGCCAAACCGGCGGGATCGAGGTCGCCGAGGTAGTCGAAGCGGGTGACGGTGAACGGGAGGGTTCGCAGTGCCTCCAGCGGGGCGGTGTTGCGCCCCTGGACCCACGCGACAGCGGCCCACTGGGGATGGTTGTCCGTACGTAGGACGCGCAGCAGGGTGCGGAATGTGGCGTGGTTCTCCACGCAGACAATCGGCCCCGGCGTCCCCACGACAGCAGTGGTGGGCTCCCATGTCAACGGGGTGGGAGTCCGGTGGCACCGCAGGAGGTCGAAGGTTAGCCGGCCGGGCCCCCATAGCGCGGCTCCACCGCGGGGTGGTGTCGAGTCGAAGGCTTTCTCGTCGCCGAGTAGTTCGTAGGCGCGCTCTGCGGCTTCGGCGGCGGGGACGTCGCCGCCGTTGGTACGGCGTAACCAGTCGTTGACGGCGAGCAGCACCTGGCGTTGGGCCGTGGACAACAGGAGATTCGCGGCCCAGGAGGCGAGCTCGTCCCGTAGCGGAACGCCGGCAGGGCGTAGCCGGTCGGCTGAGGCTGCTCTACGGGGAAGCGTGATCGTCTTGGGCAGGACGATGCGGCCGCGTTGCACGGTCGTGGTGCGGGCCGCGGTCCAGAGCCCTTGTCGCTGTCCCTGATCGATCGTCTCGCGGACCAGTTCGGGTACGTCGGCGCCATCGGTGTGCGGTGGGGCCTCCCGGACGGCGACGGCGACGTCGTCGATATGGCGGCGCCCGCCGCGGCCACCCGGGTCGAGGCGGACGAGTAGCTGATCCAGGTCGATGCTCACTGCCCCAGGACCGCCGCGACGTCGTGCTGCACAAGCGTGAGGTCGACGATCTCCTTGGAGCCGTCGTCAATGACAACCACCTTCTCCTTCGAGGATGGGCGTGACCGGCGGGCGAGCATGATCGTCCGGTCGAACATCGACAATGCCCCTTTGTCCTTCGGCGCCGCGGTGAAGAGCAGCTGTAACCCGAGCTGATCGGCCGCGCGCCGCATGGTGCGGACAAACTGGTCAGCGGAGGCCTGTCCGAAGGGGTTGTCCAGCCAAAGCCAGCCGATTGAGGTGGTGTCGCCGCTGGCGCGGACGCGGGTCATGGTCG
This sequence comes from Micromonospora sp. CPCC 205371, assembly GCF_026130045.1. Classification (GTDB taxonomy): domain Bacteria; phylum Actinomycetota; class Actinomycetes; order Mycobacteriales; family Micromonosporaceae; genus Phytohabitans. The sequence goes on from NZ_JAIBNX010000036.1 coordinate 27,552, forward strand.
CGTATAGGAGGACACCTGCGGTGACCCGCTGTCCCCCGGAGAAGTTCTTTAGCTCGGCCACGTCGACGCGATCGAGTGACAGGTCGGTGTGCGGCTTGAGAATGCGCACCCGGAACGGTGACTCGGTCAGTGCGCGGGCGGCGGCGAACAGCAGAGATTGCGCGTCGGAGCGGCCCGCCTGCGGGGTGAGCAGGGAATGGACGACGCGGGCGACTCGGTCGACGGCAACCGACTCGTCGTCGGGCAGCCGGTCATGCTCGATCATGACGAACTGTCGCTGTGACCAGTCGCCGAGTCCGTCGGGCAGGCGGGACTGATTCTGGTAGGCACGGAGCCGGTCGATGGCGGTCGCCGCTTGAATCTGCAGCATGGTCGCGCTGGTGCGCACCTTCTTGTCATGGCTTTCCAGGTCGTCGCGTAGTGTCGCCGCCCGTTCCTCTAGTTGCAGAGCGAGGCGTTCGGCCTCCGCAGCGAGCCGTTCGTCGGTCCGCAACCGTGCGAGTAGGTCGAGCACCCGCGGGTCGTTAGCGTCCTCCACCTTGCGGGCCCGCGGTCCATTGGCGTGCTCGCGAACGCGGCTCGCTGCTGACTGCTGTGCCGTCTTGGCAGCGCTGAACTTGTCACCGCTCTTTCGAAGTCTCTCGGCGACATCCGTGATACGGGCCGTCAGCTGGTCGATGTCCGGCCATCGTTGTCCGGTGATCGCCTTGTCGCTGAGGTGGCGCAGAGGATTGATCGATGCTTCAACGAGCCGTCGGGACTGCTCGGCGGCCCGCGACTTGTTCTCTTCGCTGGTTGCCAAGCGCTCCTCGGCGCGTTGGGTGGCGAGGAGCTCAGCGGTCAGCTCGTCGAGTTGCTCGGCGTATCGGTCGGCGTCCGCCGCCTCCACGACCGTCATGGCGGCAGGGAAGCCGTCGACGTCCGGGGACGATTTGTCCGCGGTGTTTTGATCGCGGCGGCGGTGTTCCTCCACTGCTTGATCGGCTGTAGCCTTCGCCTCCGCGAATGCCTCTCGGGCGGTTGCCTCCGCCTTAGTGGCCTCCTCGATGGCCGACTGAACGGCGACCGGGTGGCGGGCGGTGTCGGTATCGGCCAGTTGCTCGGCGAGTCGTCGACGTTGGCGGTCGGCGTCCAGCTTCGCGTCGAGATCGGCGACCTTTTCCCGGCCTGTCCGCACTTCTTCGTGCAACATAGGGTCAACGGCTGCGCCTTTGATGGCGTCCCGGACGCTGCTGAGCCGGGCGCGGATCGTCGGTTCGTCATCGGCGGGAACCGGACCCTCGGTGGTCGCGGTGAGGGCCGATTCGCGGAGCCTTTCGGCAGCGTCGTCGACCCGCCGCTTCGCTTCGCGTACGGCCGTAGCTGCCGCCTCTTCCTCAGCGACGAGCCCAGGCCGGCGGTTGATGAGTTCGTCTCGGCGCAGGCGACTGTCGGTGACAGCGCCGCGCAGCCCAGGTAGCCGCTGTCTGGCCTGCGCAAGTGTGGCCGCGGCGGCAATGACTGGTACGAGCAGGCGTCGCCGCTCGCCGCAGGTCTCCACCTCCTGCTGAGCCGTCGTTAGGTCGGCCTCGCGAAGCTCCTGGAGCCGGGTTAGTTCGGCGAGCTTGGCGGCGGCCTCGGCCTGCTGGTTCTCGGCCGCCTCACGCCGTGCGTTCGCCGCCTGCAAACGCTGAGCCAGCTCGGGCCGTGGATCGTCCGGCAGGTCCTTCCACAGGCTCGACAGGTCGGCCTGCAGGTCCCGAAGATCGGTTGCCGTCGTGGTCGCCACGGCGAGTCGCTCGCCGGCCGTGGAGAGGGACGTGCGTGCGGCGTCGAGCATGTCCTGCGCGGCCTGCCGGTCGTAGATACCCGGATGCGGGAGTAGGACGTGCGCTTGGGTTCCCGCACCGGCGTGTCCGGTGAGCGCCATGTCGACGCTGGTGACGGCGCCGACCCACAAAGCGACATCGAGGTCCAGCTCACCGATTGCCGTGATCGCTGCATCGACGAGGTCCGGGTGGGCGATCACCACCCCGGACGCGATCTCGGGACGGGACTCGGCGAAGGCCGCCGCTACCTCGGGATTCATAGTGTCGGCCAGCCAACGCCAGCCCGGCCAGGCCGGGATCTCCGCAATCTCCTGACAACGACGCGCGGCTTCCTCGACGATCGCGGAGGACGGCAACAGGCCGTCAGAACCCACCGAATCGAGCATCCGTTGTGCCGCCGCTACCTCCCCACGAGCCGACTCCGCGTCTGCGTCCGCGGCGGCGATTCCGGTGCGGATCAAGTCGGTAAGCGGGGTCCGCTGAGCCCACAGGTCGACAGTGGCGGTGTCGCCGAGGATCCCGACGAGCCGGTCATCGTGAGTCAAGGTGTCGATCCGCCGCGTCACCTCACGTAGCTGACGATCCACGCCGTTCGCGTCGTTGAGCGCGATGCCTGCCCGTCGCCGCGCGTCAGACTCGGCCTGTTGCTCGGTGCGGGCTGATGCCCGCAGACCGCGTAGGTCGTCTTCGGCGCGCTTGCGGGCGTCCCGGGCGGCCTTGGCCTGAAGGTCGAGGGCCTTGTCAACCTCAGCTGGATCCGCACCCTCGTCGATCAAGCCCACTTGGGTCGCGTCGTCGATCAGGCGCTCGGCGGCGGTGACATCGGCTTCGGCCTGCCGGACCTGCTCGGTGGCTTTGGCATGGTCCGCGACCGCCTCCTGAAGGTCGCTATCGAGCTGCCCAATCGCTTCTTTGGCCTGGTGCTGCAGCTGTTCGGACTCGGTTCGGTCGCTCGTTGCTCGGTCACGACGCTCGGTCAGCAGTCGCGCGAGATCCCGGCGGTGGCTGCCTTCCAACCTTCGTAGCTCGGCGGTCTCCTGCTCGGCCGCATTCAGACGTTCGGTCAGACCGGCCACGTTGCTGGATGCCGTGCGGAATTCCAGGACGGTGGGGACGAGTTGCCAGGCAGCAAGCGCAGCGGCAGCTTTGTTGCGTTCCCGTTCCAGGGCGCCCGCCCGAGTCCGGGCCTGCTCGGCTTTGATGTGCGCTGCTCGTAACTGCATACGCAACCGGTGAGCCTGGGCTCGGCGCAGCGTGGCCGTCGCGTCCCTACGTCGCTGATCGTGGTAGCCCTGTCGTTCCGCTGCCGACCTCTGTTCCAGTGTGAGCGCGGCTGCCGTCACGTCCGCATCGGCCACGATCGCGCTGGCGTTCGCCTCTGCCGTGGCGACCGCTTGCCGATGGCCGGTGACCTCCTCAAATGCAACGGCCAGACTCAGCAGCGGATCGGTGAGCCGCTCCCAGAGGTCCATCTCGTCGGCCCAGCGAGGTCGTGCGGCGGCGTTCGTCCGGAGAACGTCGATGCTCTTGGCGATCTGGTCGACTGTCGAGTCTGGAGTGATGGCGCCGATGAGCCACCGGACGAAGTCGTCCGAGTCGTGGAACCGCATGACCCGGTCGACGCCGCCCTCCGACGCGTTCATGACCGTCTGGAAGTGAATCTGTTCCAGGTCGATCCCGCTCGTGCTCAACCATCTACGCCACTCCCTGTGGCGTTCCGAAGGCTCATGTGGGGGCAGCACCCCACCGCGCGGCAGCATCGCACGCACCGCCTCGACAAACTGGCCCCGTGTAGTCCAGCGTCCCGCTTCAGTGCGGAAGGGCAGGTTTTCGATAGAAAGGCCACGTTCGTCGGTGACCCACCCGTAGTAGAAGCGCAGCAGGCGCGAGGGGTTGTCGAGATCCTGAACTCCGTCGCGCCACTGCGCGACGAATCCGACGACGATGCGTTGTTGTTCACCGCTGACCACCCGGGTGGCCTGCTCCACCACATGGCAGACATCGCCGCCGTTCACCAACTTTGCCAGAGACCTGTCTGACCCGCCGCGGATAAAGTCCCGCGTGTCCGGCAGATAAAGGGCGAACCGGAGCGCCGTGATCGTGGTCTTGCCCGTGCCGTTGTCGGCCCACAACGCGGCATGGCCGGTCGGCTCCAACGGATCGGACCAATTGATGTCCAGCCCCTCCAGACGTGACTCCCGAAAGCCGGCCCCGGAGAGGAAGGTGCGCTCGAGCCGCCATCCTGTCTGCATCAGTCCTCCCCATCGGCCGGCGTGGAGGCGGTTGCGCTGCCGTACAGCCGATCCGGGATACCGGAAGCAGTGATCGTCTGCCACACCAGGGGGCCGCCGCCGGCCGCCACGTGCGCGCGGAATCGGTCCGTCGAACGCCACACCTTCAAGTCGGGGCGCGGTGCAGGCGCCGTCCGATCCGGCACCAGCAGACGGAACGCGGCGAGCATCGTCAACGAGTCGCGGATCTGGTTTTGACTGCTACGGCTTTCGGCGTTAGTGAAAAGCTGGTGCTCAAGTCGCTCGCGGCCCCGACGGAGTGGACGTTCCCGTTGCGGTTGAAGGGTCTCACGCCCATGTTGAAGGGCGGCGGCGTGGAGCTGAGGGACGCGTCGGGTAAGGCGCGCGCCGCTATCCCGCCGGGTTTCATGTACGACTCGACACCCGACCCGAAGACCGGCACCGGCACCCGGTCCAACGGCGTCATGTATGCGCTGATCCGTGACGGCGACGCGTGGGCGTTGAGGATGACGCTCGATGGTGACTGGCTAGGCAGTTCCGCTCGCCTGTTCCCAGTGGTCGTCGACCCGCCGATCACGGTGCGCGACGACACCTACATTGATTCCTTCGTCTCCAGCTCGGCCTTCGCCAATCGGGACAACAGTGCGGAGCCGTTCCTGAAGGTCGGCACCCACAATGGCGGCGGTGAGAAGTCGGCGGCGTACGTGCGGTTCTACGACACGGAGGCAATGTTCAACAAGTACGTGATAGCCGCTGAGCTGAACGTGCATCAGACGTGGGCTCGTTCCTGTACGCCGTCCAAGCTGACCGTCTACCGGGTAACCGAGTCCTGGTGGAACCAGGATGTGTTCAGGTGGCCGGGGCCTGCCTACGACTCGGCGAATCCGGTCGCCTCGAAGTCGTTCTCCCGTGGTGGCAATTGCACGTCGCCTGGCGCTTATTGGGAGCCCATCACTCTTCCTGACGAAGATCGGGTGACCCGTTGGTTGAACGGTTCCGAGCGGTGGGACGGGTTTACGCTGCGTGCCTCCAACACTGACAACAACGCGGAAAAGTTTTTCCACTCCAGCGAGGTCCCGGGCGGGGCGCCGTACCTCGACCTCATGTATGCAGATGAGGGTGCCAAGTACTCGCTTCCCAGCAACAGGTTCGATCCGCCAGCGACGCCGTCGACAATGGGCTTCCTGGACGTGGACGTGACCAACCTCGGCACGACCACGTGGCTGGATCACATCGACGCGCCGTCCTTCACGCTCATAGGCTACTTCCGCAACAGCTCGGGCCAACTCGTCTACACCAGCTATTTCGGGATAGGTGACGTGCCCGTGCCGAACAGGGCAACGGTGCGTCTAGCGGTCTATGCCAACAACTTACCCGCCGGCACGTACACCGTCACGATCACCATGCAGGATGCGCAGGAGCGGGACTTCCATACATACTATGGGGTGCCGCCCGCGGTGGTGTCTTTTACGGTGTTGCCGGATGCGACACCGGAGGTGGTGTCGTTCCATCCGCCCAATAACGCGCGGGTGGACCGGTTGCGTCCAGCGCTGTGGGCGCAGTACTTCGATGCTGACAACGCGCCGGGCACGCCGAGCTACTGGTTCCGGGTGTGCAACGGTACTGAGGCGGCGCCGGTGGGTTGCCAGGAATCGCAATGGATTACATCCGCGACCTGGACTGTGCCCGCTGGAGTGTTGTCGTGGGGTAAGACGTCGTTCTGGTATGTGGCCGTCTACGACGGCCAGAACATGAGTCACCTCACTGGGCCGTACTACATGACGCCAGTCCCGGCCCAACCCGAGATAACGCATCATCTCGCCGGCGCCCTCGATACCGCCGATGTACCAGGGCTGAACGTGCAGGTCGGCAACTATTCCACCGAGGCGGTTGACGCGTCGGTGACCGTCCCGGGTCCTCAGCTTCGGGTCAGCCGCACCTACAACTCGCAGGACCCGCGCGCCTCAGGGGCCTTCGGTGTGGGGTGGTCGACGCCGTGGGATCAGCGGTTGACCGTCGACCCGGACGGCAATGTGGTTGTCACCCTCGCCTCGGGCCGGCAGGTCCGCTTCGGTCGCAACACGGACGGTAGCTTCGCGCCGCCGCCGGGCGAGGCGTTGACGTTGGTACGCGGCACATCGTCGTGGACGTTGCGGGATTCCAGCGAGCGGCGGGATTTCGACGACGGCGGGAAGCTGGCGACGGTGACCGACGCGTACGGCCGGCAGCAGCAGTACATCTATACCTCCGGTGTGTTGTCTCAGGTGAAGGACGTGGTCAGCGGCCGGTCGCTGTACCCGACCTGGACGAGCGGGCGGGTCACGGCCGTGAAGGCCGACGCGCCGGTCGCTGGCGGCGCTCAGCCGACTTGGACCTATACCTACACCGGCAACCAGCTCAGGAGTGTGTGCTCGCCCTTGAGTAGCCAGTCCTGTGTCAGCTACGAGTACACGACCGGCTCGCACTACCGCTCGATCGTCACTGACGACAATCCGACGGCGTACTGGCCGCTCGGTGAGGCGTCCGGCGGCACTGCCGCCAACGTCGTCGCCCGCAAGCCCGGTGAGCACGCCGCGAACTTCAGGTCGGTGACGCTGGGCCAGGCGGGTGCCCTGGCGGGTACGACGGACACCGCCGCCACGTTCGGGGGGGCAGGCAATGGTGGGCTCACGCTGCCGACCAATTTGACCAACACGACACTGTCCTTGTCGGTCGAGATGTGGTTCAAGGCGGCCACCGGGCAGCGAGGCGTGCTCTACTCGCACCAGAACACCGCGGTCACCAGCGAGCCGGTCCGTTACTCGCCTTCTTTGTACATCGACACCACAGGCAAGCTGCGCGGCTACCACTGGACACCGTCGGGCATGGGAAGCCAGATGGTGTCCGCCGGCCGGGTCGACAATGGACAGTGGCATCACGTGGTGCTGACCGGCTCTGTGACCAGCCAGGAACTTTACCTCGACGGTGTCCGCATCGGCGCGGTCACCACCGCGCAGCCCATCTCGTTCCTTGACATGCGCAACGCGTACATCGGCAACGGGCGCACGACCGGATGGCCGGCGGCGGTGGACGGGAACTTCCCGTTCAACGGCCAGATCGACGACGTGGCTTTCTACAAGCATTCCCTTGCAGCCACCCAGGTGTCCGCTCACTACGCCGCCCGCAACGCCACATCCCGGATGGCGAAGACGATCGAGCCAGGCTCGTTCACCTCTATGCAGGCCACGTACGACGGCGCCTCCGGCCGGGTGGCGACAATGCAGGACCGGCACGGTGCGGCATGGACGGTCACCCAGCCCGCTGTTGGCGATGGCGTCCGGACGGTGGCGGTCTCCACCAGCGGCCGCGAGCCGGTCTCATACACCTTCGACGCACTGCGCGGGGGGCGGCTGGTCTCCCGGTCCACGGAATCGGGCACCGAGAAGTGGGACTACGACGCGAACGGCTTCGTCAACTCCCACATCGATGCCAACGGTCGCACGCGGTTCTTCTACCGCGACGACCGCGGCAACCTGGCCTGGGAGGTGACCTACCGCGGCGGGTGGGTGTTCAAAGGCTACGGCTACTACTACAACAGCGCCGACAAGCTGGACCCACGCAACGACCGGCTGGTGTCGCGGTCCGGCACCCGCAACGCATCGGACGGCGACGGGAACCTCTGGATTTTCTATGGCCTCGACACCACAGGCCGGCCAACAACAGTCTCCTATCCGGCGCCGGCCGGGGCATCGAGTAGGCCAACCGAATCCTTCATCTACACCGCTGGCACCGAGGCGGCGATCGGTGGCGGCGTGATCCCGGCCGGGTTGCTGAGACAGGTCACCAACCGCCTCGGTGGCGCCACCACGTACGGGTACAACTCGCGCGGTGACCTGGTGCGCGCCACAGACCCGGCGGGCTTGGTAACTGAGTACGGCTATGACCTGCTCGGCCGAAACACCAGCCGCACCACCAAGGCCGTCGTCAACGGGCAGAACGTCACCTACGGGACGTGGAGCATTGAGTACAACGCCGCATCGCTGGTGACCGTAGAGACCGAACCCGCAGTCACCAACTCGGTCAGCGGAGCCGTCCACACTGCTCGCACGGCATACACGTATGACGATTCGGGCCGGGTGACCGAGAAGACGGTGTCCGACACCACCGGCGGCGACCCGGCGCGCACCTGGATCTCGGGCTTTGACGGGGCGGGGCGGCTGATCCGATCCGTGACGCCCGACGGCGCCGTCACCACGCAGACCTGGGACAGCACCGGCGATCTGATCAGCGTGACCAAGCCCAACGGACTCACCATCGCGTATCAATACGACGACGCCGGGAAGGTCATCCAGACGGTCGCCGGTGGCGTCAACGTCGACCCGTTCGACCGCAACGCCAGACGGCTGGTCCTGGAGTCGCGCGCCTACGACCCGGCGGGCCAGCTCGCCTCCGTCGTCGACGCCATGGGCCGCGAGACAACCTACACCTATTACAACGACGGCCTGATCGAGACCGAAAAGCGAGTACGCCGCGATAGCACGGGTGAGGTCACCTCCAGCGTCGAACTCGCACGCTACGAATACGACTACGCCAACAACCTGACCAGGGTGACCGAGGCCGGCGGCGTGGTCCGCGACTACGACTACGACGACGCCGGAAACCGCAGCCGGGAAACCCTCGACGCCGGGAGCCTTGGCAGGCTGAGCCTCCACACCTTCACCCCGGATGGCCAGGTCGCCTCGACGAAACAGACGAACGGGTTCACCTTCCTGCCCGGGCGTGCCGCGGAGGCGCCTCACATGTACGCGGCGGGAACCTCCTATGTCGACGAGGTCGGCAACCGGCACGCCGACGGCTCGGCCGCGTTCACGTACAAGTTGAGCCTGCCCGCCGACACCACCCAAGCCGTCGTCCACATGGACATCGAAAACCAGTACCTGGTGCGTGCCGGCCCGACACCGACACCCCAAACCATGCGGGACGTGGCGATCGAGACCCGCGACATCCAAGACGGTTCCAACCGCACGCAGAAGGTCGTCGACGTCACCTCATGGCTGGGCCAGGCCAAGATTGTCTACCTCCGCTTCGGCGACAGCCAGCCCGCCAACGCCTGGGGTGCCTCACTCGCGCGACTGACAGTGGAATACACGCGCGCGAACGGGACCGCCGCCAGCACCACTCATGGATACGACCTCAACGGCCGGCTCACGAACACCACTGTGGACAACCGCGGCGGCACGCCCACTGCCCTAGCCACCACCGTCAACCGCGATCCGCGAGGGCTGGCCATTTCGGTGACGGACCCCGCTGGCGCGGTCACCACCAACACCTACGACGCGGTCGGGCGGCCGAGCACGGTGACCCAACCGGCCCGCACTATCTGGGACAACGGCGTCCGCACCGACAACGTCGCCCCGCGCGCCACGCTCGGCTACAACACATTCGGCGACAGCACCCACATCCGCGACGCTGCCTTCGGCGTGACGACGACCGGATACGACGCGATGGGCCGCGCCACGTCGGTGACGCTGCCGCCCTACACACCGCCGGGTGGGACGGCCATAACGTCGGTCAGCCGTGCGACCTACACCACCGACGGGCAACCGGAGACGACGACCGATCCCCTCGGCAGGGTCACCACCTATGGCTACGACCTCTACGGTCATCTGAAGTCCAAAACTCTGCCGCCACCGGACGGCAGCAGCAGCGGTGGTCCACGGTGGAGCTACGAGTACGACCGCGCGGGCCAGTTGCTACTGACCCGCGACCCCGCCGGTGCCACAACGTCGGCGACATACAACGACCTCGGCCACCAGATCACCGAGACCGTCTCCGAGCGCGACGCGACGGGCACGGTGTACTACACCTCGACGCTCGGCCGTGACGACGCCGGAAACCTAACCAGCCGGACGACGCCGCTCAACCACACCGCGAGCATCGAATACAACAAGGCAGGCGAGGTCACCAAAGGCACCGACCCGTCCGGCCGGACCGCGGAGACCCGGTACAACGCACAAGGGCGGGTCACCGCCGAGTTCCTCGCCGGTGCCCTGGCCACCAGCTACAGCTACGACACCGCCGGCCGCCGAGTCCAGGAGGCGGACCACACCGTCTCCGGTGGCGTGCTCTCCGCGCCGGTGCGCACGACCACGACGACATACGATGCGCTCGATCGACCCACCCAGGTCACCAGCGGAGAAGGCCGCATCACCCGGCACACCTACGACGCCGGCGGAAACCGCACCGCGATCACCCAACTGCTGAATCCCAGCGACACGAACTCCGCGATCACGGTCACGCTCGGCTACGACGCCTCGGGTCGGCACACCCGCACCGTCGACGGCAGAGGCAAGGCCACCGACGTGGCCTACAACGCCTGGAACCTGCCGACGACGGTCCGCGAACCGGGCCCGGCTACCTGGACCACCGTGTACGACGCGGCCGGCCGGCCCATCCGCGAGGAGGCCCCGGGCGGTGTCACCCGCACCCGGGAGTACGACGAACACGGCCAGGTGACGACCGAAACCGGCACCGGAGCCGGCGGTGCGACGCTGGGCCGCTCCTTCAGGTACGACGGGCTGGGTCGGATCACCCGCGTCGGCGGCCCACAGGTCACCGACTACACCTGGAACGACCGGGGTCTGCTAACCCGCTCCAGCGGTCCCGGCGGCGTCGCAGAGTTCGGCTACGACGCAGAGGGCAACCTCACCAGCCGCACCGACGCGGCCGGCACCGGCACCTTCACCTACGACGCGGCGGGACGCGTCCAAACCGTAACCGACGCCCTCACCGCCGCGACCGCCACACTCAGCTACGCGGCGACCGGTGAACTCGCCGGCGTCAGCCACGGCGCCGCCCGCCCCAGCCGCACGCTGACGTACGACAACCTGGGCCGCCTCGCATCCGACACGAGCACCCGTTCCGACGGCGTTACGGCGCTCTCCACTACCTACACCTACGACCGCGACGATCTGATCACGGGCAAGACCACCGCCGGCTTCACAGGCGCCGGCACCAACGCCTACGGGTACGACGGCCTGGGCCGGCTCACCTCCTGGACCAGGCCCGACACCACCGTCGTGAGCTACGGCTACGACGCGGCCTCCAACCGCACCTCGCTCGCTTCTGCGGGCGGCACCCGCACCTACACGTACGACGACCGCAACCGGCTTCTCACCGCCTCCGGCGGCGGACAGCCAGCGATCGTCAACACATGGTCCGCCCGCGGCACGCTCGACGTCAGCACCGTCGACGGTGTCGCGACGACCTTCCACAACGACGCATTCGACAAACCCGTACAGGTGGAGGGGCCCGGCCACACCACGAGCTACGCGTACGACTCGCTCGATCGGCTGGTCCAACGCAACGGCGCCACCCTGGCCTACCCGGATCTGACGAACAACCCGGCCAAGGTACCCACCGCGACGGGCGACGCCCTCGTGTTCCGGGACCCGAACGGCATCCCGATGTCGGACAAGCACGGCACCAGCGTGAGCCGCCAGGTCGTGACCGACCGGCTACACGGCGACATGGTGGGCGCGCTGGACGGCACCTCCGGAGCCGTAGCCGCATCCCGCAGCTACGCGCCCTACGGTGAGGTGGCAGCCGGCACCGGGGCCTTCTCCCTGGGATACCAGGGCGGCTTTACCGAGCCGAACACCGGCCTGGTCAACGCCCACGCCCGCTGGTACGACCCCGGACAGGCCACCTTCACCAGCCGCGACTCCTGGACGATCGAACCCGACCCGGTCGCCGCCGCCAACCGGTACGCCTACGGCAACGCCAGCCCGGTCACCTACTCAGACCCGACCGGTCACGTTGCCATCGCGCTGGGACTAGGCATAGCCGCCTCTGTCGCGTGGGGAGTGACGTTTGCGACCGTCACGCTGCTCGCGGGCGCTTACGTCTACGACGCGTACCAAGGCTCCTGCTACGCCTCAGGGTCCGGCTGCGGCTACGGCCGATCAGACCCGTACATGTCGCCGGAACTGGGCCAGGTGCGGGCGCTGGTCAGCGCGATCGGCAGCACCGAACTCTACGCGGAGATCTACCGACGGGCCGCCGCCGGAGCATCAGCCCAGGCGTTGGCAGCCCACATCCAAGCCACCTACGGATGGCACCCAGCCGTCCAGCAGTACACGGCAGCATCCGCCGCGGCGGGAGCGGCATCCGCCGCCGCGGCAGGCGCCACGGCCGCGGCCCCCTCCGGTGCGGTCACCATCTGGCGGCCGCCAGCGGTCGCGCCTAGGCCGCCGATCGGGCAGACGCTGAACAGCTCCCGGCCGCCAATCACGTACCTCCTACCAGCCGGCGAGCAGGCCCGCAACACCGTCGCGACCTCCATCGCCCTCGCCATCCCCACCATCCTGCAAGCCAACGCCGACGGCGGCGACGCCGCAAACCAGGCGATCGGCCCCTCCGCTGCCGCTGGGGCGGTTGCCGAGTTCGCCGGGACCGGCGACCCTTCAGGTGATGATGACGAGTTCTGCGGCCCAACGTACAGGGACCTTGCTGGACAGGGGCTTGGGGATTCCCATCACATCTACCAGCATGCGGCAATGCGAGATCTGCCTGGGGTTACCCACGGCGACTCCCCGGCGATAGCGCTGCAGGGCCCTTCAACGAAGCGTGGAACCCCGCACTACCACGCGACCCAGGTTCAGCGTCAACATGGTGGCGGCACCTTGGGAGCGGAGACCCAGATAGCGCTCCAGGCATTGGTGGCCGCGGGCCTGGATCCCCAGACCGCCTTGGAGAAGGTTTACGAGGCCAGAAAGTACTTCTACGGACTGGGGATGTGCGACGATACGCCGACGCGGATCCCAGGCAACCGGAAGAAGGGCCCATGATTTCCGAGCCGACCGTGCAAGCAGCGCTGCACGCCGTCCTTGGCCTGCTCGTTGACGGCGAGTATGAGACCCTTGAGGCGATGACCCAGGGCAAGCACCTCTCCGCCACGGAGATGCGCGAGGCGATCGAGTCCTACGGACGCACGCTGATCCAGCCGCCTGCGGGTGAATTGCCGCCTGACACGGACGTGTTCCTCGTAGAGGGCAGCAGCCCACGGCGCCTAGTGGCTGTCATGCCGCTGATGACGAAGGAGGAGGGCGTCTCCGACCTGACTGTGGAGATGACCCTTAACGAACTTGCCCCACGGATCTGGCTCACCGAGATCGACAACATTCACGTGATGTAGTCATCGCCATTCCTAACGACCATGAGCGCTTGGCTTCTTCATCGTCACGCTGGACGTCACGCCTTCGAGATGATCGACTGCACGTTTTCTGGGCGGCTGAAGAAGGTCGTCTTCTACGGCCGTCTGGGTGGTATCTACACGATGGAGTCGGGGCAGCGGCTCAATGAGTTCCGCGGCAACGACTTCTCTGGCGCGGACTTGGCCCAGGTGGAGTTTCGTTGGGGGATCGACCTGTCGCGGCAGGTGCTGCCGACCGGATCGGACTATGTGTACCTTCCCGACTCGGCGGCGACGCTGGCCCGCTTGCGGTTGGTCGTCGACGGTTGGCCCGAGGCGGACCGACGGCGCCGCGCCGTCATGATGATCGAGATCTTTGAACGGGAGGTCACGCTCGGCCAGACGCAGGCATTGCTTCGCGTCAGTGAGTGGGTGCGTAACGAGGTCGACGCCGAGGTTGTCGACTTGCTTCGATCGGACGCCGCGAACGGGTAGCGCGCCAAGCTTCGGCTCACGTTGCCGGCGGGTGCTGACAGGTTGTGGTCGACGTAGCTCGACGCCGTCAGTGATCGCCGGTCGCCGCTGCGGCGCCGCGTGTGGCTGTGATGCGCGCCGGAATGCCGTACCGATTTTGTCCGCCAAGGAGATCCACGTGAATTCAAGGGCAAAGCTTGTGGAGGGACGACGCAGTCGTGGGCGGTGGATGTCACGGCAGGGTCAGTTCCTGGTATAGCACGATCATGTAGTCACGGTGAAACTCGGGCCTCGGACACGTTAAACCCCACCAAAGCTATTCACGTTTCCGTGATAGCGGCGGTGGGGTTCGCTGTTTCGGTCGCGCTGCTGCTGCGGATCTTACGGGTCGAGCGTTGACGGCCGTGGGCATTGAGGGCGGTCGGCGGGGCTCGTGTTGCTGGATCGCGGTGATGGCGCCGGTGTGACCGTCGCGGGCGGCTGTGGCACGGTTGATGGTGCGGCAGATCGCGGCGGCCGAGCATATGGGGCGTGTCAGAGCCGTTGTTTTGCAGTCCCGCGGGGAGCCTGACGCTCAGGCTCCCCGACCAGGCGATGATCGCCGGCGAAGAGCTTGCCCGGGAGGGACCGTCGGATGGGATGGTGGGTTGACGGTCCCTCCGGTTCGTGGCTGGGGTTAGGCCGTTGCTGTCAAGGTGAAGTGGTCGGCGTTGATGTGTCCCCAGCCGCCGGTGTTGTTGTCGACGATTTGGATTTGTGCGGTGCGTCCGTTGAGGTTGCTCAGGTCCCAGGTGGTCCAGCGAAGGTATTCCTCGTTGCGTCCGGTGGCGGTGCGGACGACTTGCCCGCCGACGACGAGGTTTACTGTGGTGGGTGTGCCGGTGGTGTTGGGGTGGTTGCCTCCGCCGAGTAGGAATTTGAGGTAGCGCTGGTTGATGGTGAAGGTGGGTGAGGTCAGGGTTCCTGTGGTGGCGTCGCCGTTGAGGTAGGTGTTGACCAGGCCGTCGCCGAGGTATCCGCTGACGTGCTGCTGGTTGGGCAGGGTGCCGGTGGCCGGGGCGGTGCCGAATGCGGTTCCGGTGCGGGTCCAGGATCCGTAGGTGTTGTTTTCGAAGTTGGCCAGCACGGTCCCGGACGGAATGGGTAGCGCGTTGATGTTGCGCAGGGTGCGGATGGTGAGGTTGGCGAAGGTGGCGGCGCCGCCGTCGGTGTAGAGGGCGATGCCGTTGTCGCCGGGGGCGCCGAACACCTGGCTGGAGTGCACGTACTTGCCGTCGTCGACGAACATCTCGATGGTGGTGCGGTCCACCAGGATGCGCAGCCGGACGTTTTTGCGTGCGGGGTCGTAAGGGCTTTTGCTTTCCAGGAAGCGGTTGGTGTGGTCGGGGTGGTTGGTGTATCCGCGGTTGAGGTAGGCGTAGTCGCCATAGACACCGACGTCGGCGTGGCGGGTGCCGTCGGCGGACTTGCGTAGCTGCAAACCGACGTTGTTGAGCTGGCTCCAGCTGATGTCGGTGGTGAGCTCGTATGCCTCGCCGGTGAACGTGAGCGGGACGATTCCGTTGACCTGTACGGTGCCGAGGTTGGTGGTGCCGGCGACGATGTTGTTGAGGCCGTTGACCGGTTGTGACACCAGGCTGTATCCGCCGGTGCTTTGCCGCTTGAGTCTTATCTCACGCACGATGGAGTTGGTGCCGTTGAAGCCGTCGTTGGCCCAGGTCGGTGTGTTGGCTGAGTAGTCCCAGTTGTTCATCCAGCCGATGCCGTAGCGGCTGCCCTGCGGGTTGGTGGGGTTTTCCCAGGTCACCGCGGCGTACCAGTCCCAGCCGTAGTCGAGCCATTGGTGCGTTGTGTCTTGCTGGAAGCCGGCGCCGGTGAAGGTGCCGGTCCAGTAGGCGTAGGTGTTCGGCTGGCCGATGGCCTTGCCGTTTGCTGATGCGCCGATGACCCATTTGGTGGTGCCGTCGTCGGCCACCATCCTGAACAGGTCGGGGCATTCAAGCACGCCGAGGCCGGGCATGCGCCATTCGCCGGCCCGCTGCCAGGTCCGGAGGTTGGTGGAGGTGTAGAAGCTGAGTTGGTCGTTTTCGGCGAGCACGGTGACCCACCGGTTCCGGTCGGCGTCCCAGATGGTTTTCGGGTCGCGGAAGTCGACCCGGCCGGGGTTGGGGATGACCGGCGTGGAGCTGTAGTTGCGGAAGGTGGCGCCACCGTCGGTGGAGTACCACAAGAATTGGGCTTGGGCGTTGTTGTTCGTGGCGTGTGCCTGGGTGGCCAGGACGACCACGGCGTTGGCGCCGAAGCCGGCGGTGTTGTTGGCGTCGATGACCGGTGAGCCAGACCAGATGCTGCCGTTGGGGGTGGTGTCTTTGGGGACGGCATCACCGCGGTCGGTGAACTGGACGAGGTCGGTGCTGGTGGAGCGCCGCCACGCGGTGTGGTTGGTGTTCGGGTAGTCGCTGTTGTAGAGGTAGTAGTAGTGGAACTGCCCGTTGAGGTAGATCGGGCGTTGAGGGTCGTTCATCCACCGGTCTGGGACGATGTGGTGGTACTGCGGGCGGTAGGTGGTTGCCGCGACCGGCGTCGCGTCGATACGCGGGGGCGGGATGGTGGATACGAGCAGCAGTGCCAGCACACCGAGAAGCGCGCTGTTGCGAGCGATGGTGGTGGGGGTTGGTTTCACAGGGGTGCCCCTCCTGTTCTGGTGACCCCCGGCGTCTCATCTAGCAGGCGTCGGGGGTCTGCAACTGCCAGACGGTGATCACCGCCTGGGTTCCTTCCGGGCCACGCAGGTGCAGCGACGCGTGCCCGGTCGGGGTGGTGGGGTAGAGCCGTTCGGTGAAGACGACGCCGTCGGGCAGGAACACCTCCGCGACGGATCCGTCCAGCAGCAGCCGCACGTCAAGGGCGTCGGCGCTGCCGGTTGTGTGTGCGGTGGCGTTGCGGGCGGCTCGTTCTGGGTGCTGTACCTGTCGGTGTAGTTCTGCGTGTCCGGTTGCGGGGTCGATCGTGACGGTTAGCCATTTGTCGTCCAGGGAGAGGGCGAGCGTTGTCGGGTGCCGCTGCGGGCTGTGCAGGCGGATCTCGATGTCGAGCGGACCTGGTGGCAGGTCCAGGGTTTGCGGTTTGTCCCGCACGGCCAGGACGTGTGGGGTGGCTGTGCCGCGCAGGGTGTGCAGTTCCGGTGCCGGGGACGAGATGAGGCGGCCGGCTGGGTTGAGGGTCAGGACGCGGGGCAGGGTCAGTAGGCCGGCCCAGCCGGCTGCCCGCACCTCGGCGTCGGTGCGGTCCTCCCAGGACCAGCCCCACAGCAGCGTGCGCTCCGGCGACGCCAGGACGGCGGGGGCGTAGAAGTCGCGGCCGGCGTCGACGAGTCCGCCGTGGGCGGGGGTGAAGCGGGGCGCGCCGCCGGTCATGTCGAGGTCTCCGACGAGGTAGGCGACGCGGCCGAGGACCTCGCCGGCCCACAGGGAAACGATCAGGACCCATCGGTCGCCTAGACGGACCAGCTGGGGGCATTCCCAGATGTCCGCCGGGGCGCACCGCGCGGCCACCGGGTCCTGTGTGGACAGCAGCGGTCCCAGGTAGGTCCACTGGTACAGGTCGTCGCACGCGTAGAGCAGCACGGTGGCGGCGCCGCCGCCGGCCAGGCCAGCGCCGACGAGCCCGTAGCGGCGCCCGCCGACGGTGAACACGAACGGGTCGCGGTAGCCGACCAGGTCGAGGCCTTGCGGGGCGCGGGCGGCGGCGTATGGATGCTTGCGCCATGACCGAAGCTGCTCCTCCTGGGACGTGGCCAGGCCGATGCTCGCATCCAGGACGCTGTCGCCGATCGCGGTGTACACAGCCGTGGGGGTCCCGTCGTCGTCGACGACGCAGCCGGACCAGCAGCCACCGGCGTCCAGGTGTCCGGGTGTCGGGGTGAGCGCGATGGGTTCGGGGTGCCAGTGCACGAGGTCAGGACTGCTGGCATGTCCCCAATGAATGTCCGCGTGTACCGGGGCGGACGGATTGTGTTGGTAGAACAGGTGGTAACGGCCGTTCCACCAGAATGGACCGTTGGGGTCGTTGACCCATCCGGTGGCGGGTCGCACGTGCAGGGCGGGGAACGCGCGGTCCTGGGTCCGGTTCTCCACGGGGTCGGCGATGGTCATCGGCTACCGCTTTCGGTTGAAGGCCTGCGGAGCGGGCTGTGCCGGGCAGCGGGGGTCATCCCTTGACGCCGGTGGAGGCGATGCTGTTGACGAAGGCTCGCTGGAAGGCCAGGAACAGCACCAGGACGGGCAGGGTGATGAGCGTGGAGTACGCCATGATCTCGCCCCAGTGGACCCTGAGCTGGAAGAAGTAGGAGACGCCGACCATGACCGGCCGCAGGTCCTGGGTCTGTACCACCATGAGGGGCCACAGGTAGGAATTCCACGCCGGCAGGAAGGTCAGGATCGAGACGGTGGCCACGGCGGGTCCGGACAGTGGCATGACAACGGTTCGGTAGATCCGGAACCAGCCCGCGCCGTCGACCCGCGCCGCTTCGTCGAGCTCACGGGGGATGCTCTGGAAGTAGGAGTAGAACAGGTAGATGGAGAAGGCGTTGGCGACAAAGGGCAGGATCTGCACCCGGTAGGTGTCCAGCCAGCCTTCGCTCATCGTCAGCTGCAGGCCGTGCATGGTGAGCCAGGGCAGCTTGTTCACCCACCACACCAGTGGCAGCGCGAACGTCTCGAAGGGCACCACCAGGGTGGCGATCACCACGCTCAGCGCGGCGCGACGCCCCGGCCAGGCCAGGCGAGACAGCGCGAAGGCCGCCATGCTGTTCACCAGCACACCGAGCGCCACCGTCACCAGCGAGACGAACAGTGAGTTGAGCAGAAACCGGGCGGCCGGCACCGTCTCGAACACGCCGGCATAGTTGCTCAGGGAGATGTCACCGACCGGCAGGAAGGCACGCACCGAGCCCATGTCCTTGAAGATGTCAGTGTCGGACTTCAGCGAGGAGACGAACATGAACAGCATGGGCGCGGCGAACACGGCGACACACAGCAGGCGGGCGGCCAGCACGGCAGCCCGCGCGGCGTGGGGTCGGCGGCGGTGCTGGGCACCGCGGATGGCGGGCATCGCCATGGCTAGGCCTTCCTTTCTCGGGTCAGCCACCGCTGGATCAGCGAGACGGTGAGCACCAGCAGGAAGAAGACCACCGAGATGGCCGAGGCGTAGGCGGTCTGCTGCTGCTGGTAGCCGACCCGCACGGCCTGGTAGACCATCGTCGACGTCGCGTCCAGCGGGCCACCGGCGGTCATGACGTGGACCTGGGTGAACAGGCTCAACGCGGCGATAGTGATCGTCACAAGGATGAACGTGCGGGTGTTTCGCAGGCCGGGCCAGGTGATGTAACGGAACTTCTGCCACGTGCCCGCACCGTCCAGGTCCGCGGCCTCATACAGTTCCCCCGGGATGGTCTGCAGCCCGGACAACCAGATCACCATGTGGAACCCGACCGCCTGCCACACCGACATGAGCATGATCGCAGGAAGGGCGGTGCTGGTGTCGTTGAGCCAGTCGATCCGCACCACGTTGCCGGTCGTCCAATGCAGCATGCTGTTGACCAGCCCGTCCTGCTGGTACATAAACCGCCACAGGATCGACACCACCACAATGGACGTGACCACCGGGATGAAGTACAGCGTCCGGAAGATGTTGGTGCCGCGCATCTTCACGTTCACCAGCAGCGCCAGCAGCAGAGCGAACCCCGATTGGACCGGCACGATGACGGCGGCGAAGAACAGCGTATTGCGCAACGACTTCCAGAACACCGGATCGTGCAGCAGCCTTTGGAAGTTGTCCAGGCCGATGAACTCCAGCGGCTTGGGACTGATCAGGCGCGCGTCGGTGAAGGCCAGCGCGAACCCGAGCGCGACCGGCACGAAGAAGAACAGGATGAGCAGGACACCGGAAGGGGCGATCATAAGCAGCCCGGTTCGTCGCTGATCCCGTCGCTGTCCGCGATCGTGGCGCCGCGGCGCCGGCTTCGGCTCGGCGACGACCGGGGCCGGTGAGATGCTGACGGCCATTGTTTGTCTCTCCAAAGGCGGTGCGCGCGGGGTGCGGACTGGCGCCCGCACCCCGCGAACGATCAGAAGCCGTAGTAGTTGTTGGACTTCAGGTCCCGGTCGATCTCGTTCGCCGCGCGGTCCAGGATCTGCTTGGGGTCACCGCCAGCGATGATGTCCTGCGTCGCCTTCGCGAACGTGGTCGTCAGGTACGGATATCCCGGTGTCGGCGGACGCACCATGGCCAGCTTCCTGGACTCCTCCAGAAAGAACCGCTTCTCCCCGCCGGGCTGCCAGCCAGGAGCCAGCGCCGCCGCTTCCTCCGTAGCCGGGATCACGTTCTGCTTTTCGGCGAACGCAGCGATGCTCTTGGCCGTCAAAGAGGACCGCAGGTACTCCATCGCGGTCGCCTTGTCCGCGCAGCTGCTGCTGACCGCCCACTGCCACGATCCGCCACCGATCTTGGGACCGTTACCGAAGTCCGGTGGCGGCAGCACCACCCCGTCCTCGACCTTGCTCAACGAGCCTGAGTTCCAGATCCCGGACCAGACCATCGCCGACTTGCCGTTGACGAAATCGGCGAACGCGTCCTGGCTCGACCTCTGCGGCGAGTAGCCCTGCTTCACCAAACCCTGCAACCATCTCGCCCAGGCCAACGCCTTGTCCCCGTTGAGCACACCGCTGGACGTCTTGTACGTGTCACGGTCGATCAGGTCCCCGCCGAAACTCTGCAGGAACGGCGAGTAGGCGTACGTCCACCACTCGGTCGTCGTGTCGCCGGTGCCCAAATCGAAAGTGATCGGGTACTTGCCACTCGACTTGATCGCCCGTAGGGCCCGATCGAACTCGGTAGCAGTCCATGGCTGCTCGAGAGTGGGGATACGCACGCCGGCCGCGTTCAGCGCGGACTTACGGGCGAACAGCCCCAGCGCCGCCTCGTAGTACCCGACCGAATACGTCTTTCCCTGGTACGTGCCCACCGTGCTTGGCAGTTGCTTGGCCAGCAGATCAGCGGGAATCTCCAGCGGGACCAGGTAGCCGGCGTACGCCCAGTTGGGCACGGTGGGCGCGTCGGTGTCCAGGATGCACGGCAGCTTCTTCGCGGTCGCTGCCGCCACGACCGCCTCGTTGTACGCCGCCTGCGGGAACGCCTGCACCGTAATCTTCTTCTCCGGGTGCGCGGCGTTCCAGTCGGCCACGATCTGCTCGACGACCGCCAACTCCTCCGGGTTGCCCGCGTTGTGCGTCCACAGTGTCAGGCCACCATCGGCCGACGTACCCGTGCCCTCGCCTGACCCACACGCCGCCGAACCGGCCAACACGGCGGCCGCGAGAGCGGATGCCAACAGCCGTCTTTTCAAGGGTTTCATCCGTGATTTCTCCTCAACTACAGCGCCCCGTCACGGGCGTCGCCTGCTTCAGACATCGAATTCGGCATGGCTACGCCCGCCTTCGCGGTACGAGCGCGACGGCCATGGCCAACCGGAAGTGGTCCCGCCGCCCCGGATCCACGTCGCCGGGCAGCGACAGATTCAGGTATCAGAGCGCCGGCGGAGGCCCCACCGACTCGCGTCGAACGATCGGGCAGGGCAGCAGTACACGCTCCACCGGGACTTGCGGATCGGTGATCCGGGCGATGAGCGCGTCGACCGCCCACGCACCCATCGCGTAGTGCGGCAACGCGACCGTGGTCAGCCCCGGCAGCAAACCCTCGCTGATCTCTTCCTGGTCATCGAAGCCGACAATCGACACGTCGGCGGGGATGCGCAGCCCGAGCGCCGCAGCGGCCTGGTAGGCGCCCATCGCGACGCGGTCGTTAAAGCAAAACAACGCGGTCGGGCGCCGCTCGCTGCCCAGCATCTGCAACGTGGCGGCATAGCCCTCCCGGGCCACCGGCGGAACCGACACCACCAGCCCGGGGTCGAACGGGACACCGGCCTCCCGTAGGCCACGCTGAAAACCGGCCAGCCGGCCCCAGGTAGCCGGGATATCGCCGCTGTGGTTGATAAAACCCACCCTGCGGTGCCCATGATCGAGCAACTCCTTCGTCGCCAGATACGCCCCGTCCTGCTCGTCAGGCACCACCGAGGGCAACTCCGCGGTGTCGTCCTCAGCATCCAGCAGCACCGTCGGCACCGTCCGCAGCTGCTCCGGCACCCGCACCACCCGGTGGTACATGGTCGTATAGAGCACACCGTCCACCCGCCCCCGAATCAGCGCGCTGATCTCCTTGCGCTCCAGCTCCGGGTCCAGGCCACTGTTGAGCAGCATCAGCAACCAGCCATGCTTGCTCGCCGCCTCCTGCGCTCCCAACACCATCCGCCCGGCGAACGGCGTCGTCGTCACCTCGTCACCCAGCAGCCCCAACGTCTTGGTGCGCTGCGCGCGCAACTGCCGGGCGACCTCGTTGGGCACGTAGCCAAGACGCCGCGCGACCTCGTGGATCCGCTGCCGCGTCTCGGCGCTCACCCGCGCCCCGGCCACCTCGTTGAGCACCAACGACACGGTCGTCACCGACACACCGGCCGCCTCGGCCACCGTGCGGATCTTCACCCTCGGTCTCGCCATCTCAGCACCTGCCAAACCCTTTTATCACTGGGATGAAGAACACTCTGTGTCTGATAAAACGGTTTGTCAACGAAGCTAAACCGACGTTACATGACCGAAACATTCGCCGGCCCACCCAGCAGATTCCGCACCGTCGACTCGCTGCCTGCGGACCGGGTCGGGTTTGTCGGTTCCACGACTGTCTCGGGAGGGGTCGGCCGTCGTGATGACGATCCGGGTGATGTCGTTCGCCGCCGCAGAAATGGCGGCGGGTTCGGCCACACCACCCGCGCCCTCTGCCAGCGCGGTCGGTACTCGTTGACCGGTCCGCGTCAGGTGGGGTCGCTGCTGTAGGTCGGGTGGCCCGCCATGAGTGTGGCGGTGATCGGGATGTCTCGCAGGTCGTGGGGCGCTACGTAACTGGGGTCGATCGCGGTCACGACGAGGTCCGCTGGGTCGCCGACGCGTATGCCGGCTCGCCCGCCGCTGGCCGCCCGCAACGCCGTGGCGAGTGGGATCGCCTGCTCGGTGTGCCACGGGGGTCGGTCGTCGTCGGTGCGGGTGACCGCGGACGCGATGCCGTCCCATGGGTCCAGGGGGGCCACTGGGGCGTCGGATCCGATCTCCAGCTTGGCGGCGGCGGCGTGCAGGTCGGCGTACGGGAAGGCGCGGCCGGTGCGCCCGGCCCAGTGGCGGTCGGCGACGTCCCGGTCGTCTGGGGCGTGGGCCGGCTGGACGCTGGCGGTGACGCCGAGCGCGGCGAACCTGGGCAGGTCGTCGGGGTGGACGAGTTGGGCGTGCTCGATCCGGCCGGGGCAGCCGAGCTTGGCGAACGCGTCGAGGGCGATGGTGACGGCGTGGTCGCCGATGGCGTGTACTGCCGGGGTGATTCCGTGCCGGTGTGCCCGCTGCATCAGCGGGACGAGTTCCTCGTAGAGCAGTGCTAGTTGCCCGTGGGATCCGGTGCCGGGGTACGGCTCGTGGCAGTACGCCGTGCGGGTGTTGAGGGACCCGTCGACGAAGAGCTTGTACGGCCCGACCGTGAGCAGCCCGTTCGAGTCGGCAACCGGGTCCCCGGTGCGGTGCCCGCAGGCGATGGCGGCGTCCAGCAGGTGGCGGGCGATCACGCACTCCACCCGTACCGAGGATGTGCCTGTGGCAAGCCGGCGGGTCCAGTCGGCGATGGTGTCGGTGTACTCGAAGTCGCGGATGCCTGTGACGCCTCGTGCCGCGGCGGCGTTTGCCGCCTCCAGTTCCCCCCCGGCCAGCATGGGCGCCGGCGCGGGTGGCTGGGCGGGGGGCGCGCGGGGGCGGTCGGGCTCGGC